>JAZUIS010000057.1:0-59894 GCA_045642345.1 Lachnospiraceae bacterium
GATATAAATGTTTGCTGCGGCATTGCAAGTGAAGAGAGAGTAATGGAGTATTACCGATTTAGTGAACCGGGAGTAAATACATTTAATAGTGATAGAGTCGAAAAGGTGTTAAGTGAATCGAATTATGAACAACTTTCATCCATATTGGTTTCAACAAAGAGACTAGATACTATCTTTGCCGAAAATGACATACAGTATGCAGAATTTATTGACATTGATGTTGAAACGATGGAATTAGAAGTGTTAAAAACCATTGACTTTGCTAAAGTGTCTTTTGGATGCATTCTTGTCGAACAACTTGGAAGTACATTGAAAGATGTTTTAGATAGTGATGTTAATGCATATCTTGTGGCAAAGGGCTATTGTGCTACAAGCAAATTTATTAGGACAGTAATATATACAAAAGCAAAATAACATCTATTGTGAGGGGTAATAATGAATATAGCTACTATATTATTTACGTATAATAGACCGTTACACACTAATAAGGTGTTAGCGGCATTGTCACATAATACGGTTTTGCCTAATAAATTGTTCATATTTCATGATGGAAAGAAAAAGACAACTATTGAAAAAGACTGGAATGAGGTGGAAACTGTAATTCATAATATTGCATGGTGTGATAATGAAATCATCACAAGTAATTTTAATAAAGGCCTAGCCGATTCGGTTTCAGAAGGTGTATCTTATGTTTTAAGTAAGTATGATGCAGCTATAGTCTTAGAAGACGATTGTGTACCCCATCCTCAGTTTATGGAATATATGGTCATGGCTTTACAAAAATATGCAGATGCATCCAGAGTGTTTTCTATTGGCGCGTCTGCAGAGCCGATAGATGTACCCAATAATGGTTGCGACGCATATTTTGTTGGAAGAATTAATTCTTGCGGTTGGGGAACATGGAAAGATAGATGGAAATTTTTTGAACGAGAATATCGTATTTTAGGAAGAATAAAAAAGAATAGTAGTTTGTCAAAATGGTTAGATATATGGGGCCAAGATTTAGAATCTACGTTAATAAATAATATATATGGGAAAACAGACTCATGGGCAGTCTTTTGGGCGCTGAATGTTATTTCTGAACGTGGGTTGTGTTTGTCACCATATGAATCTTTAGTAAATAATATTGGTTTCGACGGTTCTGGAGTTCATAGCGGAGTAGCAAAGATAGATTGGAAAGAAAGACCTATAAGTAAACAAACAAAAATAAAATTACCTGATAAAATTGAAGTAATTGATGATTATGAAATATTATTTGCTGATTATTATCCATGGATCAACCCATTGACACGTGAAACTCATAATCGTAAACTCGCATATAATCTATTAGCTACGGCACATCGTGATGATGCTATGTCAATGTGGTGTAAAAGAAATAGTGTCACGAAAATATGTATATGGGGAACAGGGATTATTTGCAAAGAATTATTGTATAGACTAAGGAATTTCGTTCAAGTTATAGGCATTATTGTATCGCATCCCCAAACTGATGTTGAAGATGGAGTAAAAGTGTATAGACCGGATAATATTCCAAAGGACGCTGAAAAAATTATTGTTATTCCGGGATATGATATTGCCAGAATTAAAAAAATGGTTACGGAAGAAGAAGCTTCAAAGTTTATAACCCTCATATCATTTTTGGAGTATAAACCTTTAAAAATGGATATGATAAATGCAACAAATAGCAATATAAAAACATATGGCTCTGAATATGGGGGTTTTTCAATTTTGGAAATGGAAAGCATAGAATTAGTTTATTCATTTGGATTAGGTGAAGATATTTCTTTTAGCGAAGCAATATTTAATAAATATCAGCCTGAAATATGGGGATTTGCCCCAACTCCTAAATCGATAGATTATATAAATAAACAGTCAATTTCTAAAAATAAAAAGTTTCATTTTGAGAAGATAGGGTTATCTGATAAAAATGGAAGTGCATGCTTTTTTCTTCCTAAAAATGAGAAATATGTTTCTGGATCAATATATAATCGCGATGAATTGCATTCACAAGGAATAGAAGTTAGGATGGAGAATCTTAATTCTATAGCAAATAGGCTGAATCACTCCAAAATTGACATTCTTAAGTTAGATATTGAAGGTTCAGAATTTGATGTAATAAAATCAATTGATTTTACTAAGATAGATATTTCACAAATCTGCATAGAGATACATGACCGCTTTTTTGTAGATGGAAATAGAAGAGTGGCTGAATTAGATGAGAAGTTAGTGGGAAATGGATATGTTTTGATCGCAATTTCTGCAACACAGGAAGAACTGACGTATGTTAAAGAGAAATTAATCGGGTGATGAAGTGAAAAACGAAGAAATAATTATTTTTGGTATAGGAAATAGTTTTAATAAATATGAAGATTATTTAGTTAATCATTATGAAATTGCAGCATTTATTGATAATAATGTTCAAATTTCTCCCATTGAAAGAATTCCAATATATTCTGTAGTTAAATTTCCTAAAGATAAGTATAATTGTTCGATTTATATTTCTTCTAAAAAGTATTATATGGAGATGCGGAAACAATTGCTTGATGCTGGGATTGATGCATCTCGGATTATTGATGGTGAAACAGTTTGGGCTCAAGAAAAACGTGCGGAACAATTAAAGAGTAATGAACTTGCCATGAATATTTCAAAGATGTTACCAACGCCATTTAGCAGAGTGTTTGGGACTGATAGGGGAACTCCTATTGATAGAATATATATTGAAAGATTTTTGAAAGAAAACAGTGATTTAATTAAAGGGGATTGTGTTGAAATTGCAGAAAATACATATACAAATAAGTACGGAACCGATGTTAAAAATGCGTTTATACTTCATGTAGAAGGTGGTGAGAATGCTATAAAGGGCGATTTGGTTTCGGGAGAAGGTATCAAAAGTGAATTGGTAGATTGTGCAATAATTACACAGACACTTATGTTTTTAAACGATTTGTCAACAGTTTCTGACAATATATACAGAATGTTAAAACATGGTGGAAATGCACTTGTTACAGTGGCTGGCATTTCTCAGATTTCTAGGTTTGATGCTGATAGGTGGGGGCATTTTTATGGATTCTATCCAGATGGGGTGAAAGCCCTGTTTAGCAATAACTTTAAAAATGAGAATATTTCAATTTGTACATATGGGAATGTCAAATTAGCTATGGGATATCTTTATGGAATGTGTGCAGAGGATTTTGATAAAGAAGACTTTGAATACTATGATGAACATTACCCCATGATAATTGGGTGTATATTGCATAAGGAATAGCGGTATGGTTAATGTACTTACTCTCCTATATCATAGGGTGCGCGAATTTAATAACGATATTCAATTATTATCGGTTACTCCAGAAAATTTTTGTGACCAAATCGAATGGATATCAGATAATTACAAAGTAGTTTCGTTTGATGATAATTGGAATGCTTTAGATGATGGAAATTATGTTTGTATAACTTTTGATGATGGTTATGAGGATAATTTTGAAATAGCTATTCCGATTCTCAATAGATATGCAACACCTGCTTGTATATTTGTTTCGACAGGAAATCTAAATACTGATAAAGAATTATGGTGGGATGAACTAGAAAGAAACTTGTTGGTAGAGAAGGAATACAGGACTTTTTTTGAATTGGAAGATGCTTTTTGGAAATGTCGATGGAACACTTCTTCATATGAAAGAAGATTGGATATGTATTATTCGCTGCATTGGATAATGAAGAATTATATTTCTGTTGCAACACGTGATAAGTGGCTTGGTCAACTACAGAAGTGGAATGACTATAACAATATTGGAAGAACGGAAAATAGAGTTGTTCAATCACACAATATTCAGAAATACAATTTGGAACGAATATGTATTGGCGCACATACCCAAAATCATCCTAAACTTTCATCCATGTCATTGGATGAGCAACAGTTAGAGATAATTAATTCTAAAACAGAACTTGAAAAAATTTTCCATCGTAGCATTACCACTTTTTCGTATCCGTTTGGCACAAAAAGCGATTATGATGGTAATTCTATTGATATCTGTACTCGGACATTTGCAAAATCGGCGGCCAATATTCCGGGTATATGGCGAAGTGGTGATGAAGAGTTTGAAGTGCCAAGAAATATTGTTAGAAATTGGAATAAGGATGAATTCTCGCGCATGATATCTGCAATGTGGGAGGAAACTATATGAAGTATATAGGTAAAATTTTGTTTGACGATTATCTGGATGATGCTACGGAATTGGTTATATGTGGAGCCGGAAAAGATTTAGAAAGTCTTTGGTCGGCTTTGAATGAGAAAGGTGTTATTACGAAAGTAGTAGCAATATCTGATAACAATGATAGTTTATATGCTAGCACTTTTAATGGCGTAAATATTGAAAGTTATGAAACTGTAGTAAAGAAATATCCCCAGGCAGATTACATTGTATATAATAGGTTTTCTTATGAAATTGCAGCACATTTGATGGATGCCAATATAGATAATATACATATTTTGAGGATTAACCAATGAAAATTCTATATTTTTTGGCTCATCCCGGAGTCGTGGGCGGAGCAGATAAGGTTTTGCTCAAGGAAGCAAAAATAATGCAGATGAGAGGACATAATGTACATGTTCTATTACCACTTGCGGATGAATATGCCAATACTGATGTTAAAAATCTGTGTGATACATTATTTTTATCATATGAAGAGTGCTGTTACAAATGTGCGGTATGTATAGAAGATATCGACATTTTAGCAACAGATGTAGATTATGTCGATATTACGAAAAGAGTTGAATCTTTTGCTCCGGATTTTATCCATTATAATCAATTGAATTTAACTGCTGAAGTGGTTTCAAATCAATTTAGAATTCCTCATCTTATGAGTATCTTCCCAGTATCTGAAGAATCATTTAATATTGAATGGTGCAATGTTTTTCCTAAATATCATTGTGCAGATTCGATTTTGTATTCGGATAAATGGAAAACAGGATTACATATTGAGAGTCGATGCATAAGAGTTCCTTATGAAAAATCAGTAGAAGTTGATGTAAAACAAACAGTTGATGACGGTTACATACGAATTATTAATGTTGGAAATGTTGATAGATATAAGCGACAGCTAGATTTGATAAAATGCGTTGAAAAGTGTATTGCTAATGGAATGAAAATTATGCTGACGTTTCTTGGCTATTGTAACAGCTCGTATGGAGTAGAGTGCGCTAACTACGTAGAAGAACACAGCTTAAGAGGAATGATTCATTTTAAAGGATATGTTGACAATGTTGAAGAATATATGTCTACTTCCGATGTGTTAATCCATACAAGTTCAACGGAATCGTATCCTGGTGTATTAGTTGAAGCCATGGCAAATCATGTTCCTATTATTTCAACTCCGGCGGGTGGTATTACCGAATTGGTAGTAGATGGCGAAAATGGATTCTTGACAGGTGGCTTTGGAGAAGAATATATAAGTGAAGCATTTGAACGATTTCTTGTTGCCCGCGAAGATGGTAGTTTAAATAGAATAATTGAAAATGCGTATATAACATATTGTAATAACCATAGTTTTTCTGCTGTGGGTGAACGACTAGAAGAATACTATAATCAGATTATGTGCAATTATGATTTTAGAGGAACATTTTGTATTTCTGAATTAAAAGATCTTGTAAAAGATATTAGATATTGTTTTCCTAATTCGGATTATTCTGAATATACATTAAATCATCTATGGTATTTGTATCATATAAGAAGAATAGCACGGGAACAAAGTTATACGAGCGCATACATATGGGGAGCCGGTCAATATGGATTTAAAATAAGGGAATGGGTAGAGGTTCTTGAAATATGTTTAAAGGGGTATATAGATAAGAATAAAAAAGGCTCATATTTAGGAGTTAATATTTATTCGCCATCAGAAATAATAATTGCTGATGATGAAGTGGTTTTTGTCGCAATCGGAAATGCTGATGCAATGAAAGATATTAATCAAGGTTTGATATTGACCGGTAAAAAAAGAAATTTTGATATGTTTAATGCGGTGAATAATCCATGTGTATAGAAAGCAAATATAAAGATAGGGAAAGACGTAATGAAGTTTAGCATTGTTACAGTAGTTTATAATGCGGTTAACACTATTGAAAGAACGATTCGTAGTGTGATTAGCCAACATAATGATTCCATTGACGTAGAATATATTGTTATTGACGGTGGTTCTACGGATGGAACGGTTGAACTTATTCGTCAATATAGTAATCAAATATGTTTTTGGGTTAGTGAGAAAGATTTGGGAATATATGATGCAATGAACAAAGGCATCAAACATTGTAATGGTGATTTTGTAATGTTTTTGGGAGCTGACGATTATTATGTGGAGAATGCACTTTCAATAATTGTGGACACAATTAGTAAGGAAGATAAAAAAGATATTTACTGCTTTAATGTTTATTTAAATCGTGATGGTCAGATTGAAAAAAGAAAACAAGTTTTTAAGGAAACTTCTGATTTACGGGTCAATGGGATGATATATAATCATCAAGGTATGGTTGCACGAAAAACGTTGTTTAATAATAGTGCATTTGACATAGACTATGAGATTTCTGCTGACTATGAGTGGGCATTAAAACAATATTTAAAAGGAGTTTCTTTTACTTATATTCCGATTGAAATTGCTGTTTATGGGCTTGCTGGGAAATCATCTACGCATGTGAAATTGATGAATAAGGAAAATATGGAGATCGCGTTAAAGTATGCGTCTGATGAAGAAATGAAACGCGAAATCATTAATAGGAGAAAAGCATATGATTATTTGCTGATGTATCGAGAGGCAAATAAGAAAATAGCAAATTATGTGTTAGAAAGTGTAATTGCTAGACTAAAGGGACATAGAATCGCAGTTATGGGTGCAGGTGAAATCGGTAAATGCTGTATTTCTGCATTAGAATCAAGCGGAGTAACGATAGAATTAGTAGTGGATAATATGATGCAAAAACAGGGTACATATATTTATGATCATATTATTCGTAAAGTGGATGATTTGTGTACAGAAAACATAGTTGTTATAGCTTCATTTGTATATTATTCAGAAATGAAAAAACAACTTTTAGAGTATATGGGTGTGCCGGAAAAGAATGTTATAAGTTTCGCAGAAATGATTGATGAGAATATTTTAAATATATAGTGAAGTGATTTAAGTATAGTGTTTGAAATTTCAAACATGGTGTGTTAAACTACTCATAGGGAACAGGTGTCCTCTTTTGGGAGAGGAGGTGTTGCCTATGGGATATGTTACATATGAAGAATTGATCCAAATTGGTCTGTTCCTTGTGACACTTATAGGTCTTGTAATCAAGATATGTTTTAGACATAAAAAATAACCGCCTAGCCCTGAGAAAGTTAGCGGTTATTTTTTACCTATAATTTTCAAAAGAGGCACCTAAGTACCTAAACTAAATATATCATATGTGTATTACACTTTCAAGGGAAAATAATGGAAATTAATAGCTCTTGCAACAGAACAGATAGAGATAAAACTGAAAAATTGAAGTCAATTATTTTGGAACAATATCCAAGCATTAGAGCGTTTGCACGTGCTTCAGGGGTGGCTCACGGGACTATTGTGAGTGCTTTAGATAAAGGTATTGATGGAATGGCGTATGCTAAGGTTAAGAGGATGTGTGATTGTCTAAACGTAGATTGTGCCACATTTGAACCTATAATTTGTGAAATATTGGACAAGTCTGCCGTGGATACATTTAATAGCAGAGTTATAGAATATTCAAGAAGGGTAGTAACAGAAAATGTCGAAGTTTCGGTAATTATTCCTGTATATAATTCGGCGAAGACGATTTCAAAATGTTTGGACAGTATTCTGAAACAAAAATATGATAATTTTGAGGTTGTTTGTGTAAATGATGGATCTTTAGACAACTCAAGGGAAGTTTTGTTGGATTATGCAAAGGCATATAGCAAAGTACTTGTTATTAATAAAACGAATAATGAAGGACAAAGTGAAGCGCGAAAAACCGGTGTAAAAAATGCAAATGGGAGATATGTTACATTTGTTGATTCGGATGATTGGGTAGATGAGGATTATCTTTTATCTATGGTTAATCAAATTAAAGCATATGATTGTGATGTGGTAGCGTCAGCATTCTATCGTCAATTTGAGAATAATTCTGTGTATGCTGGAAATTTAGTACCGGATGGGATATATGATGGTGAAAGGATGGTGGAAGCGGTATATTCTAAAATGCTTTCTACCGATTCATATTATAATGCGGGAATTAAGGGTTCAGCGTGTGCAAAACTATATAAGAAAGATGTATTGTTAAAGTGTCAAACTCAAGTGCCATCAAAGATTCGAAATGGTGAGGATGTGGCATTGTTATATCCACTTTTGCTAGAATCAAAAAAAGTTTGTGTTATGAATGATGCGCATTACCATTATTGTCAATATAGTACTTCGATGAGCCAGAATACATTCGAAGAAAGAGATTTTTTGTCAATCAAATTACTGTTTTTTTATTTACAAAGTGTGTTTTCAGAAAGCCAATTTTCGAATACGCTTATGGAACAACTATACGCATTTACTTCACATATGATTGTCAGAATCGTTCCTCAAAAGTATGATTTGGAACATGAGAAGTTTATGATATATGGGGGAATCCCTGTTAATAGTAAGTTGGTAATATATGGCGCCGGAAGATTTGGCAAAAAGATGTATGAGTATGCTAAAGAAATAAGCTCAGATGTATTATGGGTGGATAAGCAGTTCGAAATGTATCAAAGACAAGGATTATCGGTCGAATCAACAGATATGATATATGAAAATGATTTTGATTATTTATTGATTGCCATAATTGACGAGAAGACCTCCGAATCTATTAAATATGATTTGGCGGATAATGGTATTGAAGAATATAGAATAAAAGTTCTTGATATTCCCTATATTAAGTCAAAAGATATCATCGATAAAATTTTAGAATGATGAATGGACATATTAAATAAATTTCGAATCTATGCATACACCTGACTACACTCTTTTAACAAACCCTGTTCACAGGGAATATGAAATTGAATATCGAAGACAATTCGGTAATGCACCGCTTGAGGATATCATAGTCTTTCGTTCGGGACCTCATGAGAATTCATATGTGCCCGGAATGGACTATGCTGACAATGCGCGTGCATTATTTGAGTATATGTTGAGTGTACATTTGGATGATAAATATACGCTGGTATGGCTGGTGAAAAAACCGGAAGAATTCGCAGATAAGCCCTTTGCTAAACGAAATGTTAAGTTCATAGCTTACGACTGGGCAACGACAGATGATGTAGCGAACAGAAACACATATTATGATGTTATGTGTAAGGCAAAGTATATTTTTATGACTGATGCTTATGGATTCGCGGGGGCCTGCCGAGAGGATCAGATTCGTATACAGCTTTGGCACGGTTGCGGGTTTAAGACTCGTGTTAATTTTTCATCATGTGAGAATCGTTATGAATATAATATTGTAATCAGTGAAAAATACAGACAGATTCATCGTGATATATATGGACTTAGAGACGATCAGGTAGTAATAACCGGATATCCTAAGCAGGATTGGTTACACATGCCATATAAAGAACCGCTGAATGAAATATTAGATTGCGTAAAAGCGGACAAATATATACTTTGGTTACCTACATTTAGAATGGCCCAGGATCAACTTTCGGAACTCAATCAGTATAACCTGATAACCCAGACGGGACTTCCGATTGTCGGTACCGTTGAGCAATTAAGAACGTTGAATGACTACTTGGCAGAACGTGATTTATGCATAATAATTAAACTACATCCTTTCCAGAAGAAAGGCTTGGTAGATGTCGGTGAATATTCAAATATTAAGCTGTTATACAATGAAGATTTGCTGGCAAAAGATTTGATAATAAACAGAATCCTTGCAGATGCTGACGCGCTTATCAGCGACTATTCTTCTGCAGCAATAGACTATTTATCTTTAGACAGACCGATAGCGTTTACTCTTGATGATGTTGAAGAATATGAACAAAGTCGTGGATTTGTTTTTGATCCCATTAAGGATTGGATTCCGGGACAGGAAATATATAATTTTGAAGACTTCTTAAGATATATTAATGAAGTATTTAAGGGTGAGGATTCTGCTATAGATAAGCGCCGCAGGTTAATGAATCAATTGGTACAGTACTGTGATGATAATAATTGTAAGAGAGTTGTTGAATGGCTCGGATTATAATACTAAAAGTATAAAAGAAAAATCAAAGTATAAAAAGTATAAAAGTATTTTCAAATTTAAGTAAACGACAATTATCGTCGGGGAACATTTATGCGCAAATACATCAAAAACGAAATAATCGGAATATTGCAGACGCTTCTTAAGGCACACCGCAGCATTAAGACACTTGTTAAGTCGGGAGATATGCAGAATCTGGGTACGCTTCTTCAGGATTGCCAGGACGCGGCGATTACTGTGGGTAATATGATTGAAGAATCCGAAGGCGAAGGTACCGAGGCCGTTAAGGCACTGGAGGATTACTGCGAGATATTATATCTTTTTACACAGGGGCAGGAGACTGCGGTAAATAGACTTGATGCCTGTGTTAATAAATGTAATCAGGAATTATATACTTTTCATGAAACGAAGGAGGTCGTATTCCTTCCCTACAAGGCATCTATGTGGGATTCCCTTGAGAGCGTATGGAAGAAGGCAAATGAAGACCCGGATACTACGGCAATTGTAATTCCGATTCCTTATTATGATAAGAACCCGGACGGCAGTTTCAAGGAGGTTCACTACGAACGTGATGAGTATCCGGCAGATGTGCCGACGGTTCATTATGATGACTATAATTTCGAGGCTCGCCATCCTGACGAGATTTATATCCATAATCCATACGATGAATATAATTATGTAACAAGTGTACATCCGTTTTTTTACTGCCCGCATCTTAGGGAAATGACAGATAAACTTATTTATATTCCCTATTTTGTTTTGGCAGAGGCAAGGCCTGATGATCCCAATTATCTTAAATCTATTGAACATTTTGTTACTGTACCGGGAGTTTTGTGGGCGGATGAAGTATGGGTTCAGTCCCCTGCCATGGCGCAGGCTTATGTAAATATTGCTCTCGATTGGTTCAAGGATTCCGATAACAAAGAAATGCAAAGCCGCAAGATGTGGGAAGCCAAGATTAAGGGAATCGGTTCGCCTAAGATAGAGAAGATTAAGAGTCTTCGGGATGAGGACAGTAATATTCCGGAAGAATGGCTTAAACTTATATTAAGACCCGATGGCAGCAGGCGTAAGATTATTCTATATAATACCAGTGTCGGAGCTTTGATTAAGAATGGCGAAGAAATGGTCGATAAAATAAAAAGAGTACTTGATACCTTTTATGAAAACCGTGAGGATGTAATACTTTGGTGGAGACCACATCCGCTTATACAGGCTACTATTGAGTCCATGCATCCTAAACTATGGGAAAAATATAAGGCTATTGTGGACAAATATATAGCTGATGGCTGGGGAATATACGATGATACCCCGGACATGGACAGAGCACTTGCTGTTTCTGATGCATATTTCGGAGATCCAAGTTCGCTGGTTCAATTGTATCAGGAACTTAAAAAGCCTATAATGATACAAAACGTAGACGTTTAGTTAACTAAACAAAAAGGGGATTACAATATGAATTTTGAATTAAATGCTTCAATGATGTGCGCAGATTTCGGACATTTGGCCGAAGAGGTTGAGAATCTTGATAAAGCAGGAATCGATTCGTTCCATATAGATATTATGGATGGTCGTTATGTGCCGAACTATGCTATGTCATTAAATGATATGAAATATATTGCAAAGGCTACGAAGAAGCCTCTTGATGTGCATCTTATGGTTGAACATCCAAATAACACCGTTCAACTTTTCTTGGATAACCTTCGCCCGGGAGATACTGTATATATCCATCCCGAGGCTGAGTATCATCCTTCGACAACCCTTCAGAAGATTATTAATGCCGGTATGATACCCGGAATTGCAATTAACCCGGGTACCAGTGTGGAGACGGTCATGGAAATGCTTCAGATAGTAGATAAAGTACTTGTTATGTCTGTTAATCCCGGTAATGCAGGTCAGATGTATATGCCCTATGTTCGCAAGAAGTATCAGAAACTGGCGCTTCTTAGAGAGGAGATGGGCTTTGATATTTATTGGGACGGAGCCTGCAGTGCCGATAAGATTAAGGAATTTGCACCAATGGGCGTTAAGGGATTTGTACTTGGAACCACGTTACTGTTTGGACATGAAACTCCATATGAGGAAACGATAAAGAATATACGAGAATTAAGGTTCTGACATTCGTGTCATGAACGTATAAGATAAACACAAATTACAGGTGAGAATGATGAAAGCGTACGTACTTCATGATATTAACGATTACAGGATAGAAGAGGTGGCTGATCCGGTATTATCCCAAGGACAGGTGCTTGTTAAGGTGCGTGCTGCGGGAATTTGCGGCTCGGACATTCCGCGTATCTATACTAACGGAACTTATCATTATCCCCTTATACCCGGTCATGAATTTTCAGGCGAAGTTGTTGCCGAATACGAAGATGGGCAGGCTCGCAAAAATAGAAAAGATAATAATAAATCCCTTATCGGAAACCGCGTAGGAGTATTTCCTTTGATTCCCTGTATGGAATGTACGGAGTGTCAAAAACGCAGATTTGAAATGTGCAAGAATTACAATTACCTGGGTTCGCGTTGTGACGGTGGATTTGCCGAGTATGTGGCAGTCCCTAAAGAAAATCTTATATCTTTGCCCAAGAATGTATCATTTGAAGCAGGTGCCATGCTTGAACCTATGGCAGTTGCCGTTCATGCAATAAGAAGAATCAATCCCAAGAAGGGACAGACTGTGGCAGTGTGCGGATTAGGAACAATCGGGATGCTGGTTGTAATGTTCCTAAAGGAAATGGGGATTGATGACATTATAGTATTCGCCAACAAGGAATCCCAAAGACAAAAAGCAATTGAACTTGGTATTAAACCAGAAAATCTAGGTCTTAAGAACAGACCCATAGATGTATTTTTTGAATGCGTCGGTTCCAATGAAACCATCAAATGGGCATTGGATTTGACAGCGCCCGGCGGCAAAGTGATGCTTGTGGGCAATCCCAAGTCCGATGTCGGACTTGATAGAAATACCTATTGGAAGGTGCTTCGCAATCAGCTTACGCTTATGGGTACATGGAATTCATCGTTTATGGTTGACGGATTCCAAAAACTTGGTGAAACTGATGACTGGAAGTACGCAATTGACAGAGTATCTGACGGAAGTGTACAGCCTGAGAAAATCATTTCACATAGATTTGGATTTGATGAATTTATGACGGGCTTTGAACTGATGAGGGATAAGTCGGAAGATTATATTAAGGTAATGGGTGTATTTTGATGAATGTAGCTTTATTGTTATCCGGTGGAAGAGGCAGCCGAATCGGCTCCGAAATTCCCAAACAGTATATTGAAGTTAACGGAGTTCCGATTATTTATTATGCTTTGAAGACTTTGATGCTTCACGAGATGATTGACGCCGTGCAGGTTGTTGCCGAGGCTGAATATGAGACGATGATTCGTGATGTGGTGTCAAGAATAGCATCCGAGTGCGGACACGAAGAACTTGCATTAAGATTTAAGGGCATTTCCGTTCCCGGGGAGAATAGGCAGTTATCAATTCTTAATGGATTAAAAGATATAAGAAAGTATGCATCGGATGCGGATACGGTTCTTATTCATGATGCGGCCCGCCCGTGCCTTTCAACGGAACTGATTAATGAATGCTATGAGGCAATTATAGGGCATGAAGGCGTATTACCCGTACTTCCTATGAAGGATACGGTATATTACAGTAACAACGGACAAAGGGTATCAACTCTTCTTGAAAGAAATAAAATCTTTGCCGGACAGGCACCGGAACTTTTCTTAATTGGCAAGTATTATGATGCCAATCAGGATCTGTTGCCTGATAAGATACTTGATGTAAAGGGTTCAACAGAACCTGCCATAATGGCTGGAATGGATGTGGTAATGATTCCCGGCGATGAGGCTAATTACAAGATTACCACTAAAGCTGATTTGGATAGATTCGGTAACAAGTAAAATGGTCTATTTTCTTGCTTTTACCACATACTGATAAACTTTACTCTGCGTGGCAAACTGGTCCCCGAGATTATCTACTAACATTTGGTACAATTCCTGATTGGCGGAAATTATCATTTCCTCATTATGTGTACCATTGATTAATTCGGTATTCAAATTATTTCTCTGCATCATATTAAGAACACTGTTCAAAGTGAAGAAACGCACGTGAGTCCTGTCAAGTATACCGGCATCCTGATAGTCGAAATTGCCGTGCAGGAGCGGAAGTAATACAGATACGTGCATAATATTTGGAATACTTGTTAATATACAACCATGCTCTTTTAAATACGGGATGACTTTTTGCAATGTTTTGTCAGGATCAAATAAATGTTCCAGAACATCTGCAAAAATAATATAGTCGAAGTATCCTTTTTCGTATGGCATTTCGATTGTTTCAACATTGCCTTCAATGATATCAAGATAATGCTTTCCTAAATCTACTACGTTTCCGTCCAATTCGATTCCCTTAACGACTGCATTAGGCCACAAATATTTGATTTTGGCCAATGTGGCACCGGCGCCGCATCCGATTTCCAACACGTGAATTTCTGCTTCGGGATCATCCTTAATAAGATCAATGATTTCTGAACGTGCATGGGTATAATATGAAATATCAAAGCCCCATTTGTTTTTTAATAATAATCTGTTCTTTTCCATCATTATCTGATGCTGCTGTGGGTCGTTTTGCTTGAATCCCATTGAACCGAAATGGTAGATGAAACAGTTTCTACATAGGTGTAATTCATATCCGGCCTGCAAAATACGCATACCAAGATCATTGTCTTCATAATTGCCTATTCCAAACTGAAGGTCGAATAATCCGACTTTGTCCAATACGTTTCTCTTTATCATTAAAGCATATCCGACAAGCCAAATCTTTTTTTCATAATAATTGGTCATGGGAACGTTTATTTTGTTGGCATAAAGTAACCAATGTTCAAGTCTGTCGAAATTAACGTTTACTCGTTGGCCATTGGCGGCGGCATTTGTTACACTGCCGACAGCACCGGTTTTATCGTTTTCATAAAGTCCCATTCGAAGCCAGAAAAGTGCATTCGGGGGAACTATTGTATCGTTATTTAGGAAAAAGATATCATTTTCTTTAGTAGCAAGTTCTACGCCCTGGTTGCAGGCAAGACCAAAACCGGCATTGTAGTCATTACATTGAAGAACAATATCAGTCTGTTCTTTAAGCCATTCTGCAATACCGTCTGTAGAATTATTATCTACAACAACCAGCTCATAGGCTGATGACGGATTAGTATCACGGATACTGCTTATACAGTTCATCATAATGTCTTTGCAGTTATAGGATACAATTACAATGCTGGCTGGATTTACTTTGGGACAATTCGTTTCTTTGAACTGATTAAAATTGGATAGCAGGAAATCTTCATCCTCAGTGTTGCCTGCGTAGAATGCAGCCATTTCATAACAAAGATATGCTTTTTCGATATTCTCTTCGGAATAATAAATGCCAAGCATATAGTATAGCTCGTAATTGAAGGGATCTTCAGATAATCCTTCACTGATATATTCAAAAACCAAGTCGCGACGATTCATATGAAGGGCAATTTCTGAAGCAAGTATAAAGAAACTGCCTTCTCGGGATATATTATTTTCATCTGCTTTTTGAAGAAGTTCCCAAGCTTCACTCCACTTTTCTGATTGTACTAATTCAAATAATTCGTCCATCGTCCCCTCCGTTTAAGAAAAATCAGTCAGAATATGCCACAAAATATACCAATAATATTTTCGTATATTTTATGAAAAATATTAATAGTATTTTATCAATTAATATATGATTATGTCTATAATCAGGAAGGTGAAGATTGACACAATATCGTCCTGACGATACAATATCGTTAGGACGATATTTTTGATTTGCGCATCATGGCGCGCTCTAACGGAGAATCTAACGATGATATATACACTTTATCACGGCTCACCTAAAATAGTGCGTGCGCCGCAATACGGAATCGGTAACATTCATAATGATTACGGACGGGCATTTTACTGCACTGAATCAATTAAGATGGCTAAAGAATGGGCGGTGGGTGAAGGTTGTGACGGTTATGCCAATTGCTATGCATTTGATGTAGAGGGGCTTAAGATACTCGATCTTCAAAGCGGAGACTATCATATCTTAAACTGGCTTGCCATTTTACTTGCTAACAGGGAATTCAGAATAGAATCCGACGTGAAGAACCGAGCGAAGACTTATGTGATTAATACTTTTTTGCCGGAATACGAAGAATATGATTGCATTAGAGGATATAGGGCAGATGATTCATATTTTTCCTTTGCAAATCTCTTTCTCAACAACGGTTTATCTATTGAAAAACTTGGCGAGGTTATGAAGCTGGGTGCTTTGGGGGAACAGTTTGCCATAAAAAGCAAAAGTGCCTTTGAAAGAATGAAATTTGTTAACGCTGAAAGAGCAGACAGTATTAAATACTATCCTTTCAAGAAAAAACGGGATGAAAACGCACGCAATTCTTTTAGAAATATAAAAGAAAATATATCCGAAGGAACATATATCCTTGATATTATTCGCGAAGAATGGAGGAATGACGATGAGCGCTTACAACGAATGCTACGTATATGATGCTTCAAGTATTCTTGGCGAATTCTTTGATTATATGACCAAAGATATGCATTTTAAGATGGATGAGGCATTTGAATTATTGGCAAGTTCGAATATAGGAACAAGCTTTGGACATGGAAATCCTAAATATGTGGCAGGAGTATCCGGACCTGAACTTGCATGGAACTTACTGTATGAGGTTTTCGGGGAATGGGATGAACCTGTTGAGTCTACGATTACACTTAATCGTTCTTTGGAATACTGGGTCGGATGGGTGCTGGCTCAATATCAATGGACAAAGAACGTTAGTTTTAGATATTTGATTGATCATGGATTGACGGCATCTAAGGTGGCGTCCAGATACATTCTTCATGAGGCTGATGTCAGTAAGTTTTTTGAATTTGCAGATTCTGTTATAGAAGAGTCCCAAACGGACGAAGAATCTACACTAAAGCGATTACGAAAGTACTATGAGCTGACACAAAAGCAGCTTAGCGAAAAGTCCGGAGTGTCGCTTCGCATGATTCAATTATATGAACAAAAACAGGCTGATATTTCAAAGGCTCAGGTTAATATCGTTAGGGCCTTGGCTGATGCATTAAGCTGCAGCGTAGAAGATTTGGTTGGATAAAATAAAGGCGCCGTCTTACTGAGACGACGCCTGTTAATTACTGTTTAGAATAATCCGAGAACCTTTTTTTCTTCCTCTTCCTGCTTTTTCTTTTGAAGCATGAATTGGTAGCTCTTAAGAATTTCATCCTGCTTCATCTTTGATACAGCCTTCGGAATATCAAGATCGGCCAATTTGCTGCTTGCCGAGAGTGTATTTTCGGATGCAATGCTGTTGTAGTTCTTGGCGTATTCAAGACCTGCTGTGGCAGCACCACCGTCGGCACGCTGACCGGAAATGTTCTTGATGGCTTCGGATACCTTGCTTATGGCATCCGGAGAATTGATATCAAAGTCTTTAAGCCCCAGGGCTTCCAAAGATATATTCGCTTTTTTAATATCAGTACCTGAACCGTCGGGATTCGATGCAATGTGAATCGAATCGCCACCGTTTATAACCTGTTGCTCGTTATAGGTGGTGTTCTTTGCCATGGTATCGATATCTTCCAGTAAAGCAGATGCTTCAGCCTGCATAGCCTGACGCTCTTCGTCACCATACATAAATGTATTGGCGGCTTTGACACTAAGCTCGTATACTCTTTGCAAAGATTCTGTTGCCTGGCTCATAGCACCGTCTGCTATGTTAAGAGCTTTAACACCTTCGTCGGAATTAGCCTTGCCCTGATCAAGTCCGCTAACCTGACTTTTCAGCTTTTCGTTAATAGCAAGACCTGCAGCATCATCTGCAGCTGTGTTAATACGATTACCGCTTGCTATTGAACCATATATGTTATTACTGTAACTGTTAGTTACGCTCTGAATACCTGCCATAAATCCCCTCCTTATCCGGCTAAATGCCAAAAGGACACTTTTAACGTACATATATTTTAGTACCAAAGTACGAAAAAATCAAGTCTTGATGGAAATTATCAGATAATTTAATAAAAACACACAAATTTAACTGTATTTTATGCAAAATTAGTGTATAATGAATTAAATGTCACCTTCGCTGTTTGGGAGACCATAGGTAGAGGGGAATTTAAGGAGGGGCTATTTGTATGGCAAAAAACACTAAAATGGGGAAAGCGTCCTCAAAGATAAATATGCGTTTAACGCTTATTCTCTTTGCGGCAATTCCGATGATTTGTATCACAATTATTTTATGTCTTGTCTTAATTAAGGAAAGCAAGTCTGAACTGTCAGGTTCTACTAACAATTCTCTTGTTTCTATTATTACTCAGACAGGTAATTCATTCGATTATGCAACAGATAATGCAAGGGTGACTATGCAGGCATTTGCACAGGCACCGATTGTCAGGGAAGCATTGGCTAATCCTGACGATGCAGATATCGCTGCCAAGGCACAAAAATATACAGTTGATTATTTCGGCAAATTGGAAGGTTATGAAGGCCTGTACATTGCTGATTGGGGAACCAAGGTACTTACTCATCCTTCGGATGCCATGATAGGTAAGGTTTTAAGAGAAGGCGACAGCCTGGCAGGACTTCAACAGTCTATGGTTGATGCAGGTGATTTCTATAATACAGGCGTTATGACTTCACCGGCATCAGGACAGCTTATTATGTCTTTTTACGCACCAATATATGATGGAAGTACACCAATAGGTTATATCGGTGCAGCTACATATGTTAATGAAATTGCTTCCAAGTTCTCGGATGTATCGTCATTGGGACTTAGTTCTGCATATATTTATTTTGTAGACAGGCAGGGAACCATGCTATATCATCCGGATGAGTCCAAGATTGGTAACCCTGTTGAAAACGCAGCAGTTAAGGGGCTGGTTGAGAAGCTTGCGGCAGGAGAACATCCTTCACCGGAATGTGTTCATTACGAATACAAGGGGGCGCAAAAATATGCAGCTTATTATGTAGGCGAGGGCGAAAATTACATAGCAGTGCTTACGGCTGATGAAACTGATGTTTTAGGTGGCATTAATAGTGTCAGGACGATTACCATCATAATTGCGGTAGTTGTACTCATTATATTCATTGCTCTTTCGCTTCTTATAGCTCAGAAGGTTGCTAAGCCTCTTACGCAGATAGCAGATGCTACGGAAAGACTCAGCACAGGTGATATTTCGGTTGAATGTAATGCAGTATCTAATATTAAAGAGACTGTCAGTGTAATTAATGCATTCCAGGCCTTAAAAGGTGCACTTAATAATTCGATGCGAAGTGTTAAAGATTCAGCATTTATTCTTAATAAAGCAATCCTTAGCGTTGATGATATGACGGGAAATAATGTTGAATCTATTTCACAGATTAACAGTGCTATTGATGAAGTTGCCACCACTTCACAGTCTGTAGCGGAAAATGCACAGATTATGCAGGAAAAGGCTATGGAACTTGGCGATAATATCGAAGTATTGAACGGAAACGTTATTAATCTTTATGATGCGTCACAGACTATCAAGAATGCCAATAACGAAGCTACCGAATGTATGAAGTATGTATATTCGGGTGCTAATGAATCGGTTGATGCAATGAAGCATATTAATGAAAAGATAGCCGAAACCAACGAAGCAATCGAAGCTATCGGCAAAGCTGTTGAATCAATTGAGAGTATCGCAGCTCAAACTAATTTGCTTTCACTTAATGCTTCAATCGAAGCTGCAAGAGCAGGTGAGGCGGGCCGCGGTTTTGCGGTTGTTGCAGATGAAATAAGAACACTTGCCGATTCTTCTGCATTATCTGCAAAGGAAATCAAGCAGGTTATGGAAGAAGTTGTTAATCTTTCTAACGGAACCGTTGAAATATCAGGCAGAGTATTTGATGTAATAAGCAAAGAACAGTCCGATATTGCGGAAGCTCAGGAGAAGTTTAATATCCTTTCCGATTCTGTTGAAACTTCAATTTCCGAGATTAATACAATTAAGGAAATGACAGGCAAACTTAATACTATTAAGGAAGAACTTTCGGCGACAACAAATGAACTTGGTGCTATATCGGAAGAACTGGGGGCTTCGGCTCAGGAAGTTGCGGCTTCATGTCAGACTGTAACCAGCGCATGTGCAGATACTCAGGAATCTACTTCCGAAATGCGCAGTGCAAATCAGGATATGAGTTCGGCTATTGAATTCTTTAAACTGTAAACCTTGTTTCAAATTTATTATAGTTATATACTTATTAAGAGTTATTAATATGAATCAGACATCCCGGGTTTTGCCTGGGATGTTTTGATATATTTTGTACAGTGAAAGTGATTATAAAATGGAGAAACGAATAAGCGTAATTATTCCCTGCTATAACGTAAGTAAATACATCGACAGATGCTTTAAATCAATAATTGACCAAACAATTGGCGTTGATATGCTGGAAGTAATTATGATTGATGATGCTTCTACCGATGATACATGGGATAAACTTACAGAATATGAGAAGAATTTTCCGGAAAATGTGATGATTATACATCTTGATAATAATTCGCGTCAGGGAACTGCCAGAAATATTGGGTTGAAGTATTCTTCATGCGATTATGTATTGTTTGTTGATGCGGACGATTGGATTGAGCCTGTTATGATTGAAAGACTCTATGGGGAAATCACAGATGAAAATGTGGATTTTTCAATGTGCTATTATGGTATGGACAGGGGAGAGTCAAAATTCTCAATAGATTCGGTGGAACCTAAACATTATCTTATAGACAACGATGATAAACGTCGGATTTTTATAACCTGTATGAGCATAGGGACAAGCCCCTGCGCCAAGCTGTACAGAAAAAGTTTCCTTACAGATAATGATATTTGGTTTGCAGAGGGTATATCTTATGAAGATCATGTGTTTATTGCTCTTACATATCTTTATGCAACTAAATTTTCCGTTATTGCCGAGTGTTTGTATCATTATTACGTAAATACTCAAAGTACAGTTAATCAGATTAATTCGCGAAGGCATTACGATATAGTTGAATCGGACAAAATTAGTTGGAACGAATGCAGTAATCGGGGATTCGTTGATAAGTTCAGAAACGAATTGGAATATTATTTTCTTCAGGTGGGATTTTTGGCACCTCTTAGAAATGTACTTAACAGATTCTCGGAAGTGCCGATGGATTTGTTCGAAATGATTAAAAACGAAACATTAATAAGAGTTCCCGACTATAAACTAAATCCATACCTGGATGAGTATATGACACAGATTAATAAGATTCTGCTGGGACTTTTGGATACTAACGTTACACTTACGGAATTGACTCAGATATTGAATGCTGTCGAAAAGTATAGGGAATCAGCTAATTAAATCATTTGAAAATAATGGATATTCTTGTATCTTAAGTAGATTAATGATATTATTTGTTGTGATGCAAATATATCTAGAAAGGTTTATTTAAATGAGTACAGGTTGGATTATTTTTATTATTGTGACGGTAGTTCTTATCGGAATTGTCATTGCACTTTATTTCTTAGGAAAGAAAGCACAGAAGAAGCAGGATGAACAGCAGGCTCAGATTGATGCCATGAAACAGACTGTTTCGATGCTTATTATCGATAAAAAGAAAATGAGACTTAAGAATGCAGGTCTTCCTCAGGCAGTTATTGAACAGACACCGAAGCTTATGCGAAATTCAAAGCTTCCGATTGTCAAAGCCAAGGTAGGTCCCCAGGTTCTTTCACTGGTATGTGATGCCAAGATATTTGATGCAATCCCTGTTAAAAAGGAAGTTAAGGCTGTTCTTTCGGGAATCTATATTACAGATGTCAAAGGTCTTCACGGAAAGCAGGCAGCTGCGCCTAAAAAGAAAAAGAGCAAATATGCCCAGCTTGTTGACAAGATTCAGGAAAAGGGCGGCGCAAAGCCACTTAAATAAGAGCAAACAAAACGCAGGAATTTATGTTCCTGCGATTTTTATTGGAGTAATTTCCATTACTGTTCTGTTGGCAGATACCTTGACTCCGTTGTTTAAGATATCGTAGCAGGCCTCCAAAGTCATTTTGTTAGGCTCATCAATAAAGGATATCTGTTTGGTGTCAAAGGTAAAGGGCATACGCCCGTAGGGCGTTCTGTATATGGCATCGCAGCATTTACCGGCTTCAAAGGTCAGCTTACCGTGAATGTCACCGTCCTTTATAACTTCCAGCATACGATGATTAAACTTGTATCTTGCGGTATGAGCCGTCTTTTCGTTTTCACTCATAAGATAATGAGCTGTGCCTTTAAAGAAATACTGAGCATCAAACCATTCTTCATTTACATCTGTCTGATTATCATCAACTGTCTGATAACCGGTAATTTTCACATGGACATCTTTGGTCATAAATCAATACTCTTCAATGTTGATTGTTTTGGCAGATAATATACCGTACTTAATGATTGAGTTCGCAAAGGTTTTGAATTTTTCGGCTCCGTCCGAGACGAAGAACTTATGTTGGTCTTCACCGAGCTTTGGACTTTCGTTGTTAAGTATATCTTTGTCCATAAGTAAGTTCTTAAGGGCAGTGGCTGTTTCGTATGCAGGGTTTACCAAAGTAACATCATCCCCCATAATTCTGCCTACTGTTTTGCGGATAAGCGGATAGTGCGTACAGCCAAGCACCAGTGTATCGATACCGATGTCGATTAATTCGCTTAAGTATCTTCTGGCTATTTCGTCTGTTACGGGATCTTCAAGCAATCCCTCTTCAACAAGGGGAACGAACAAAGGACATGCCTTGCCGAAAATCTGTGCATTGGATGTAATTTCTTTAATATATTTGCCGTAAATGTGTGAATCGATTGTTCCTTGAGTGGCAATAACACCGATTTTACCGTTCTTTGTTGCCTCGACAGCTGCTTTAACACCGGGTTTTACGACACCGATGATGGGAATGTCGATTTCCTTTTCGAGAGTATCAAGTGCAAAAGCAGAAGCTGTGTTGCAGGCGACAACAATTGCTTTAACTTCGTTTGTCTGTAGGAAGTGAACTATCTGCTCGCTAAATCTGGTAACGGTGTCTTTAGATTTGTTTCCGTAGGGAACTCGTGCCGTATCACCGAAGTATACGATTTTTTCATTGGGAATCTGGTGCATTATTTCTTTTACAACGGTAAGGCCGCCCACACCCGAATCAAATACTCCGACGGGAGATGAAGAATTAATCATTAATATCACCTCCGTTTTCTGTTCTTATGTGATTGATAATTGATTTTTCCTGATTATCGATATGGATACGTGCTGCTTTCTTGGCTGCTTCGGTATCCTTTTGGGATATAGCCTGATATATATCCTTGTGTTCTTTAACCAGCTGAGAATGAATACTGTTGTCCTTAAGATAAACGAAACGATATCTGTACATTTGCTCGGCAAGGTTATTAACAAGCTGTTTAAGACGAAGATTGCCGGTAGCTTCCATAATTATGTCGTGAAATGCGACATCGGCTTTGGCAATAGTAGCAGTATCCTGATCTTTGGTTGCCTTTTCGAATTCGGATGCGGCTTCTTTAAGTCGGTTAAGCTGCTCTTTGGTTATTCTTGAAGTTGCAAGCTCCACGATGAATTCATCAAGTGCACGTCTTACCTCAAGAACATCCTGAAGAGATTTTTCGGAAATTTTGGCAACTTCGGCACCGCGTCTTGGGATCATAACAACAAGGCCCTCAAGCTCAAGCTTGCGGATTGCCTCTCTTATGGGAGTTCTGGAAACTCCCAATTTATTAGCTAAATGCACTTCCATTAAACGCTCGCCGGGCTTAAGCTGACCGGTGAGGATGGCACGGCGAAGAGTATTAAATACTACATCTCTGAGAGGAAGAAATTCTTCCATATAAACATCAAAATCTTCGTTCATTGATACTCCTTATAAGTATTATTGATTAATTTATTTCATTAACCCAGTCGGTTACAAAAATTTCATCCGATATCTTAGATTCCCTTAATAAAATAGCAGCCGATTCGGCTTTGGACTTTTCGTCAAATATACCAAAAACAGTCGGTCCGGAACCGCTCATTAAAGAACCCAATGCGCCGCCCTCACTCATTAGTACTTTTATCCTATCTATGATTGGGTACTCGGGAATCGTAACTGTCTCGAGGATGTTTCCGAGGCTGTTGACAAGCAGTGTTAAATCATGATTTGATAACGCCTGAATCGCCGTATCTACGGGAGGATGCTCAGTTCTTGTCTCTACATGAAGATTCTCATATACGAATTTGGTCGACACATTGATGTCGGGCTTTACAATCAAAAGATAACACTTAGGTGGATTGGGAAGAGGGGATAAAATTTCACCTATTCCTTCTGCCAAAGCTGTGCCGCCCATTATGCAATATGGTACATCGGCTCCGATTTTCACTCCGAGTTGCATCATATCTTCAAGAGACATTTTTAAGTCTAACAACTCATTAAGACCATGAAAAACAGCAGCGGCATCCGTGGAGCCTCCGGCCATTCCGGCAGCAACCGGAATATGTTTTTCAAGAGTGATGGTAACATTTGTTTTAATATCATATGTATCCAGAATAAGTCGAGCAGATTTGTATATAAGATTCTTCTCAATCGGCCCCAAATCGGCATTTGCGGGCACACCGAGAATCTGAAGAGTAATTTGATTGTCGGCATTTGCACTTTTGCATCGCGACATATTTTCATTGATAGCAAATGTTAGGGTGTCGTAGATATCGACCGTTTGCATTATCATTTTTACTTCATGATAGCCGTCATCGCGTCTTCTTAGTACATCAAGACACAAATTTACTTTGGCATAGGCTTTGCGAGAAATCATTTCGAATATTCTTTCTTAATAATATATAATGTAGGTGTACAGATTGTATTTTTAAGAATATTGTATACAAAGTGCACACTTGTAGCAATTATAGTATGAAAGTACGGTGACGTCAATTCACAAAGATTTCACATTATGCAGATGTCTTTTAAGTTTTATTTCTATATACCATGTGGTAAAATAGGCGAGGTAAACTTAATAAGGGATAAGGCATATTTTTGTGCATTATAGAAATAACCCGGTAGTATGGAGGAAATATGAAAAAATTTATTGCAACAACATTAATTGCTGCCATGGTGCTTACATTGACGGCATGCTCCGACGAAGCTAAGCAGACAGCCCAGGATGCTGCAACTGTAGCCCAGGGAGTGGCTAATGCAGCAGAAGGAATTTATCTTAAGGATATTAATCCTGCGGATTATGTAACACTTGGTAATTATGTAGGATTAACGCCTACATTTGAAAAAGAAGTTATTACGGATGAGAAGGTACAGCAGTACATGGAAGGTCTTCCGGCACAGTATCCTGATCAAAAGGATATAACAGATCGTGATGTAGCCCAGAACGGTGATATAGCCAATATTGATTATGAAGGTAAACTCGATGGTGTAGCTTTTGATGGCGGAACAGCGGAAGGATATGATTTACCGCTTGGCTCCGGAGTTTTTATTCCCGGCTTTGAGGAGGGAGTAGTAGGAATGAAGGTAGGTGAAACAAAAGACCTTGAACTTACTTTCCCGGAAGATTACGGCAGCGCAGATTTGGCAGGAAAGACAACAATATTTACAGTTAAACTTAACTCACTAAAAGAGGAAGTTATTCCCGAACTTAATGATGAGTTTGCAATAAGTCTGGGAGAAACCGATCTTGAAGGATTAAGAAGCGCAATTAAGACAAGCATGGAACAAAGCGCCGAAGCTGATTATCAAAGTCGCCTTATGGATGACCTTGAAAAACAGGTTAAGGAAGCTTCGACCTTCCATGATATTCCCGAAGCATATGTGGATTCAATGTATGCTCAGTATATGGAGTCTCTTAGTCAGTATGCCGTTCAGGCAGGAGCTACGGAAGGACAGGTTGCCTCGTATTTCTTTGGAGTTTCCGAAGATGATTACGAAAACGGAATGAGAGAATGGGCAAGCGAAATGGCTGAGAACTATATTATGCTTGCAGCAATAGCAGCCGAGAACAACATTACTATTACCGATGAAGAAGTTGACGCCGACATTCAGGAGATGCTTACTTCAAACGGATCAGATATGACTGTTGAAGAATATAAGAGTCAGATGGGCTTCATTGAGGCTTATAAAGAGAATATGCTTGTCATGAAGGTTGAGGACTTTATAGTTTCAAAAGCAGCTGTTCAATAATAAAATGTGTACGGTCTGACGGTATATTTTTGTCCGACAGATAAAAGGGATAATGAAAAGAAAAAATGTAATTATCAAAATTGCATTAGTGATATCTTTGGTTATGACGAATTTAGTGGTAGTTTCTGTGCCTTCACAAGCTACCACTATTTCTGATTTAGAAAACGAAAAAAAGGAACTGGAAAGAAAAAAGAAAGAAGCCGATGAAGAAAGAAAGAAACAGCAGGCGGCTTTGGATGCGGCCACATCAAAGGCGGATGAGATAAACGATGAACTCGAAGAAGTTGAGGGCGAAATAGAAGAGGTGGACGAGGAACTTGCCACAACCCTGGCGGCCATAGAGATTATGGAAGAAGAGATTGCAGCCAAGGAAGAAGAAATTGCAATTACCGAAGCAGAGTATGAAGAAGCCAAGGCCACGGAAGAAGCGCAATACGAGGCTATGAAATTGCGAATCAGGTTCATGTATGAAAAGGGAGATTACACATACATGCAGCTTCTTATTGAGTCATCGAGTTTTTCCGATATGATGAATAAGGCCGAATATATAGAAAAACTATATGATTATGACAGAAGACTGTTGCTGCAGTATCAGGAGGCTAAGGAAGAAACCTTAAGGGTCAAGGAACAGCTTGAAGAAGAATACGATGAACTTCAATCGGACCTTGATAATCTTGAAGAAGAAAGAATATATTTGGACGAACTGCTTACCCAAAAGCAGGAAGAAGCCGATAACTATGCTGTGGCATTAAAAGCTGCTCAGGAAGAAGCGGCAGTATATAAAGCTAATATTAAGAAGAAAAACGACGAAATCAAGAAACTGGAACAGGACGCTGCTGCTAAGCAAAAGCAGATAGATACTGCAAGGGAAGAAGCAGCAAGACGTGCTGCCGAGTCAGGCGGTTCAAGTTCAAGCACAGCGCCGACAGGTGGCAATAAAACATACAGTGCTGCCTCGAGCTATAATTCGGGAGACAAGGGACAGGATATCGTAGCATATGCCAGACAGTTTATTGGGAACCCATATGTGTCCGGCGGTACGAGTCTTACCAACGGGTGCGATTGTTCCGGATTTATTATGAGATTATATAAGGACTTTGGCCGTTCACTGCCGCGAACCAGTACATCAATGCGTTCGGCGGGAAGGGAAGTATCTTATGATGAAGCACGCCCCGGAGATATTGTGTGTTATGCAGGTCACGTTGCATTATATGCCGGAAACGGTCAGATAATACATGCAAGTACGCAGCGTACGGGAATTAAGACCGGGCAGATTTTTTATAAACCTGTTATTACTATAAGAAGAATATTTAATTAACGTGTGCCAAAAGGACCGTCCCTATGGCAAGTGTGCCAAAAGGACCGTCCCTATGGCAAGGAGAAGATTATGTCAGAAGATTTTACAAATGATGACGAATACGAAAGCGTGTGCTTCGTATGTCGTAGACCCGAAAGCCTAGCGGGAGAAATGTTCAGGCTCCCCAATGATATGTGCGTATGTAATGACTGTATGCATAAGACTATGGATGCGGTTTCGCAGTTTGACTATCAAGGAATACTGGATGACCCTAAGATGATGGATGAGGTGACAAAGAATATCGGAAGCGGATTTCCCAATATTCGTTTTGTCAATCTTAACGATCTTCAGGGTACGGGCGGGATACCGAACAAGCAGAAGATTAAGAAGAAAAAAGATCCCGAGCCCATTGACCTTAAGTCGATTCCGTCGCCTCATGAGATAAAGGCTAAACTTGACGAATTCGTATGCGGCCAGGAAAAGGCCAAGAAGGTTATTTCGGTAGCGGTATATAACCACTATAAGCGTGTGGCAACAGGTCATACCGACGACATCGATATCGAAAAATCAAATATGCTTATGATAGGACCAACGGGCTGTGGCAAAACGTATCTTGTTAAGACACTTGCCCGACTTCTTGATGTGCCGCTTGCAATAGCGGATGCGACGTCTCTTACGGAAGCAGGATACATAGGTGATGATATCGAAAGTGTATTATCTAAGCTTCTTGTAGCAGCGGGCAATGATGTGAATAAAGCGGAGCGCGGCATAGTATTCATTGATGAAATAGATAAACTCGCCAAGAAAAAGGATGCCAACAACAGAGATATTAACGGCGAAAGTGTTCAGCAGGGACTCCTTAGATTATTGGAAGGTGCTGATGTTGAAGTTCCCGTGGGTGCTTCCAACAAAAATGCCATGGTTCCCATGACTACTGTTAATACAAAGAATATACTCTTTATCTGCGGCGGAGCATTCCCGGACCTTGATGAGATAATAAAGCAGCGTCTTAAGAAGCAGACCGGAATAGGATTTTCGGCAGAACTTAAAGACAAATACGATTCCGATGAGAATATTATTGAGCAGGTTACCAATGAAGACCTTCGCAAATTCGGATTCATTCCGGAATTTTTGGGAAGACTTCCCGTCGTATATACGCTTAAAGCACTTGACGAGGATATGCTTGTTAAAATTCTTAAGGAGCCTAAAAATGCAATTCTTAAGCAGTATCAGAAGCTTCTTGAAATTGATGAGGTTGAACTTAAGTTTGAAGACGAAGCTCTACGAGCAATAGCTAAGAAGGCAATGGAAAAAGAAACAGGTGCAAGAGCATTAAGAGCCATTATCGAAGAGTTTATGCTTGATATTATGTATGAGATTCCCAAGGATGACAATATAGGAACTGTAACAATAACAGCGGACTATATTAATGGCGTTGGGGGTCCGAAGATAACTCAGAGAATAGGATAGAACCAAGAATCAATACGGCTCCCACAAGACTTAAAACGTCCATGGATTCTTTGAGAATAAAGATAGAGGCCAGGATTGATACAACGGGGTCTAAATAACTGAAAATAGCAACAGTCTGAGCTTTAAGATGCTGGAGTGAACTAAAGTATGCACCAAATGCGCCGCCGGTATGAATCATACCAAGAAGGATTACCATGGTTACCGACACACTTGTCAGTTTGATATCGTTTGAATCAACGGTGATTATGTTATAAGGAATAAGTACAATGGCAGCTACCAGAAGCTGGACTATTGTTTCATCAAAGGCAGAAATGCCTTTGATTTTTTTGCCCAAAAGTGTGACTGTGGCATACAATACGCCTGCACATAAACCGCAAATCATTCCGATTACGCCGTAACCGCTTCCCAGTTCACCCTGCAAAAGGCCGGATACGAATACCATTCCAAGCAGTGCCAATGCAACACAGACTATTTTTTTGAAGGAAAGATATTCTTTAAATAAGAAATGGGACATTACGATTACTATTACGGGGGCCAGATAGTAACATAGAGAAGCTATTGCCAAAGAAGTACGTTTGTATGCTTCAAAAATAAGAATCCAGTTAAATCCCAGAGCAATTCCGGACAAAATTAGATATTTTAGATTCTCATTTATTGCTTTTGTGTCAAGGCTCTTTTTGGAAAGCTTGACAAGTGCAAATAAAAAGAGTGCTCCAATAAATCCTCTGATGCATGCAATAAGGGAACTGGGCATATCTATAAAACGCACGAAAAGCCCCATGGTACCCCATGAAACGGCTGCAAAAATCACTTTGAATTTGTTAAAACCTGAAGAAGATTCTATCTTTTTAAAATCGCTCATGGGACATAGTATAGCACAAATCTTGCGGTATTAACAGTAGCCGTATTTGTGGTCTAAAACGGCAATAATCGAATACTAATATAGCAAGAATTAGGTAGTTGATAATGCCCCCCAATGATAAAATGATGATACGCGAGTGTCTTCGTGAAAATGTGGAGACAAATAACCAATATTTACGATAAGGAGTAAGCTATGCTTTACATTGGTATTGATTTAGGAACATCAGCGGTTAAGTTGCTTCTGATGGATGAAAAAGGACAGATTAAAAACATAGTATCTAAAGAGTATCCTCTGTACTTCCCTAATCCGGGATGGTCAGAGCAGAAGCCTGAAGACTGGTATGAAGGTGTTATGAGCGGACTTAAGGATCTTATTAAGGATGCTGATAAGTCACAGGTTGCCGGTATATCTTTCGGCGGTCAGATGCACGGACTTGTTATTTTAGATGAGAATGATAAGGTTATTCGTCCCGCTTTATTGTGGAATGATGGAAGAACCTTTGAAGAGACAGATTATCTTAACGAGAAGATCGGTAAGGATAAGTTATCCGAGTATACTGCAAATATTGCATTTACAGGATTTACGGCTCCCAAGATTCTCTGGGTTAAGAATAAAGAACCCGAGAACTTCAAAAAAATCAAGAAGATTATGCTTCCTAAGGACTACATTGCATATATGCTTACAGGCGTTAACTGCACAGATGTTTCCGATGCATCGGGAATGCTTCTTATGGATGTTAAGAACAGATGCTGGTCGAAGGAAATGTGCGATATCTGCGGAATTACGGAAGATATGCTTCCTAAGCTCTATGAAAGTTATGAGTGCGTAGGCACAGTTAAAGAAGATATTGCCAAGGAACTGGGTATTCCCGCAACATGTAAGGTTGCAGCAGGCGCAGGCGACAACGCAGCAGCTGCAGTAGGAACAGGAACTGTTGGTGACGGAATGTGTAACATTTCCCTTGGAACAAGCGGAACAATTTTCATCTCTTCCAAGAATTTCGGTGTTGATAAGTTCAATGCACTTCATTCATTTGCTCATGCCGACGGTAAGTATCATCTTATGGGATGTATGTTATCGGCTGCTTCATGTAACAAGTGGTGGATGGACGAAATCATCGGAACAAAGGATTATGCCGCAGAGCAAAAAGATATTACAGATGATATGCTTGGTAACAACCATGTATACTTCTTACCATATTTAATGGGTGAAAGATCACCTCATAATAATCCTAATGCAAGAGGAACATTCATCGGTCTTACAATGGATAATTCAAGAGCAGATATGACTCAGGCAGTTCTTGAGGGTGTTGCATTTGCTCTTCGTGATTCCCTTGAAGTAGCTAAGTCTTTGGGAATTAAGATTGAACGTACAAAGATATGCGGAGGCGGTGCAAAATCTCCTCTTTGGAAGAAGATTATTGCTAACGTAATGAATCTTAAGGTTGATGTCATTGAATCTGAAGAAGGCCCGGCTCTCGGCGGTGCTATGCTTGCTGCAGTTGCTAACGGAGAATATGCTTCGGTTGAAGATGCAGCAGCTAAGATTGTTAAGATTATTGATACTGTAGAGCCTACTAAGGAACTTGTAGACAGATACGAAGCTCGTTATCAGCAGTTTAAGCAGATTTATCCTGCTTGCAAGCCTGTATTCGAAATCATTAAATAGTGGTACTAAAGTTGCAACCCGAAGGGTACGGCAACTAAAAAGATAAAAAACATATATTAGGAGGAAACACAAAATGATCAATATTCCAGAGATCAAATTAGGTATTGTTGCAGTTAGCCGTGACTGCTTCCCTATCACACTTTCAGAGAAGAGAAGAGCAGCTATCAAAGCAGCTTTCAAGGGTGACTTATATGAGTGCCCTGTAACAGTTGAAAATGAAACAGATATGTTAAAGGCTGTTGAGGATGTTAAGAAGGCAGAGTGTAATGCTCTTGTAGTATTCCTTGGAAACTTCGGACCTGAAACACCTGAAACATTAATCGCTAAGAATTTTGACGGTCCTTGCATGTTCGTTGCTGCTGCAGAAGGTGACGGTGACATGATTAACGGACGTGGTGATGCATATTGCGGTATGCTTAACTGCTCATTCTACTTGGGAATGCGTCATCTTGAAGGATATATTCCTGAGTATCCGGTAGGAACAGCTGATGAAATCGCTAAGATGATTGGTGAATTCGTTCCGATTGCACGTGCTATTGTTGGCGTTAAGAACTTAAAGATTATTACATTCGGTCCTCGTCCTCAGGATTTCTTCGCTTGTAATGCTCCTATCAAGGGCTTATATGAATTAGGCGTTGAAATTGAAGAGAACTCAGAACTTGATCTTCTTGTTTCTTACAAGGAGCATGCTAACGATCCTCGTATTCCTGCTATTTGCGAAGAAATGGCAAAGGAAATGGGTGAAGGAAAGTATTATGAAGACCTTAACGCTCGTATGGCACAGTTTGAACTTACATTGCTTGACTGGGCTGAAAATCATAAGGGTTCACGCAAGTATGTTGCATTCGCTGATAAGTGTTGGCCTGCATTCCCTTCACAGTTCGGTTTTGAGCCTTGCTACGTTAACAGCCGTCTTGTAAGTAAGGGTATTCCTGTATCATGTGAAGTTGATGTTTACGGTGCTTTATCAGAGTACATCGGAACATGCATTTCTTACGATGCAGTTACTTTGCTTGATATTAACAACTCTGTTCCTGAGTATATTTATGATGCTGATATCAAGGGCAAGTTCGATTACAAGCTTACAGATACATTCATGGGATTCCATTGCGGAAACACACCTCAGTGTAAGATGTGCGCAGATCGTGCTATTAAGTACCAGCTTATCCAGCACAGAGTACTTGAGCCTGCAGGTTCTGATCCTGATATTTCAAGAGGAACTCTTGAAGGTGATATCGCTGCAAGTGATATTACATTCTATCGTTTACAGTGCAACTCTGACGGAGAACTTAAGGCTTACATCGCAGAAGGTGAAGTTCTTCCTGTAGCTACACAGTCATTTGGTGGTATCGGTATTTTCGCTATCAAGGATATGGGACGTTTCTACCGCCATGTTCTTGTTGAGAAGAGATATCCTCACCACGGTGCTGTAGCATTCGGACATTACGGAAAGCTCTTATTTGAGGTATTCAAGTTCTTCGGAATTAAGGATATCGCTTATAATCAGCCTGCTTCACTTCCTTATCCGACAGAAAATCCTTTCGCATAAGTTAGTATTAAATGATTGGGGCATCCACTTAACGTGGATGCCCTTTTTTGTTAAATATGATATAATATTATAACGTGTTTTCTTACGTTCTAAACTAGTGAAGAAGGGGGTAACAGAATGCCGGAAATCAGTCTTGAAATCATGTGTCTGATTATTATTGGATTTGTTTCAATTATGTTTTTCAGTAATAATAAGCTCGATAAGAACGATTCTCTGCATGCCATGTTTTCTCGTCTGATCTTTGGTTCTTTTATTAATATGCTTGCCGAAATGCAGGTATCATTCAGCCTTGCTCACAGCGAATTGGTTTCTTTGGACTGGTTATTCTTTTCCATGCAAATATATTTCATATCGTTACTTTGCTTATTCTATATATCATATGAATATATGCGAAGATTAATTAATGTTGATCTTCCGGGTAACCGCCAGGTGGGAAGGTGGACTAACGCTGTGGTTGCCGGAATTCTTGTTATTACCGAAGTGATTCCGATTACCGGATTAAGAGAAGTAAACGGTCACTTTACTTTTGAAAAATATGTGTTGCTTGCTTATGTCTTGCTTGTGGCATTTGAACTTTTTACGGTATACATTTTTTTGGTTAATCGTAAAAATGTTAATGAAAAACGTAAGAAAATTATAGTTCTTAATTTCAGCTGTCAGGTAATAGTTATTGTAATACAGGGCTGGTACCCGCATTTCTTCCTGTCATCTATCGGGGTAATTCTTGTTATTCTTTCTTTCTATATGACGCTTGAGAATGAAGACGTTAAATTAATTGAACAGCTTAGCGTTGAAAAAGATAGGGCAGATGCTGCAAACACGGCCAAGTCGGATTTTATTGCCAATGTATCCCACGAGATTCGTACACCTATCAATGCGGTTCTGGGAATGGACGAAATGATTCTTCGTGAGACAAAAGAAGATAATACGCGACAGTACGCTTACGATATTAAGTCGGCTGCGCAGACACTTCACGGAATTATTAATGAGATTCTGGATATGTCAAAGCTTGAATCCGGCAAAATGGAGATTGTACCGGTCAAGTACAATATGCGAAGCCTGGTTAACGATACGATTAATATGATTCAGCTTAAGGCTGATGCCAAACACCTTGAATTCAAGGTGGAAGTTGATGAGGAAATGCCGGCAGGTTTTGTGGGCGATGAGACACGTATTAAGCAGATTCTTACCAATCTGTTGGGTAATGCGGTTAAATATACGGAAACAGGTTATGTTTCATTGTCGATTCGCGGAATGCGCGAGAATGATAAAAACGAAAGAGTATGCTTTGAGGTTGAAGACTCCGGTATAGGAATGAAGGAAGAAGATATTCAAAGAATAACTCAGGCATATCTTAGATTTGATGAACGTAAAAATCGTAATGTCGAAGGTAGCGGACTTGGAATGACAATTACAATGCAGCTGCTTGAGATGATGAACTCCAAGATGGTAATAAAGAGCGACTACGGTGTGGGTACGAAGATAGTATTTAATATTCTTCAACCTATCTGGGATGAAACGAAACTTGGAGATTTCAGACATGATTCCCAGTTAGATGTTGAAACCTATTCCTACGAAAAAACTTTTGAAGCACCCACAACCAAGGTTCTGGTGGTTGATGATAATGCCATGAACCGTAAGGTCTTTAGAGCTTTGCTTAAAGAAACCAAACTTGATATCGATGAGGCTGAATCCGGAGCCGAATGCCTTAATATGGTACGCAAAAATATATACAATATCATTTTTATGGACCATATGATGCCGGGAATGGATGGTGTTGAGGCTTTTCATAAGTTAAAGACCATGGAAGGAAATCTGTCCATAGATGCACCGGTTATTATGCTTACGGCAAATGCTGTAGGCGGCGCCAAAGAGCAGTATATGGAAGAAGGCTTTGATGATTTCATAGCAAAGCCTATTGTGCCCGGTGAACTTGAAGAGAAAATTAAGAAATATATCAAAGAATAAATAAAAGCCTATGACAAATGCATTAAGACTTCAGCTGGCATCTGTAATAATTACGTTGTTTATAGCACTTGATTATTTATCTGCCAAACGAAGAAAAACAAAAACTCATATATCTTTTTCGGCTATGCTTGGTGCAACCATACTTAACCTTGTAGTAGATTATGCGCTTGTGCTCTATTATGTGGTTAAAGATGAGTGGAGTGACATTTTAACCAGGTTTTATTTGATTACGCTTTGCCTGCTCCTTGTATTGGTGCGAGATTATATTTCCTTCAGTGTCCGTGAGGTGGGGGGTAAAACATATATATCTACGGCTGCAATAGGTACGGTTTTTATATTTGTGGCTATATTTGCCGGTGTCGGTAATATTGAATATTACTTTAGAAATGGTTGGTATTATTCGGATGGACCGGTAATATTGGCGGTTCATGCCTGTCTTGGACTGTTCCTGGCAGACTGTATGATCATTCTTGCTATTAACTGGAGATATCTTACTACAAGAAAAGCTCTTGCCCTTTTACTTTCCCTTGTGGTACAAGCGGTAGTCTTTGTTGTTCAGCTCTTTGATATAAATAATATAATCACTGCATTGGGAAATACTCTGATGCTTATATCTTTGTATGTGATTTTGGAAAATCCCGATCAACTGCTTATTGAACAACTGCAGTATGAGAAGGACCGTGCGACTATGGCCAATGCCTCGAAGTCATCTTTCATAGCCCATATTTCCCATGAAATTCGTACTCCGATTAATGCAATTCTCGGAATGGATGAGATGATTATAAGGGAGTCTAAGGAAGAAAAATCCAGACAGTATGCCGCAGATATTTCCCAGGCTGCACATGCCCTGTATGGAATTATTAATGATGTACTTGATATGTCCAGAATGGAATCGGGCAAAATGGATATATTCCCTGTGGAGTATAACTTAAATCAATTGATTTATGATGTGGTTGCCATGTCAAAACCGAGGATAGAGGCTAAACAGCTTGATTTCTTCGTAGACATTAATCCTTCGATTCCCAGTGTATATTACGGTGATGACGTACATCTTAAACAGATAATATCAAATCTTTTATCCAATGCAGTTAAGTATACCCATGAAGGATTTATCAAGCTTACTATTGACGGAGAGTTTAGAGGCGATTTGGTTGATTTGTTCTTTGAAATCAAAGATACAGGTATCGGAATCAAAGAAGAAGATATTGGTAAGTTATTTATAGCCTTTGAAAGAATAGAAGAGAGTCGTAATCGTAACATCGAAGGTACAGGCCTTGGTATGAATATTACGAATACACTTCTTAAGCTTATGGGCTCAAGGCTTAATGTCAGCAGTGTATATGGTGAAGGTACAATTTTCTCCTTTACGATTACTCAAAGAATAGTAAATCATGAGGCGATAGGCGATTATTATAAGTACGAGAAGGCTCAGGAGGTACCAAGCGAGGTGACCTATACGGCACCTTCGGCGAAATTGCTGGTTGTTGATGACAACGCACTTAACAGACGTGTGTTTACATCATTGCTTTCACGTAACGAGATAGCGATTGACGAAGCAGACAGCGGTAAGAAGTGCCTTGAAATGATTAATGCCGAACAATACGATATTATATTCCTTGATCATATGATGCCGGAGATGGACGGTATTGATACCATAAGAATGATTAAAGAGGATACCGGACATCAGAATATAAACACGCCTATTGTTATGTTAACCGCAAATTCCGTAGGTGAAGCTAAAGAATTATATAGGCAGGCGGGATTTGATGCATACATCACAAAGCCGATATTCAGTTCGCAACTTGATAAGATTATTAAGACATATTTGCCTTCGTTTAAGATTATTCCGGTTAAGAAGACCACAAATTATAAGGTTGAACTTGACCCCGAAAACTGGAAGAATGAACTTCCGAAGATAAGAGGCATAGACTGGACCGAGGCGCTTAAACATCTTCCCACACAGGAGGTGCTGGTTGCAACTCTTAAGGAATTCAGACGAAATATTGAATCCGAAAGTGCAATAATTGATGAGTATTTCGAGGACCTGGAGAATGAAGAAAGCCTTGATTTATTCAGAATTAAATGTCATGCGATTAAGAGTTCTGCGGGCATGATAGGTGCCCAGATGCTTTATGAAGGAGCCAAGGAACTTGAAGATGCGGCCAAAGAAAATAATCTTACAATCATAAATGAGAAGTATCCGTATATGATTAATTATTACAGAACCTTTGTTGACAGATTATCACAGTTCGATGACGGTGAGGTAACGAAGAATCCCAATATTGATTTTCCTCAGGTACTTGCGCTTACCGAGATGGTGCGACTTGAAATGAATGATATGAACAAGGATAATGCCCTGGAGGCGTTGGATGAAATCGAATCATATCTTTATCCGGACAATATCCAAAATAAAATCACCGACCTTAGGGGAGCGGTTGAAAATTTTGACTCCGAGAAGGTTAGTGATTTGGTAGACAGTTTGCTTGTGGAAATACGAATACTGCGAAACTCGTAAGATTATTCGCATTTACTGAAAATGTATTCTTTGACTTCGTTCTTGGGAATGCTAAGTGCAACTGCCAATTCCCCGTATAAGAAGTCTTCGGCCTGTTTAAAATATCTTGAATCAAGAGCGGTTACTTTAAAGCCTTTAAGTAATCGCTTTTCTTTGCGCAAATGTATTGTTTTGATAAGAACAACAAGCGACTTGGGGTCACATGAATGAATGAGGTCCTTATATGTTTTTTCAAGGGTCTTCTCGTCTATGACATTAATGGTGTCAATTGCGGGAATCTGAGAAATAAGTTCTTCGGCCTGTGCTTTGTTAAGAGCAGGACGAATGGTATGGTCTTCCATATCAACGGGCCTGTAAACTGTGCTGCCGTTAGAAAAAACGGGCTTCAAAAGATAATATTTACGCTGCTTGTCAATTCCGTCAAGATCAAGTGTGGTTATATCCTCGACCTGACAGACACCGTTATTCCCACAAATTATGTATTCACCTTTTTTGTACATAGAGTGCCTCCTTGGTAAATTCTATTATAGCACTTAAAAAAATTTTGTGTCAGAAGTTTTTAGAAAATCTATTGACGTTAGAATTTGATTATGCTATTCTTATCCAAATTTCCTTTTGAAAGATGAATGTGTATGCGAGTGCAGTATGTGCTCGCATCATTTTGTTTTATAGAAAGGAAATATATGAAGAAAAAGATAATTTCACTTCTGCTTATCGTAAGTTCACTGCTTTTAAGCATGACATTCAGCGTGAATTCCTACGCTGACACCCAGGTGGCATTTTATATTAAACACGTTCATACCGGAGATTCATCTGCGGGGACCGGTTGTTATACAACGCCGATTTATCATACCCATTCTCCGGAAGGAGGTGATTGCTACAGCCCCGTTTATCATACTCATGAAGGGACTCCCGAGACCTGTGGGGGATGTTATACCGTTCCGGTTTTGCACCATCATACAGGTGATGAATCTTCGGAAGGAGGCTGCTATGTACCAAGATATCATGAGCATAGCGGTGCCTGCTATCAGACCGCATCCTGTTACGTAAGTGTATCAATGCACTATTATACCTACTACAATGAACGCTGTGGATATCATGGCGATGTTACTTTTGCAGAATATGAAGTTGTAGAAGACCATAGCGCATGTGGAGCCCACAGCAGTTATATGGTTAAGTTCTGTCCCAAATGCGGTGCCAACGTAAGAGATTCTTATGAGCATACATACAGCAGGCTTATCTGCCCAATATCTACCGATGCCGTCGAAGGATATAAGCTTGGATGCGGTCATGAAGAAGGTGACATAGACCATTACGATCCGGGATGTAATCTGGAGGGAACAATTGTGGGATATGAGCTAACCTGTACCAGAACATCTTCCGATATAGACGGATACGATGTGGGATGTGGAATTGAAGAGGGGGAACCAATCGCAAAGGTTGTGATTGACAATGATGGCAACGGATACACCGATGAGGTAAACATTACCGCAAATATTGAAGATCTTACGGAAGGTAAAATCGATTTCGATGATGCAACATTTGTCTGGCATGATAATGCAGGAAATGATATCGGTGAAGGCGCCAGCATTCCGATTAATCAAAACGGAACATATGAGGTAGAAATTATTCTCAACAATCCCTGCGTTGATCAAAATTCATTAAAAGGTGATGTTACCGTAAATAATATTTATGTTCCGTCAAATGATTCCGGAGACAATAATGAATATTACGGCGAAGGTGATAGTGATAATCAAAATTCCGATGGGATTATTGAGGATAATGCAACGGTAATCCCGACTAAGACCCCGGTTGCTGATATTACTGCGAATGATGAACCCCAGACCACTGCCGACACACCGTCAAAGACACCCCGGAAAAAAGCTGTAACAGAAGAAAGCATATCTTTACCCACTAAGGACAAAGATATAATAAAGCCGACACCTAAAAAGGAAAAAGAAACCGTATATACGGAAATCACTTACGGAAATAATGATGAAACACTTGAAGTAGCTTCGAATGTTTCATCATCCGGCATTTCAGGCTTCCTTAAGAAACTGGGAGATTTCGTTAAGACACCAAAAGGAAAAATAATAACCGTATCATTAGGTACGGTAACGGGAATTGGGTTATTGTTCTTACTGCTGTATCTGCTAAGGAATCTGGTGATTGTATTTAATGATGATACTGACAGAAAAAGGCATATTATCGGAATTGTGAAGGTAACACTTAAGGAAGAGGGATATTGTCTTGAAATCCCGGAAAGTATAAGTCGAAAAGCCTATACTAACAGATATGCCTTTTTCATGGGAATGTTTATGATAGGACGCAAGTCGGATACGGATATATTGATATCTTTGGAGGATAAACGTATCGTTGCAAAATTGTCCGGAATTATAGAGACAATAATATAGCTGTTTCTTGCACAAAAGCCCCAAAAGTGCTAAAATTCCTTAATGGTGTGCAATTTTGCACACAGGATGTTTTTTATTCGGAGGACAATTATGAAAAAGATTTTAGCAACTTTATTGGTTTGTGCTATGACACTTAGCACATTATGTGCCTGCTCTTCAAATGAGACTGCAGCAGCAGATACGGCAGAAGCTGCAGAAGCTACCGTTACAGGTGATTTTACAACAGTAAATGATGGTTATCTTACAATGGCTACTAATGCATACTTCCCGCCTTACGAGTATTATGAAGGCGAAAAGATTGTAGGTATCGATGCTGAAATAGCTGATGCAGTAGCTAAGAAACTTGGTTTAACACTCAAGATTGAGGATATGGAATTCGATTCAATTATTACAGCCGTTAGCATGGGCAAGGTTGATATGGGTCTTGCAGGAATGACTGTTACTGAAGAACGTAAGCAGAATGTTAACTTCTCTGATACATATGCAACGGGTGTTCAGGTAGTAATCGTTACAGAAGATTCTGATATTGCTTCAATTGATGATCTTGCTAACGGAAAGAAGATCGGTGTTCAGCTTGCTACAACAGGCGACATCTACTGCTGTGATGATTTCGGTACAGATAACGTTGAGGAATACAACAAGGGTAATGATGCTGTAATGGCTCTTATTTCGGGTAAGGTTGATGCAGTAGTAATTGATAACGAGCCTGCCAAGAGTTATGTGGCTGCCAACACAGGACTTAAGATTCTTGATACAGAATATGTAACAGAAGATTATGCCGCAGCTCTTAACAAAGAGAACACAGCTTTACTTGAAGCAGTTAATAAAGCACTTGCAGAACTTAAAGCTGACGGTACATTAGATGCTATCATTGGTAAATATATTTCTTCAGATAAGTAAGTAATAGTTTATTTGGCAAGCTCCGGACTATTGCCCGGAGCTTGTCTTCTATTATTAGAAGGTAATGGGGTATGAACAGTTTCACAGAAAAATTCGTCCGGGATTTTATAACAGACGATCGTTGGAAGTTTATAGTAAAGGGCTTGGGTATTACTCTTGAAGTAACGGCACTTGCTCTTATTTTTGGTATTTTAATTGGTATTGTAATAGGAATAATAAGATGTGCACATGACCAGCAGACCAAAGCAGAACGTAGAGGTCTCGGCGGTGCAATCATTAATATATTAAATATGATATGTAAGTTGTACATTACGATTATTCGCGGAACTCCGGTTCTGGTACAGCTTCTTATCATGTATTTCATTATTCTTGTGTCATCCCAGTCAAAGGTGACTGTTGCGGTAGTAACATTCTCAATTAATTCCGGTGCATATGTTGCCGAGATTATCAGAGGCGGAATAATGTCGATTGATAAAGGCCAGATGGAAGCAGGAAGAAGTCTGGGACTTAGTTATGTGAAGACTATGTTCTTTATAGTTATTCCACAGGCTATGAAAGCGTGTCTTCCGGCCCTTGTAAATGAGTTTATTGCATTATTGAAGGAAACTTCGATTTGTGGATATATAGGACTTAATGAATTGACCCGTGGCGGTGATATCATTAGAGGAACTACTTTTGATGCACTCCTTCCCTTACTTGGAGTAGCTGTTATTTATTTAATTTTGGTATTAATTATAAGCTACCTTACTTCATTATTGGAAAGGAGGCTTCGTAAGAGTGATAGACGTTAAGAATCTTGTTAAAACATTTGATGACGGTGTTACTATTTTGAAGGGAATCAATTATCATGTGGATCCCGGTGAGAAGATAGTAATTATAGGTCCTTCGGGTTCAGGTAAGAGTACATTCTTAAGATGTATCAATATGCTTGTTACGCCCACATCCGGTGAAATCTGGGTTGACGGTCAGTGCATTACGGATCCCAAGGCTGATTTAAACAAAATACGACAGAATCTGGGTATGGTTTTTCAACATTTCAATTTGTTTAATAACCTTACCATTATGGATAATATTACACTTGCTCCCGTTAAGTTAAAACTTATGACTAAAGAGGAAGCAAACGAGAATGCTCTTAAGTTACTTGACAGAGTTAACTTAAGAGAAAAAGCGGATGCATATCCTTCTTCACTTTCGGGTGGTCAGAAGCAGAGAATTGCAATTGTCCGTTCCATGGCCATGAATCCCAAGGTAATGCTGTTTGATGAACCTACATCGGCACTTGATCCTGAGATGGTTGGCGAAGTCCTTGAGGTTATGAAGGAACTTGCCGATGACGGAATGACCATGATGGTAGTTACCCACGAAATGGGATTTGCCAGAGAAGTGGGAACCAAAGTTCTGTTTATGGACGAAGGAAATATTATGGAAGAAAATACTCCTGCGGAATTCTTCAATAATCCAAAGTCACCGCGACTTCAGGAGTTTTTGTCTAAGGTACTGTAAGTATATCTTTGAACATGGGGGAATAAGATGGTTACAATAAGCCTTTGCATGATTGTCAAAAATGAAGCTGCCGTACTTAAAAGGTGTCTTGATTCGGTAGCGGATTTAGTAGATGAAATTATCATAGTAGACACAGGTTCTACGGATAATACCAAGGAAATAGCCGGTGCATTTACATCACAGGTATTCGATTTTGAATGGATTGGTGATTTTAGTGCGGCCAGAAATTATGCTTTTTCCCTATGCCATTGTGACTATATATATTGTGCCGACGCCGATGAGGTTATAAATGGGGAAAACCGTAATAAATTCAGGTTTCTTAAGACGAGCCTTGACCCTGAAATAGAAATAGTTCAGATGTATTACGGCAATCAGCTTGATAAAGGTACGGTTTATAATTTTGATAAAGAATTGCGACCTAAGCTTTTTAAGAGAGTGCGCAATTTTAAGTGGGTTGAGAGAGTTCATGAAACCGTAAGAACAAGCCCCCTGGTGTATGATTCGGACATTGAGATTACGCATATGCCTCTTACCAATCATGCAGCAAGAGATTACGGTATTTTTGAGGATATGATAAATAACGGCGAGATATTAAGCCCTCGTTTGTTTGATTTTTATGCCAAAGAATTATTCGTTTCCGGGGAAGCCGAGGATTTTAGAAAAGCCGAGGATTATTTTACATCAATTGTTGACAGCCCCGATACGAACGAAGAGATTATGAAGAGTGCTCTTTGCATTGTTGTTAAGGCCGCTTACTGGCGCAAGGATTACCTTAAGATGTACCGCTATGCCATAAAAGATGTGGCACAGGATCCCTGCTCCGAAATATGTTTTTTACTCGGTTCCTATTATGAGGATCAAAGAGATTATGAGGAAGCTGCGGTATGGTATTACAATGCCGCCTTTGAGTGTCATAGCATTCTTAATATTAAGTACGAAAAAGAATATCCCCTGCAGGGTCTTGCGGACGTGTATAATAATCTGGGTCTTGTGGAAGAGGCACTCAAATACGAGAAGATGCTTGGATAAAACATAGAAAGTTGTGAAAAAATGAGTTTTGAAGACAATATTAGAAAAGTAGTTCCTTATGTAGCAGGCGAACAGCCTCAGGGGGATGTTATTAAATTAAACACCAATGAATTTCCCTATGCGCCCTCGCCTATGGTAGCTACCAGAATGTATGATTTGGCAGAGGCTGAGATTGCTGATAAATCAAGCATGCTTCGCAAATATCCCAATATGGATGCAGCTAATCTTGTTAAAGCTGTTTCGGAAGTATATAAGCTTGATGAGGACAAGATTTTCGTGGGAGTAGGGTCTGATGATGTTCTTGCAATGTCGTTCCTTACATACTTCAATTCGCAAAAACCGATTTATTTTCCCGATGTAACATATTCCTTCTACGATGTATGGGCTGATGTTTTTAAGATACCTTATGAAACAAAAGCACTTGATGATAACTTTAATATCATTGTGGAAGATTATCTTGATAACAATAACGGCGGAATTATTATTCCTAATCCCAATGCACCCACAGGTATTGCCGAGGATGTATCTTTTTTTGAAAAAATAATTAAGGCGAATCCGGATTCCATAGTTATTATTGATGAAGCTTATGTTGATTTCGGAGCCAACAGTTGCTTATCACTTATTGATAAGTATGAGAATGTTGTGATTGTTCAGACATTCTCAAAGTCCCGTGCGCTTGCCGGACTCCGTATTGGTTTGGCCTTTTCAAATCCTAAGCTTATTAAGTACCTTAAGGATGTTAAGTTCTCCATTAATTCATATACGATGAATTATCCGGCCATTGAAATTGCTACGGCAGCAGTACTTGATACAGAGTATTTCCACAAGACTGTTAATCAGCTTATAAGAACAAGAGAATGGACCAAAAAGGAACTTAAGAAACTTGGATTTAAGTTCGGAGATTCCAAGGCTAATTTCGTATTTGCCGCACATGAAAAAGTATCCGGAGACGAGATATTTAATAAGCTTAAGGAAAAAAATATATACGTTCGTCACTGGAACAAACCAAGAATTGATAATTACCTTCGTATTTCCATCGGTACCGATGATGATATGAAGAAATTAATAGAAGCACTAAAGGAGATTGTTAATGCTTAAACACTATTTAGCTATATTTTTTATTTCAATGGTTCCCCTTATTGAACTTCGCGGAGCTATTCCCTATGCAATAGGATTTATCGAAGCAGGAAGTCCGCTTAGCCTTCCTCTTTGCTATGTTATAGCAATACTTGGAAACATGCTTCCCGTTCCTTTTATTTTCTTTTTCGCCCGTAAGGTACTTGAATGGGGTAAGGATAAGAAGTTTATCGGTAAGTTCTTTACTTTCTGCCTTGAAAAAGGACATAAGGGTGGTGAGAAACTTAAGGAAAAAGCAGGTAAAGGACTTTTCTGGGCTTTGTTATTATTCGTAGGTATACCTCTTCCGGGAACCGGTGCATGGACCGGAACACTGGCAGCATCCATACTTGATATGGACTTTAAGAGCAGTGTACTTGCGGTTGTACTTGGTGTAGTACTTGCAGGTATTATTATGGGAGTACTTTCACTGGGCGTATTCGGAACTTTGTTCTCGTTTGTTTGATTAAATCACTGATGTGAGGATGATATGGAAGCATATTCTGAATTTGCATACCTATATGATACCTTTATGGAGGATGTTCCTTACGATAAGTGGGCAGACCTCCTTTCTTCGCTTATTAAGGCCTATGGTGAAAACGTCAATTCCATAATCGATTTGGGCTGCGGAACCGGAAGCCTTACCATGCGTCTTTATGATTTGGGCTATACGGTAATGGGTATTGATTACTCGGCGGATATGCTTTCGGTAGCCTCTGATAAGTCATATGAGGCGGGCAAAGATATACTTTATATCAATCAGGATATGAGGGAATTATCCTTAAGCGAAAAAGTTGATGCGGTAGTGTCAATATGCGACTGTATCAATTATCTGTTGCTTGATGAGGATGTAATTAAGACCTTTAAACGTGTAAGCAAGTGTCTTAACAAAGGCGGTTTGTTTATTTTTGATTTTAATACGATTTATAAATATGAGACGGTGATAGGCGATACGACAATAGCCGAAAACCGTGAAGACTGTGCGTTTATATGGGAGAATTTTTATAGCAGCGAAGATCATCTTAATGAGTACGATGTTACTTTCTTTTCAAAAATAGATACGCCTTCTTCGTACGATGATGAGACCTTCAGACGATTTACCGAAACCCATATTCAAAGAGGATATACTCTTGATGAAATGAAACATTTTATAGAAAAAGCAGGGCTTAAGTTCGTAACGGCCCTGGATGAAACAACACGAAAGGAACCGACTGATATTTCCGAAAGGTTATACATAGTCGCAAGGAAATAAATGGCAGATTATTTAGTTAGAGCAACTGCTGCAGGTGCTCAGATAAGGGCTTTTGCCGCTACAACAAGGGATTTGACAGAATTCGCCAAGGATGCCCACAATACATCTCCTGTAATGACGGCAGCATTGGGAAGACTGATGACCGGTGCGGTTATGATGGGTGCCATGATGAAAAATGACACAGATGTCACAACACTACAGATGCGGGGAGTAGGACCTGCAAAGGGTATAACTTCAAGCGCCAACGGTAAAGGACAGGTTAACGGATACTGTATGAATCCTGATGTTATGCTGCCACCCAATGCCCTTGGTAAACTTGATGTGGGCGGAGCCATAGGCGAAGGTTATCTTAGAGTAATTAAGGACCTTGGACTTAAGGAACCTTATGTGGGAACCATTGAACTTCAGACAGGAGAAATAGCGGAAGACTTGACATATTATTTTGCAACCTCCGAACAGACACCTTCTTCTGTGGGCCTTGGAGTATTGATGAACAAGGATAACACCGTTAAACAGGCCGGCGGATTCATTATTCAGCTTATGCCCTTTGTAACTGATGAAGTACTTGATAAACTGGAAGAGAGACTTAAGAATATTAAATCGGTAACCCAGATACTTGATGAGGGTAATACCCCGGAGCAGATGCTTGAAATCATTCTTGGGGATATGGAATTGGAGATTACCGATACAATGCCTTGTGAGTTTTATTGTAACTGTGATAAAGACAGGGTCGAAAAAGCACTTATATCTTTGGGCAGAGAAGAACTTGATTCCATGATAAAAGAAGGCAAAGACATAGAAATCAAGTGCCAAATCTGTAATAAAGCGTATAATTTCAGTGTGGACGATCTTAAGACCACAATATCAAAATGTAAGTAAATACAGGATATTTTTATATCTTTGTAAATATATATTTAAGGAGAACTAAAATGGAAGTAAGTAAGAAGTATGGCAAGCAGTATTTCATGCCGCCCGTCGATTGCTACGACTGGGTCAAAAAGGACACTATCACAAAAGCACCTATCTGGTGCAGCGTAGACCTACGTGATGGAAATCAGGCACTAATCGAGCCTATGAGCCTAGAGCAGAAGCTAACCTTCTTCAAGCTACTCGTTGATATAGGATTTAAGGAAATCGAAGTTGGTTTCCCGGCTGCATCCGATACTGAATATCAGTTTATGAGGGCGCTTATCGAAAGAGATATGATTCCCGATGATGTTACGGTTCAGGTACTTACGCAGGCAAGAGAACACATCATAAAGAAAACCTTCGAAGCTGTAAAGGGTGCGCCTCATGCGATTATACATTTGTACAACTCTACATCTGTAGCTCAAAGGGAGCAGGTATTCAAGAAGTCAAAGGAAGAGATTCTTAAGATTGCCGTTGACGGGGCTAAACTGCTTCTTGATTTGGCCAATGAAACAGAGGGTAACTTCTCATTCGAATATTCACCGGAGTCTTTCCCGGGTACGGAAGTTGATTATGCACTTGAAGTATGTAATGCGGTGCTTGATGTTTGGAAACCCACAGCGGACAATAAGGCGATTATCAATATCCCCACTACGGTACAGATTGCAATGCCTCATGTATTCGCATCCCAGGTTGAATATTTTGACAAAAATCTTAAGTACAGAGAGGGTGTGACAATTTCAATTCATCCTCATAATGATAGAGGATGCGGCATCTCCGATGCAGAACTTGGAGTTTTGGCAGGTGCCGACAGAGTCGAAGGTACATTGTTTGGTAACGGTGAAAGAACGGGTAATGTTGATATCGTTACTCTTGCAATGAATATGATTACTCACGGAGTAGAGTCTAATCTTGACTTTAGCAACGTGATGAAAATAAGACAGGTTTATGAAGAACTTACGGGAATGAAGGTTCACGAAAGAACTCCTTATGCAGGTGATCTGGTATTTACCGCATTTTCAGGTTCTCACCAGGATGCTATCTCAAAGGGTATGGCCTGGAGAGACGAAGGCAAGTCCGGAGACAGATGGACAGTTCCTTATCTTCCTATCGACCCTAAAGATTTGGGAAGAGAGTACGAGTCGGATGTTATCAGAATTAATTCTCAGTCCGGTAAGGGCGGTGTTGCGTTTATTCTCAAGCAGAATTACGGCTTAATGATTCCGGAGAAGATGAGAGAAGAAGTGGGATACCTTATTAAAGGCGTTTCCGATGAGCGTCATGCAGAACTTTCACCTATGGATATCTACGAAATCTTCGAAAAGACATACATTAAGTCGAGAGCAAGATTTGATGTTACAGGATCTAACTTTACCCAGGAGGGCGAAGAGGAAATGTTTGCAAGAGTTATCATTAGCGATAACGGAGCCGAGAAGAAGATTTCCGGTGAAGGTAACGGACGTCTCGACGCCGTATCAAATGCTTTCAAGGAATATTTCGGTGTTGATTATACTCTTAAAGTATATGAAGAGCATGCGGTATCTGTAGGTACTTCATCAAAGGCTGCTTCTTATGTGGGAATCGAGCATGGCGGCAAGATGTTCTGGGGCGTAGGCCTTAACCAGGATATCATCAAGTCATCGGTAGCTGCCTTGGTATCTGCAGTAAATAAGGTATTATAAGTATATCTTTGTAAAATATAAATTAGTCAGGTTATCGTATGAAAAGGTTTTTGAGTGCGGCCTCGAAACTTATCTTCAGCCGTGTGCTGGTGATAATTATTATGATTCTCCTCCAGATAATGATGATTGTGGGGGGAGGATATTATCTGGCCAATATGTTTCCAATTTCATACTATGCGCTCGATGTACTGGGTGCCGTCATTATTATTTCGGTAATTAATAAGGATGAGCCTGCTGAATTCAAACTTACATGGGCAATTGCAATTCTGCTGTTGCCCATTGTTGGTATTTTGCTGTACGTTTTTAATCAGAGTAACTATGGAATGCTCAGGTTAAAGATTAAGGCGGATAAGGAAATTAAGAATTCGCAGGAACTGGTAAAACCTTCTGATGGTACCATAGATGCACTAAGCCGTGAGGATATAGAGTTCCAAAGATTCTCATATTATATGAACGAGAAGTGTCATTATCCCGTTTATCATAATACGAAGGTTACCTATTACCCTATCGGCGAAGAGCAGATAGAGGCAATAAAAGAAGAACTTCTTAAGGCTAAGAGGTTTATTTTCATTGAGTTTTTTATTATTTCGGAAGGGCAGGTATGGAATTCCGTTCTTGAAATATTAAAGCAGAAGGTTGCCGAAGGTGTTGAAGTAAAGGTAATGTATGACGGATTATGTTCTTTGTTCAAACTGCCTTACCGATATCCTGCCAAGCTTAAAGCGATGGGAATTGATGCGAAGATGTTTGCTCCCATTATCCCGTTCTTGTCAACAGCACAGAATAACAGAGACCACCGAAAGATAGTCGTTGTGGATGGCCATGTGGCATTTACCGGCGGAGTTAATCTTGCGGATGAATATGCCAATATTATTGAGGTGTACGGCCATTGGAAAGACGTGGGCGTAAGAATAGAAGGTCGTGCCGTTATGAGCATGACCAGAATGTTCATTCAGAACTGGAACCTTTACGGGGATAATGACCTAGAATATGAGAAGTATCTGGCCAAGGACCCTAACAGAGCCAAGATGGCCCATGACGGTTTCGTAATTCCTTATGGTGATATGCCCACTTCAAAATATGAACTGGGTAAAGACGTTTATGAGGATATGTTCGTTCATTCAAACGAATACATTCATGTAATGTCTCCGTACTTTATCGTAGACAGAGAATTCCTTGAGAACATAAGATTCGCATCCCACAGGGGCGTTGACGTTAAACTGATACTTCCCCATATTCCGGATAAAAAAATAGCCTTTGCAATAGCAAGGTCTTTTTATCGCGAATTACTGGATGCCGGAGTCAAAGTGTATGAGTATACTCCCGGATTCGTGCATGCCAAGGTAGTGGTTTCGGATGATAAGTGTGCGGCAGTAGGTTCCATTAATCTTGATTACAGAAGCTTTTATCATCATTTTGAATGCGGTGTTTATATGCACAAGAGCTCTGCTATCAAAGATATAGAAGAAGATTTTAACGAAACACTTGGTAAGTGTCAGGAAGTAACGATTGAATATTACAACAGCATACCAAGAATGAAGAGAGCCATAGGAAGAATATTCAGGCTTCTTGCCCCCCTTATGTAGGCAATTTTGAAAGTGATATTTGACATGATATTTTGAGTGTCAAGGTAGCGCTCCTCGGAAAACGTATTCCTTGATTTTACGGGATTTTTTGATATTTTTTTGGGATATTTTTGGAGGAAAATCGGTTGCAATTAAGGGGGTATTTTTATATAATTTTCTTACTGGCGTTAAAGGAAAATATAAAAGAGGATGTATTGAAATTGACCGCCTAAAAAACTATAAAGGAGAACATGTATGAAATTTGGTTACTTTGATGATGACAGAAGAGAATATGTCATTACCACACCAAGAACACCTTATCCATGGATTAACTATCTTGGAACACAGGGATTCTTCTCGCTGATTTCCAATACAGCAGGAGGATATTCTTTTTACAAAGATGCCCGTCTTCGAAGAATCACACGTTATCGTTACAATAATGTTCCTATTGATATGGGCGGACGTTATTTCTACATTAACGACAACGGTACAATCTGGAATCCCGGATGGTCACCGGTCAAGACAGAACTTGATGAATATGAGTGTCGTCACGGTATGGGTTACACCATCATTAAGGGCAAGAAAAATGACTTAAAGGCAGAGGTTACATTCTTCGTACCTCAGGATTATGACGGAGAAGTACAGCAGGTTGTGTTAAGCAACGAAGGAACTGCTGCAAAGGAATTCTCCTTATTCTCTTTTGCCGAGTGGTGTTTATGGGATGCGCAGGATGACAGCAATAACTTCCAGCGTAACTTCTCTACAGGACGTGTTGAGGTAGTGGGCTCAACAGTATATCACAAGACAGAATACAGAGATCGTCGTAATCATTTTGCTTTTTATTCGGTAAATGACACTATTGACGGTTATGATACAGACAGAGATGCCTTCATCGGAATGTACAATGGTTTCGGTGATCCCCAGGCTGTTATAGCAGGCAAGGCAAACAATTCTTTCGCAGACGGTTGGGCACCTATTGCTTCTCACTACAAGAAGATTAAACTTGCTCCCGGCGAAAGCAAGACATTGGTATTTGTACTTGGTTATGTTGAGATGCCTCAGGATGAGAAGTTCGAAGCTGACGGCAAGACAATTAACAAGGTTAAGTCTAATGCAATGATTGAACAGTTCAATACTCCCGAGAAGTACGCTAAGGGTATGGCCGATCTTAAGGCATACTGGCATAAGCTTCTTGGTATTTTGAACGTAGATACTCCTGATGATAAGGTTAATCGTATGGTTAACATCTGGAATCAGTATCAGTGTATGGTTACATTTAACCTGTCACGTTCTGCTTCATATTTCGAATCGGGTATCGGACGTGGAATGGGCTTTAGAGATTCCAACCAGGATATTCTGGGATTCGTTCATCAGATTCCCGATAGAGCTAAGGAACGTATTATTGATATTGCATCAACACAGTTCCCTGACGGTGGATGCTATCATCAGTATCAGCCGCTTACCAAGAAGGGTAATGCCGATATAGGAGGAGATTTCTCCGATGATCCTTTGTGGCTGATTCTTTCTGTTTCTGCATATATTAAGGAAACGGGTGACTGGTCTATTCTTGATGAGATGGTTCCTTATGATAATGATATGTCAATCGCTCAGCCTATGCTTGAGCATTTGAAGGTATCTTTCTATCATATCGTTAATAATTTAGGACCTCACGGTTTGCCTCTTGCAATGAGAGCTGACTGGAATGACTGTCTTAACCTTTCATGCTATTCTGATACACCGGGTGAAAGCTTCCAGACTTATACCAATCCTAAGTTTGCCGCAGAAGGCGGTTATTCTAAGGTTGCCGAGTCTGTAATGGTTGCCACATTATTTACTTATACAGGTCCTAACTATGTTGAGATATTAAAGCATTTAGGCAAGGATGACGAAGCTTCTAAAGCTCAGGCCGAAATTGATAAGATGAAGAAAGCCGTTATGGATTCTGCATTTGACGGTGACTGGTTCTTAAGAGCATATGATGCAGAAGGCAAGAAACTCGGTTCTAAGGAAAATGAAGAAGGCAGAATCTTCATTGAGCCGCAGGGATTTGCCGTAATGTCTGAGATTGGTAAGGATGAAGGCGCTGATATTAAGACACTTAACTCTATCGATAAGTATCTTAATACACAGTTTGGTCTTGTACTTAATAATCCTGCATTTACCAAGTATCACATCCAGTACGGTGAAATCAGTACATATCCCGGTGGATACAAAGAAAACGCAGGTATCTTTACTCATAACAATGCATGGATTATCTGTGCGGAAGCTTATGCAGGCCGTGGCGACAAGGCATTTGAATACTATTCAAAGATTGCACCTGCCTTTACAGAAGATACATCTGATATACACAAGACAGAGCCTTATGTATACGGTCAGATGATTGCCGGTAAGGATGCAGGTTCCGATATCGGTAAGCCCGGCAATCATTTCGGTCAGGGTAAGAACTCATGGCTTACAGGAACAGCTGCTTGGAATATGGTTGCAATTTCGCAATATATTCTCGGTATTGCGGCTGACTTTGACGGACTTAAGATAGATCCTTCAATTCCTGCTTCATGGGACGGATTTACGGTATCGCGTAAGTTCCGTGGCGCTGACTACAAGATTACCATCAAGAATCCTTCACATGTATGTAAGGGAGTTAAGTCTATGACTGTTGACGGCAAGGCCGTAGACGGATGCGTAGTTCCATTTGCTGATGGTAAGACATCGTATGATGTTGAAGTAGTACTTGGTTAATTGCCGGGTTATAAATAGTGGTTTCAAGGGTGGTTCATTAGAACCACCCTTTTTTGGCCACACTTTTGTTACATTTTGTGTTATTATATTTTAGTTATGAAGACATATGAACTTATTACGCCCTGTCATTTTGGATTAGAGGCGGTGTTAAAAAGAGAAATTACAGATTTGGGCTATGACGTATCCAGGGTTGAAGACGGACGTGTATACTTTATCGGAGATGCCGAGGCTATTGTCAGAGCTAATATATTTTTGCGCACTGCCGAACGTGTGCTTATTAATGTGGGCAGTTTTCATGCCGAAACCTTTGAGGATTTATTCCAGGGTACGAAGGCTATAGCCTGGGAGGAATTCGTTCCTGCTAACGGCAGATTCTATGTTACGAAGGCTGCTTCCGTTAAGAGTAAGCTGTTTTCACCTTCGGACATTCAGTCCATTATGAAGAAGGCCATGGTTGAACGCTTAAAAAGCGTATACAACATAAACTGGTTCGAAGAAGACGGAGACAATTTTCCGGTAAGAGTGTTTATTCATAAAGATGAGGTTACGGTAGGGCTTGATACTACAGGTGATTCTCTTCATAAGAGAGGATACCGTAAGCTTACGGCCAAGGCTCCCATTGCAGAGAACCTTGCTGCCGCACTTATTATGCTGACACCCTGGAAGAAGGACAGAATTCTCGTGGATCCTTTCTGCGGTTCGGGAACTTTTCCGATTGAGGCTGCTATGATGGCGGCTAATATTGCGCCCGGTATGAAGCGTACATTTACTGCCATGGACTGGAAGCATATTATAGAACCTTCGGAATGGAAATATGCGGTAGAAGAAGCTGAGGATTTGATTGACCTAAATATCGAAACGGATATTCAGGGATATGACATAGATGATGAAATGGTCAAGATAGCAAGAGCCAATGCCAAATTGGCCGGTGTTGACGGACTTATACACTTTCAACGTAAAGAGGTTGCGGAATTATCCCACGCCAAGAAGTACGGATTTATTATTACTAATCCGCCCTATGGCGAGAGACTTGAGGATAAGGCGGCCATGGCGCCCTTATATAAGGTTATCGGCGAAAGATACAGAGCCCTTGATTCATGGTCTATGTATATGATTACGGCCTATGAGGAGGCCGAGAAGGCTCTTAATCTTAAGGCCGAGAAGAACAGAAAAATATATAACGGAATGATGAAAACATATTTTTATCAGTTCCCGGGTCCCAAACCGCCCAAGAAAAATAATTGATTTTGACAGGATATATTAAGTGGAAACATTAATGCGGAAGACAACTGTATTCGGATGTGTTTTCGGGGCAATAGCGCTTTTGGCTATTGTCTGGTTTGGCATGACCAAAACCATTGAAATTTCCGGTGTTGCTCAGGATGATGTGCAGCTTTCGTCAGCATCCGATGCGGTAGAAGATGATCTTGTTATGCTTAATATGCTGTCTTTTGATACAAGCATGGAGTATACGGATTATCTGACTATTCCCCTTGATCCTAATGTATTACCGGATGATATTACCATTGAAAATCACTATATGGATTCGGAATTCTACATTATTATCAGGGATACCGACAAGGCTTTTTATAAGACCCATGCCCTTAGCGGAAATAAGGACAATATTCTGGAGGGTACTTATGAAGAAACCAAGGATGGGTTATCCCTTAAATTCGTAATGAACGGAATATATGAGTTTAAGACGGTACTGGAGAATAATTCACTGTATGTAACATGCTATTCTCCCCGTGAACTTTATGACAAGATTGTCGTAATCGACCCGGCTCGTGGCGGACTTGATACGGGTGCAACAACGGAAGAACTGGCGGAAAAAGATATAACTTTGGCAATTACCAAGAAGGTTAAGGAACTGTTTGATTCCGACGGCTCGGTAAAGGTTTATTATACGAGAATGGATGATGTTAATCCCAAGGAAGAACTTAGGGTTAATCTCCCCAATAAGATACGTGCGGATGCTTATATCAGAATTGAAGTTGATAATGTAAATGACAGTGCAGTATATGGCGTAACCGCACTTTATAATGATGAGTATTTTATACCGGGATTCGGTAATGTGGAATTGGCAGACCTTATGGAATCGGAAGTTGTTACAGCAGTTAAAGGTAAGGCTTTGGGAATTTATAAATCCAAGAACAATGATTATACACTGCTGCACTCAACTGTACCCTCAACGACTATAAGGGTGGGATGCATTTCTAATATACAGGAAGCAATACTCCTTGGCCGTGATGACTACATTGCCAAGATTTCTCAGGGAATCTATGACGGTGTTATTAAGATGTATGAGAAATGGTAGTATATTTTACGGAGAAAGATATGGATATTGTATTTGCCACAGGTAACTTAAATAAGATGCGTGAAATCAAGCAGATACTTGAAGATTTCACTGTTGAAGGGAAGAAAGTCAATATTTTTTCCATGAAGGAAAAAGGTATAGACATTGATATTGTTGAAGATGGTTCAACCTTTGCCGAAAATGCTGCTATTAAGGCAAAAGCTGTTGCCGCACTGCTTCCGGGAAGTATTGTAATGGCTGATGATTCGGGCCTTGAGGTTGATTATATTAACAAAGAACCGGGTATATATTCGGCAAGATATATGGGCGAGGATACTTCGTATCATATTAAGAACCAAAATATTATTGACAGATTGAAGGATGCCGAAGGCCCTTTAAGAAGTGCAAGATTCGTGTGCTCAATCGCAACGGTTCTTCCGGACGGAACTTTGCTTAATGCAACAGAAACCATGGAGGGAAGAATCGCATATGAAGAAAAGGGGACAAACGGATTCGGATATGATCCGATTTTTCTTGTGCCGCCATATGAACAGACTTCCGCCGAACTTTCGGAAGAAGGCAAAAATGCTATTTCACACAGAGGAAAGGCATTGCGTAAGACAAGAGTATTACTGGAAGAAGTATTCAATTCATAATGAAGATATTGATAGTCAGCGATACCCATCGTGAAAATTACAATTTCATGAAAGTTCTTGAAAACGAGACTCCGATTGATTTGCTGGTTCATTGCGGAGATATAGAAGGTTCAGAGTATATCTTTTCACAGGTTGTTAAGTGTCCTATGCATCTTATAACCGGGAATAATGATTTCTTTTCGGATTTGCCCGCCGAAAAGGAATTTAAAATAGGAAACTTAAATGTCTTTTTGACCCATGGACATGCCTACAGAGTTTCTGCCGGGTTTGAACTTTTGCGACAGGAAGGAAGAGCCCGCAGTGCCGATATAGTAATGTTTGGGCATATTCACAGGCCTGTTGCGGAATGTGTGGGTGGAATGTGGCTTATTAATCCGGGCTCTTTGTCATATCCCCGCCAGGATGGCAGAAGACCGTCATATATTGTTATGACCTTGGAAGATGACGGGGAACCGAAATTTGAAGTAAAGTATTTATAAAATTATTTAAAATTTTTGTTGACACATAGGTGATGGTTTCGTATAATAAACCTTGCGCTGTGAAATGGCGACTGCTGACGAGGTGTGGCTCAGCTTGGCTAGAGCACCTGCTTTGGGAGCAGGGGGTCGCAGGTTCGAATCCTGTCACCTCGATTTAATTAAATACATGCGGGTGTAGTACATCGGCTAGTGCGCCAGCCTTCCAAGCTGGATAGGTGGGTTCGATTCCCATCACCCGCTTTTGCTAGAACTACTTAAAGGATGAGTCCAGTGGACTCATCCTTTTTAGTAGTTATCAAAAGCGGTCCGGAAGAGGTTTTGCGAAGCAATAACCTCGAGAGGAGCCCGCGGATAGAGCGGGGGAGACCATGAACCCAGTGGGTTCGTGTCTCCGTTTCACTCCGGTCCGCGCTGAACAGACGTCCACTGGACGTCTAGCGCCCCATCACCCGCTTTTTAGTAGTTATCAAAAGCGGGTACTATAAAAATATGATATAATATCATAGTTGTTTCGATGGAGATTTAAGATGGTTTTTAATTCATATATTTTTATCTTCATATTCTTACCGCTTGCACTGGCGGGATACTATTTGCTTAATAAGATAAACAAGCCGAAGTTCGCAACCATTTTTCTGACATTGATGTCATTTTGGTTTTACGGATACAGCAATTGGTATTATCTGATTATTCCGGTGGCAGGTATTATTCTTAACTATTTTATTGTTTCGGGAATGGAACGATATGAGAATCGTAAGAAGATTTTTATGTGGTTGGGCGTAATACTGAACATTGGGGTTCTTTTTGTTTTTAAATATTACGATTTCTTTTTGGATAATCTTAATTCCTTTGTTAAAACCGATAAGATGCCTTTCTTAAGACTGGCGCTTCCTATAGGCATAAGCTTCTACACTTTCCAGCAGATTTCATATCTGGTTGATTATTATCGCGGTAAGTGTGAGAAATATGGCTTTATCGAATATGCTTCTTATGTATCATTTTTCCCCACAATCTTATCGGGTCCTATTGCATATCATTCGGAGATAATTCCTCAGTTCAGGGATGCTGATAAGCGAAAGTTCAATTCGGAAAACTTTTCAAAAGGTTTATACGCTTTTGCCTGCGGTATGGCAAAGAAAGTGCTTGTAGCCGATATTTTCGGACGCGTGGTAGATGCAGGATATTCCGATATCTTTGGACTTAACAGCATAAGTGCGATAGTAACGGTGCTTTCTTATGCATTGCAGATATACTTTGATTTTAGCGGATACTGCGATATGGCCTACGGCATCGGATATATGTTTAACATCGAGCTTCCCATAAACTTTAATTCACCCTTTAAATCTTCTAATGTTGGTGAATTCTGGAACAGATGGCATATGACCCTTAATCGTTTCTTTAGGGATTATGTTTATATTCCCATGGGGGGCAGTCGTAAAGGAATTTGCAGAACTTACATTAATACGATGGTTGTATTCCTGATAAGCGGACTTTGGCACGGCGCTGACTGGAGCTTTGTTGTATGGGGAGGATTATACGGTATTGCAGTGTGCATTAACAGAGCAGGACGCAAACAGTTTGCCAAGATGCCGAAGGCTGTTGGTGTTGCAATTAATTTCCTGCTTTTTGTGTTTATTTTTATATTCTTCCGTGCAGATGATATTTCAAGTGCATGTAGTATGTTCGGTAAAATATTCGGTGGTGGTTTAGGCACAATTTCACCGATACTTACGGATGCGTTTAATTCTATTATTGAGATTAAGTTCCTGTACAGACTTGGATTCGGCGGATTAATTACGGCCCTTCCGGGAATGTTTATGCTGATATATTTGATTATTGTATTGATAATGTGCTTCGTGGCTCGAAATACCCAGGAGAAGGTTGCAGCCATGAAATTCAATGCTAAAGAAATAGTATTGATTACGATATTTTTAGTCGGAAGCATCATTTCACTTTCACAAATAACCACTTTTGTTTATTTTAACTTCTGACGATGGAGAACATTTAGTGAAAACTGATATCTTTTTACGCAAATGTCTGTTGACCATATTGATAGTTCTGGCATTTATAACTGCGCTTGTTGTGGTGGTGGATCCGTATTTCCATTTCCATAAGCCGCTTAAGTGTCTGTCTTACCGCCTTTATGATGAAAGATATACAAACGACGGAATATCAAGGAATTTTGAATTTGATTCAATGATTACGGGCTCTTCCATGAATCAGAACTTTAAGACGTCCCTTGCGGAAGAGTTATTTGGCGGGAAGTTCGTCAAGGAGACTTTTTCGGGGGCAGGTTATGAAGAAATTGCTCAAAATGTAGAACGAACGATTAAGCATAATCCCGAGCTTAAGACTGTAATATGGGGAATTGATTATAATGGATTGATTCGTGATAAGCATTGGAGCGGATATGAAAATTATCCGACGTATCTGTACGATGATAATCTGCTTAATGATGTATCGTATATCTTTAACAAAGATATACTTTATCACGGTGTACTCAATAATCTTGTGATGACGGTTAAAGGCGAACCAAGTACAACCATGGACGAGTATGCCGGATGGGGAGCTGAGGCTACCGGCCTTGAGGGTATATTTAAACTGTATGACCGGAATAAGGTACAGCATGATTTGCCTTCTGTTCTTACAGACGAGGATAAATCCACGGTGGTTGGCAATGTAACGGATAATATTGTCCTGCTTGCCAACAAGTATCCGGATGTTGAGTTTATACTTTTTTACCCGCCCTACAGTATTTGCTATTGGGATGAGGTTAATCTGACCAATACACTGGAGCGTCAACTTGCGGCAGAAGAAGTGGCAACATCATTATTGCTGGAGTGCCCCAATATTAAGTTGTATAGTTTTGCCGACCATTATGATTTGATTACCGATGTATCTAAGTATAGGGATAAAGAACATTATTTAAGCGATACAAATGATGATATCCTGCATTGGATTAAGTCGGGAGATGGCCTGGTTACAACAGAAAATTATCTTGATAAGATAGCTAAAGAACGTGAGTATTACGGCTCTTATGATTATGAGAGCATATACAAATAATAATAAGAAGAAATAATTTAACTTTTTTGTTGAAATTTAATCTTTATTATGATATAAATATAAATGCTGTTTTTAACACCAGCTATGTGTCCGTAGCTCAGCTGGATAGAGCAACGGCCTTCTAAGCCGTGGGTCGGGGGTTCGAATCCCTTCGGGCACGCGCGAAGTTTCCGATGACCACGGGAACTTCACGTTTTATGGTGGGTATGGCGCAGTTGGTTAGCGCGCCAGATTGTGGTTCTGGAGACCGAGGGTTCGAGTCCCTCTACCCACCCGTATGGATTTACCATATTATCACCCGGGATTGTCCCAGGGACAAGCTTGGTGAACATTGGGCTATCGCCAAGCGGTAAGGCACAGCACTTTGACTGCTGCATTCGCTGGTTCGAATCCAGCTAGCCCAGCTTTTTTATATTTGGACCACTAGCTCAGTCGGTAGAGCACTTGACTTTTAATCAAGTTGTCGCGGGTTCGATTCCCGCGTGG
>JAZUIS010000058.1:0-4765 GCA_045642345.1 Lachnospiraceae bacterium
TCGAAAACTTTACCAAGTGGAATAGATAGAGTCTAAGACTAAGCGGGGTCGTTCTCGCAACTGTCTGCTACGCAGAAGTTGCTGGCACTCGCGTGTGACTTGTAAACAAGTCACATCTGTGTTCAGTTTTGAAGGTACTAACTTCAACGTAATATTCCTCGATAGCTCAATGGTAGAGCACTCGGCTGTTAACCGAGTTGTTGTAGGTTCGAGCCCTACTCGGGGAGCTCGAATGTTTAACGACTTTGTGTTATAATAGCATTCGATAATTAAATATGGTGCGATAGCCAAGTGGTAAGGCCCCGGTCTGCAACACCGTCATCGCCGGTTCAAATCCGGCTCGCACCTCGTGGAAATAGCCTTAAATGCTTATAAATTAAGCGTTTGAGGCTTTTCTTATTTTCAATGAATTTGTGTACCTCTGTGTACATTCTTTTTCATAATCTTGCACACTTCCGTCCGAAAATGTTGGGAATGCGGATATTGCGCAGTCAGTTTACAGGTAGGGAGGAAAAATCTGTGAAGACGAATTTGGTAAAAAAGAGCATAGGTTTGATAGTCGGCATGGCTATGATGGCAGGATTGATGTTTATTTCGGGAACGGTGGAAGCTAAGGCTGCAGCATGGCCCGGAGAGCCGGAACTTGGGGATAAGATTATACTTGGAGACGGTAATGAATACATGAATGTTACGCTTTCTTTGATGAGCCAAGTTAATGGAACAGAAATTTGTGTACGTTTCGCAAAAAGACCTTTGAGGTTCTTTTTGTATTATAATAAAGAGGAAAATAAGTTTTGGTTTTTAGTGGATTATGATACGATAATTGTGTAATGCAAAAGGAGAAAATGTTATGAATCTGCAATATGATGTACCTGAATACAAACAGATAAGAGTAATAGTTGATACAGATGCTGCCTGCGAAGCGGATGATCCCTTTGCGATAGTTCAGGCGCTTCTTAGTCCCAAACTGATTGTCAAAGGCATTACGGCAGAGCACTTCAATGAACCGGATTCGACTAAGCTTAGCTATTATGAGATTAAGACGATACTTCGCCTTATGGATAATAATACACCGGCATTTATGGGTGAAGAAGGCCCCATGAATGATGGCAGTATAACCGGTGCAGATTCTCCCGCAGTAGAGTTTATAGTAAGAGAATCCCGCAAGGAAGATGAGCATCCACTGTTTATTCTGTGTCAGGGTGCAATAACGAATGTGGCGGTAGCATTCAAAAAATATCCGGATATTATTGATAAAGCAACTATAGTTTGGATAGGAACTCACGGTACAGGCGATGTTAAGGCTCCTTTTAGGGAATTTAATGCCGGAAATGATGTTGCGGCAGCTAATTTTGTTCTTAATTCAGGTGCAAAGATATGGCTTATTCCGTCAACGGTATATTCGACCGTTAACATTGGTATTGCTGAGATTCAAAGAAGAATATCACCCTGTGGAAGAATAGGAAGACATCTTTTTGAGAATCTGATTGATTATAATATGTCGGAAAAAGCGGGATGGACCAAAGGCGAAAGCTGGTCATTAGGTGATTCTCCGGCGGTAGGGGTTGCGCTTAATGATTGGTGCGGTAAATTCCGTGAAGTAGAGGCTCCGTTTATAGAAGATGATACCTCCAGCCGATACGTTAAGGGAAATCCTATGATTCGCGAATACACTTCGATTGATTCAAGATATATTCTTGAAGATCTTATTTCTAAACTGGAATTGGCATACTTATGATTATCAGAAATGCAAAAGTTGCTGTTGGCGGCAACGAAGCGGTATACAAAGATATATATATTCGAGACGGCATTATTTCCGATATGAATGAAGGTGTGGATGATAAGGAGTCGGAGCAGATTGATGCAACCGGACTTTGGGCAATCCCGGGTCTTATTGACCTTCATTTTCACGGAGCGGTAGGCTATGATTTTTGTGATGCGGACGAAGAAGGTTTAAAGAAGATTCTTGATTATGAGGCATCACGGGGAATAACGGCAGTTGTTCCTACTACAATGACACTTCCCGAGGAGATGCTTAACAGGGTAATTGATACTGCCTTGGAAGTTAAGAATTATACAAAAGGGGCGGATTTGGTCGGAATTAATATGGAAGGACCGTTCATAAGCAGCAATAAGGTCGCAGCACAGAATCCGGATTATATTTTGCCATCTGATGTGGAAATGTTTGACAGATTGCTAAAGCGTGCAAAGGGGCTGATTAAGATGGTGGATTTAGCTCCGGAATGTACGAATAGCATAGATTTTATCAAAAAATATAAGGATGAGGTTATTATATCTCTTGCCCATACTGATGCAGATTATGAAACTGCACAGGAGGCATATTGGAAAGGCGCTACGCACCTTACGCATATGTTTAATGCCATGAACGGTATAAATCACAGAGCTCCCGGCCCGATACTTGCAGCTTATGAAGCAGGGGCTAATGTGGAACTTATATGTGACGGTGTTCATATTCATGATGCAATAATCAGGATGGTATTTAATCTGTTTGACGAAGACAGGATTATTCTTGTATCGGACAGTATGATGGCGACGGGGCTTGGTGACGGACAATACATGCTGGGCGGACAGGAGGTTATATCAAATAATAACAGGTGTGTTCTTAAGAAAAGCCCGGATACAATAGCCGGAAGCAATACTAATTTATATGAGTGTATGAGGCATGCGATTCGGGTGGCCAAGGTTCCGGTTTATAAGGCCATTAAGGCTGCTACGGTAAATCCGGCCAAAGAACTGGGTCTGGAAGATAAATACGGTAGTATTAAAAGCGGGTGTTATGGAAATATAATATTGGCAGACGAAGATTTTAATATAAAGTATATAATAATTCGCGGAATCGTATATAATTAATGAGTGATGTATTAACTAAAATTACTGTTAAGATGCATATCGTATAATACTAAAAGGAGACGAGAGGCTTATGAAGAAAATATTCAGAATTATCAGTATTATCCTGGCAACGGCATTATGTGTAGGAAACTTATCTGTATTGTCGGCAGAGGCATCTGAAGCTAATGGCTTTAGCTATAATCATGATCCGAGACTTAATGAGTCTGCAATGGAAGATATAAATTATGATCCTGAGGCCTGGTATGGTTTTTCGCCGGATCCGGATTCCGAAAGATTGGGAACATATGCGGTGTATGATTTTTCGGATTCGGAACTTGTTGCATCTTCTACAGAAGAACGAGTGGCATATCTTGCAGATTTTCAAAGAATGTATGATTTATGGAACAGTATGGAAGCGCAAGACAAAAGCATTGAAGAAATAGCAAGAGCGGTATCGGCACTTCGTAATGAAATCAGATTGGAAGCTTATAAGGATAATCCTCAGGGCCTTAAAGATGTTAAGGCAAGTAATCTTAAGAAATACGGAAATGAAATGGGGCCGACAGTAGAATCCCTGTATGCAAAATACGGTTCCTGGGAAACGGTACTCCTTAAGTCCTTCAGCCCTAATTCAGGCATGGATGCCTGTCTGGGACTCTATGATATAGAATATGCTCACAATACGAAGATTAACGGACCTGTGCCGGACAAAGCGTATTATACGGTTAAGAAGAATGATTCTTTAAGCAAAATAGCAAAGAAGTATTATGCTAATCAGGGTTTATGGAAGAAAATTTATGAAGCAAACAAGGCGGTTATCCCGGGTACATATGTATTACAACCCGGTATGAAACTTGAAATACCGCTTGATTAGTTAGGAGTTATTTTGAACAGAAAGTTAGTGTTTTTTGATTTGGACGGAACCGTCTGGGACTGGAAAGGCATTATACCGGACAGTACTAAAGAAGCAATATTAAAGTTAAAGGCCAATGGACATATTCCGATTATTTGTACAGGCCGAGCTCGTGGACATATATATTATGAATGCCTTGAGCAGATAGGTTTCCCCGGTATAGTGGCTGCCTGCGGAGCGCATGTTGAGTATGAGGGGAGAATACTTTATGAAAACTATCTTCCGCAGGATATGATTCGTGAAATAGTTAATCGTTCTGTTGAGTGCAGAGTACCGATAGTGCTTGAAGGCGCTATGAAACATTGGGTATCCCCAAAAGGATTTGAAAGGGACAGTTTCGTTGATCGAATGGTAGACGAGATGGGAGACAGAATTATCTATTTTGACGGATTCACAGAAGATATGGAAGTCAATAAGTTCGCAGGGGATGTATTGGTAGGCTCTGATTATGAGGCCTTTAAGGATGGGCTTGTTGAGAATCTGTTTTGGATAGAGCATGATAATGGCTGGGAAGCTTTGCAATATGACGGAGATGATAAGAATCTGGTAATTGGGGTATTCGAAGGACTCCCCATTGGCGACAGCAAGGCTAACGGAATAAGAATTATGTGTGAATATCTTGGCGTAGACCCTAAAGATACCTATGGCTTTGGTGACAGCAAGAATGATATGGATATGATTGAATACGTAGGAACCGGAATAGCAATGGGTGATGGCGCAGAAGCCCTTAAGAATGTTGCTGACTATGTTACTACTCCTTTATGGGAAAATGGCATTTATAACGCACTTATTCATTTTGGATTGATTAGTTGATTTATTATATTGTTGCACTTTTGTTGCACAAGCCATGATAAACTACTATCATAGAGAAGTCTCTTTTATAGTAAGGAGCAATCTGGTGATATGTCAAGAGATATTTTGAAATGATTTTGATATGGTTTTCTTAAAAAAGGGTAACCTTAATAGACCTGATGAAAATCAGGCTAAAAAAAGCTTATTTAG
>JAZUIS010000059.1:0-15075 GCA_045642345.1 Lachnospiraceae bacterium
AATCGTTGAACTTATGGAAGCAGTTGACTCATACGTTCCAGATCCAGAAAGAGATACAGATAAGCCATTCCTTATGCCAGTAGAAGACGTATTCACAATCACAGGTCGTGGTACAGTTGCTACAGGTAGAATCGAACGTGGTGTTATCCATGTACAGGATCAGGTTGATATCGTAGGTATCAAGGAAGAAAAGATGACATCTGTTGTTACAGGTATCGAGATGTTCCGTAAGCTTCTTGATGAGGCACAGGCAGGTGATAACGTAGGTCTTCTCCTTCGTGGTATCAACAGAACTGACATCGAAAGAGGTCAGGTTGTTGCTAAGCCAGGTTCAGTAACTTGCCACAAGAAGTTTACTGCTCAGGTTTACGTTCTTACAAAGGATGAAGGTGGACGTCATACTCCTTTCTTCAACAACTATCGTCCTCAGTTCTACTTCAGAACAACAGACGTAACTGGTGTATGTAACCTTCCTGCTGGTACAGAGATGTGCATGCCTGGTGATAACGTTGAAATGACAATCGAGTTAATTCATCCTATCGCTATGGAGCAGGGTCTTACATTCGCTATTCGTGAAGGTGGACGTACAGTTGGTTCTGGTAGAGTTGCAACAATCATCGAGTAATCACTTGCTGATTGTGTAAATATCTAGTAAATTTAAGGCTTTCCGAGATTTCTCGGGAAGCCTTTTTTGCTATTTTTGCGTTTTTGACGATGCTGTTTATGACAAATTTACATTTTGGGTATACAATAAATTGTACGATTTGTGAAACACGATTGTTGGGAATGAGAACAACTATGAATCTTATATTATTCAGTGGATGCTTGTCGGAACCATATAAGGCAAGGAAATATGTCATATAAAACTATAAACACAAAGTACATAACGATATTCTTCGGGGCCTTCCTAATAGGAGGGCTTCTTCACGTTGCCTTGTATGGAATTGATTTTTTTGATTGCATAAGTCAGATGTATTATTCTGCCATGGCTCTTGTATGGGCCGTAACAATTCAAAAAAGAGTAAGTGACCGAAGAATTAGAAATCGTCTTCTGGTTACGGTAAGTTTGATGCTGTTGATGTTTATGCTTCAGATATGCTCATATAAATTGTTGGGTGAAGAATTGAATCCACTTAGATATTCCTGGTATGGATATTATATTCCGGTGATACTTGCGCCTTTCTTTATGTACAGGATAGCGATTTTGGTTGGTACCGGTGAAGATACACATCCTAAGGTTAATCCTGTTATTACAGTTTTTTCGGTCATTCTACCGTTGATGGTCATGACAAATGATATTCATCAATTTGTATTCAAATTTCCGGAGGGTACAAAGCAGGGGTATTATGTCAATAGCCACGGAATCGGATTTTACCTGATATATGTCTGGGTAACGGTTCTGTTTATTTGGTCATTAGCGATTATTGTGGGAAAATGTCGTGTTATGGCAGCTCAAAAGCAGGCCTGGTTACCTGTTGCTCTGGCTTTGATAGGCGGAATCGCTGAGATAATTCATATGCTTGGAATACTGAAAATTAGCGGTAAAAGCATATGGAATATGGGTGAAATCTTTTTCTTCTGGGTGTTCGGTTTTGAAGAATCATGTATCGCCATAGGACTTATTCCGGCCAATACAGGTTATATGCGGCTCTTGGATTTTACCGATAAGGCTATAGTTATCGCCGACAGCGAAGGAAATATAAATTACAGATCCCGAAAGGCTCTTGATATATTGGAGGATACGGAAAATGTGCTGACCTTTACGGAGGAAATAAGCGGAGGTACGGTATCCTGGGCAGTAGATATGTCCAAAATCTATTCTCTTAACAGGCAGATAGAAGAAACAACCGAACAGATTGAAAGCCGTAATGAATATCTTCATACTCAGAACGATTTGAAAACCGAGCAGTCAAAACTCGATGCCCGAAACAATCTATATGATAATATTGCGAATATACTTAATCCGCAAATCAAGGAGATTAAGAAGCTTTTAGAGACTTCGCAAGATGATGATTTTGACGATAAACTTCGCTACATAGCAGTTCTTAACGCCTATATAAAGCGTAGAAGCAATATGGAACTTCTTCGGGCGGACAAAGATATACTTTCTCTTAAGGAACTGTATACTGCAATTGCTGAGTCTTGCGAGTACCTGAAACTATGTAAGGTTGAAACAATGGTTTCTCCTGTTCCGGATAAACTTCTGCCGGCCGATATCGTTATTCTGGTATATGATTTCTTTGAAAATGTTGTGGAAAATCACCTTGAAAAGCTTGAATCCGTATTTGTTACATTGAACTTTACGGACAATGAATTGAAATTGCGATTACTGGTAAACGGTGGTGAAATCTTGCTTGACGAGAATTGGCGCAAAGAGGAGCTGAAACAGTTTGACGGTAAAATCAGCTTGTCATCGGAGGACAGTGATACGCTGATTGTGTTTTGTCTTAAGGATATCGTAAAAGAAAAGATATTAACGGAGGTGCAAAATGATGATTAATTTTGGCGCACTTCCAATTCCTGTTTCGGCACTTATCGGATGCTGGTTTTTTATATTGTTTTTGGACATGGTATTTCTTCTTATTATGGAAGGCCAAAGAGGCCATTCAAAAAGCTATCCGGAGATTATCCTGATTTCAATCTCTGCGCTCATAGCATATTCAATGCTTCAACTTATAATGGAAGCTGTCAATGAAGTGCAGGCAAGCACAATACTACTTCGGGAAATGATATATACATTTGAAACTACTCCGACGGTGTATATAGCCTTTGCAGGGATAGTATTATCGGTAGAGATGACGGCGTTAATGATACGAAATTATAAGTGGAATCATACACACATTACGGATTTTTCCATCAAAGAAGCGGTAGATTTGCTTCCGGCGGGTGTTTGCGCGTACGAGGACAGCGGCCGTTTGTTTATTAAAAATGCTGTTATGGAGCGACTGTGTCAGGCAATGACCGGAGAACTGCTTCTTAACGGAGCATTGTTTGAGAAGAGTGTATATTCTTATCCGACCAAAGAGGTGATGGGTGATAAAACGATATATGTTTTACCGAGTGAGGAAGTAATTATTTTTTCAAAAGAGACGCTGGTAATTGATGGTAACAGATTAACATTGTTAGCTGCTTTTGACATGACGGAAGAATATGCGAAGACACAAATCCTGCTTCAAAAGAGAAAAGCGGTGCAGGAACTGAATTCGAAGCTTATGAGTTATAATCGTGACATTGTATCGATTATTACATCACAGGAAATTCTTAATGCCAAAGTCAAGATACATGATGAACTCGGAGCCGGACTTCTTGCAATCAAACATTATTTGATTAAGGGCGGAGACCATGCTGAAAAGGAACAAATAATAGATAAACTGAACCAAAACCTAAGTTTCCTTCAAAGAGAGATGGTTAAGGGCGAAAAAGATGAATATCTTTTGATGTTTACTACAGCAAATGCTCTTGATGTCAGAATTGTGGTGGAGGGTGAATTACCTGAAACCGAACCGGATAAGCACATAGTTGCAACCGCTATTCATGAGTGTTTTACCAATACTGTACGGCATGCCAAGGGTGACTTGCTGCATATTCGGGTAACAGGTGACGAAACGGGCAAAATTGAAGTGATTTTTACGAATAACGGTGAACAACCAACCACAGATATTATTGAGAAAGGCGGTTTGGCATCTTTACGAAGTTTGGCAGAAGGTGCCGGCGGAAGCATGAAGATAGATATTGACGAGGGATTTAGATTACGTATCGGTTTGCCCGAAAGGAGAGAAACAAATGTCTTACAGAGTGTTGGTGGTAGATGATCAGGCTATGCCACGTCAACTGTTTGAAAATATAATACGGTCATCGGAAAATTATGAACTCGCGGCCTGCATTGAAACGGCTAAAGTAGCAGATATGTATTGCGCCAGAGGGCAAGTGGATTTGATATTAATGGATGTTGTGATGAATGATGACTCGAATGGATTGGATGTTGCCGCAAAAATAAAAGCGACTTATCCGGCAACGAAGATAATTATCATGACTTCTATGCCGGATGCGAATTTCTTAGCTCGTGCAAAAGAAATCGGTGTGGATTCTTTCTGGTATAAAGAGGTTCAGGACACCACAATGCTGGAGGTGATGGACCGGACTATGGCAGGAGAACATATTTATCCCGACCGACCGCCGGTGGTTCAGCTGGGAATGGCACAGGATACTGATTTTACCGAGAGGGAAATGGATGTACTCCGCAAAATGGTGCAGGGTTACACCGATAAGGAAATAGCTGATCAACTTAATATGAGTTATCACACGGTCCGTTTTCATATAAACAGTTTATTGGGAAAAACCGGCTGTGTGTCACGAACCGATTTGGCTATCCGAGTGGTCAGAAGCGGCATAGTGGTGCCGGAAATATAGTAAATATGGCTTTATGTCTTTAGGACATAAAGCCTTTTTTGTGTTTTGAGGATAAAAACTAACAATATTGGGGATGTGTAAGATCCCCGAAATATATAAAATGTGTAATGTTGATAATGTGTAAAAAAAGACTTGCATATAAACCGGTAAAGGATGGTAAGAATTTATGAAAATGAATTGTGGCGTATGCGGCAAAGAAATCGGAATTCTCGGGCAGATAAAACTTGCTGACGGAAATGTTATTTGCAGAGACTGCGAAAAGCAGGTCAGCCCTTTTTTTGTGCCATTGGAATGCTCATTACAAACTTATCACGGAAACCTTAGGCAAAATGAAGATGGTCTGAAACTTTATGAGGCCTATTTTAATAAGAATAAGAAGGCTGTCAAATTATGTGACAATCATGTTATTTATGATCCAGGGACGGCCTTGGTCTGCATTTTTGGTGACAGAGGCGGTATCTTTAACAGAAAGAAATTCTATAATGTATTCAGATTGGCTGATCTTGAAAAATATGAGCAGACCAGCAGATTTCAAAGAACGGCTGATGGCTCAAATAATCAGGTTCACTGTATATATTTGTCCTTCAAAGGCGAACGCGAGGGCTTAAGTAACTTCATGATAGAAACAGAAAACAGTAAGGCTAAGCAGCTTATTAAGGAATTCGACCTGGCACTTGGCGGCAATACGAAGGGTGCGTTCGGATTTGCGAATGCAATGAAGACTTCATTTAAGAAGAGCCAGGATCAGGCAATGGCAGCAGTAGGCATGTTGAACGGGTTAAAGAGTGCTGTTTCAGCCATGCAAAATGGGGAGAAGGATTCGGATACCATTATGGAGGCAGGTGCACAGGTGATAGCCAATGCAGATGCCATGTTCTATGCCGGTCGTGAGGAACTGATTAGTAAAGCCGATGCAGCCTTAAAAGAAGTGCTGGATAAATAGAAATTGAATATAGGGAGGAAAAGAAATGTTTTGCACAAAGTGTGGTAAAGAAATACCGGAAGGTTCACTTTATTGTGTAGGCTGTGGCACAAAGGTTGAGGGAACACCGGTTCAACCTCAAACGACAAAAGTTTCTTCAACGAATAACAAGAAACTTATGGGAATCATTATAGCTCTCGCAGCAGTATTTATTATTGTTGTAGTCGTTTTGGGAATCATTATCATTGGAAAACTTGGAGATAAGGAGGAACCCGAAAAAAAGACGAGCAAAAAAACCAGAACGGAGGCTTCTGTTGATAAGGATGTCGATGATTCCGACGATATTGCTTTAGAAGATGATGAGGACGAAGAAGAAAAGCAAGAAGAAACAGAAGAAGCTTCGAGCGATGATGTATCGGCATATATAGCCGAAAGATTCCCGAGACTTGTTGAAGGGTATCAAACGCCAAAGAGTGAAGATTCGATATGGATTCCGATAGATGATGAAATAAGAGCTAAATTGGATGCATTGGACAGTGATTATAACAAAGTTGCATGGGTAGTTGAGTATTCATTCAGATCGGTTCCGTCGGTAGTAGTGTCATATGCGCTTAACGAAAACTGTGGAATACCCTATGTGTTCGTTGCATTTACAAATGTAGGTAATAAACCGATCAGTATTGAGGGAACTTTAAATATATGCGATTTTGATTTAAACCAACTTAATTCAGGATATCCTCATACAGGAATGCTTCAGGTTGGCGGAACTTACATATGCCCTATAGCCTGCCCGGGAATAGATGAGAATAATGTTGATGTAGGATACAATGAATTCACTATGGATCTTTCACCTGCAACGCCGGGTTCTTATACTTCCTCTGCCACAATAGGTGAGAGCTCATCAGGCAGCATTATTACTTCACTTTCTGTTGAAAACACATGTGACAGAAAAGAGAACATGGGACAGATTACAGTACTGCTTCTTGATGAAAAGGGATTTCCCGTAGCTAACGGATACGTGTTTGCCGCTACTTCAATTGATTCCGGAGCTAAATTGGAAACAGATGCTGATATAGGAATTTTGGATGAAGATGTAGATAAGGTTAAGGATGTGGCAATTTTCTGTTCACCTTATGTCACAGGTCAATAAATATGTTTAAATATATGTTTTTACAAGGAGGATACAATGAAAAAGTTATCAGTTTTATTTCTTAGTGCAGTTTTGGTTTTGAGTTTATGTGCTTGTGGTAAAGAAGAACCACAAACAAACGATGCAACAGAGGAAACGGTAGTTGAAGAGACTGCCGAAACAACAGAGGATACCGAAGTAACGGAGGATGCTGTAGCAGAAGAAACAGTAGGAGAAACAGCTACTGCCGATACAATTCCCGAAATTAAGGGCACATCCGGAGAAATGGATTACGAACTTGTCGGATTGGATATTACCCAGTCGTATGATGGCGGTTCTGCAATTCGCCTTTGGTTTAAGGTTACCAATAGCAGTAATTCCTTAAGATATCCTAACTATATCGTTGGATGGGATGGCATTGTCTGCACTCAGAACGGAGAAACCCTTACAGGTACCTCTCTTCTTGAAGAGCAGCTCGAAGATACTATCGCAGGTTGCGACACTCTTCCGGGAACTACAGTTGTATATACAGAAAAGTATGGAATGATTAATGACAGCGATATTGTTAATATTACTATCAAAGATAGTGCCAATGAGTACAACTTTGATATTGATCCTACTACATTTACTTCCGTAATTCCTGAACCTTACACATGGGAGAGCGTATCTTCATCCGATTGGTTCCAGCCTGTTTCGGACGAAATAGAAATAATGGGCGGTATTAAGATTAAAGTTTTGGGTTGTGAATTAATTAAAGGAAATCCGTGGGTCGGAAGCGAAGAACTTGATTGTGTGCGTGTTACTTATGAAGCAGTTAACAACTCGGATACAGACACAAACTTAGGCGGATACTTCGATATACTTCAGGATGGTGTTGAGCTTCAGCTCGGAACACCTACTTCCGAGTATGCTGCCGATACCGATACCAGCATTACTGCGCCTATAGCACAGGGTGAAACTATTCAGTATGCATTAACTTATGTTTTATATAACACAGAAAGCCCGGTTATGGTAGTTTATGATGACTTTAGCGCTCGCTATGGTATCACATTTGATGTAAAATGATTATAAATAATCTAAGGTAAGGATGATTTACATTTATGTGTAAGAAAACTCATATGAAGAATTGGATAACCGTTTTATTAATATGTACAATGCTGTTGGCATTGTGCGCTTGTGGGAAAAAAGAGGATTCCGAATCCAAGAAGACAAAAAAAGCGGAAACTGTCGATAATGTAGAAATTGACGATGAAGCAGAGCCTGATTTGGAAGTGGTTTCATCAAATGAAGATGTTGAAATGGCCGAGGAGATAGTTGAACCGTCGCCTGAACCGACAGAAGAGCCGAAGGAAAAGAAACCTCTTAGTCCCGAAGAAATATATACGCCGGTTATTGATGGATATTATGCCGACCTTGTCAGTGAGTTCCCAATTGATAATTATTTCCCCATGACGCTTGGAACCTTTGAGACTACACTCAGCGCTACAGACGATGAGATACTTAACGGTGTGGGATACACAATACAGGACATTAATGGAGACGGTATACAGGAACTTCTGATAATACAGGTGTCCGATCGCGGTCAAACACGATACTTCGGTGAGAAAATTTTGGCACTGTATACAATTGCAAACGATGAGGCACGTTTCCTTGCAGGAGGATGGGCGCGTAACAGATATTATTTGCTAAGCGACGGTCAAATCTATAACGAAGGTTCAAGCGGAGCTGATGATTCCAGCTTTGAAACCTATATACTGCCCGAGCAATCCAGCATGCTGGAGCAGATCATTTCGGAAGATTCAAGTTCCGAAGATTATGAACTTAAATGCGAAGAAATGGGAAAACTTATTGAAAAAATTGCAATAACGACATTTGCGGAGTATGAGACTTCGGAAGATTATCCGCAGTCTGCCAAAACTTTCTGGTCGGCGGTTTATGTTGCCCCTGCTGAAAAAACTTTTGCAACCGTCGGCAGCGATTCATATACGGCATCTACTTCCGAATATGCAAGGGATCTTGTTTTCTTCACCCCTTCAGAGGTTTCCGAATTTAAGTTTAATTCGTTGAAAGCGGTGAATTCGGATAACGGAGAACTTACCTTTGCCGAAGAGGAATTATATTCTTTGGACAGTCTGGTTATGGATAAAGCTGTAACGATAACAGTGGAATTCCCGGGGGATACTCCAAACTATGGTATATCCTATAAAGATGCCGCCGGAAACATAAAAAGATATGCAATATGCGAAAGTGGATTTGATGGTTCGATTTATCTTATGAGGTACGAAAACGTACAGTAGGAAATGAAGATGAATGCTTTTGAAAAACAATGGCAGAAAATTACCGCTTTGTGTTTGGCGGAAAAATCCAAGAATCCGATTGAAATAATGTGTAAGCTCATGGATTTGGAGTTTTGCAATGTGAGGGGACACGAGCACCATATGATGGTGAGCGCAGCTTTACTGACGGCGTATTTTAATGCGTTGAGCAAAGATAATTCGGTAAATGAGTGTGGGAACGCTTCCATGAACCTTTCACAAGCTCTTCAAAAGTTAGAGTCTATGGAAGAGTTTAATATCGGAGGTGACTGTGATTATTGGAGCGGCTGCAGAGCCGTAAGCGGTGCCCGGGCATTTTGGTCAATTATTTCGAATCAAAACGAGCTGTTTAACATGCTGACAATGGAAGCGGCAAATGCCGTTAGCAGTGTCTGCGGACAACGATGCTGCAAAAGAAGCGCTTATCTTGTTATTTCGAAGGTAGCAGAATTTGTTAAAAATCATTTAGGAACACAAATGGAATTGACGGAGTTTGTTTGTAAATATTCGAGCAAAAACCGCGACTGTCTGTTGGAAGATTGTCCATATAACGAGCATTATATTAAAGTTTGAAGGGAAATATTATGAAAAGATCAGCGCAGATTTTTTTGTTGACGCTGGCTGTAATTATGTTGACAGCCTGTGGAAAAGATACGACATCGGAGCTTAAAACAGATGAAGCAAATACCAAAGCAGAAGAAAGTGCAGAGACAGAAATACAGAATTCGGAAAATCAAGATATTCCGAAACAGAATTTGAAGGTGCAAGATTCTGAAACACAAAATCAGGAGGCCTCCGATGCGGAAAATGATGCTCTGACAGTGTCTGTCGAAGAATTGAGCGATAAATATACGAATTGTATTGTTAATATTGAAAAAGATTGCGATACGCTTGAAGAACTTGCATTTGCAACAGTTGATGTGAATAATGATGGGATAAAAGAAATGCTCTATGCCGAGAGCAGTGTTAATGCGGCCGGAGTTTACGTATGCTTCTATAATGATGGACAAATCATTACGACAGGACCTTTTGGCTGTTATGGTGGAATAAAATATGCTCCTAAAGAGGGTAAGATAATATCCGTAATGGATAATATGGATTATATGACGTATGAGCTTATTAATATTGATGAGAACTATGGGACGGACGTAGAGCAGAAATATGAAATTGAGCCCGGCTCAGATGAGGGCAGTTTTGTTTTTTTCTTAGATGATGAAGAAGTTACAGATCTTGAGTATAGTAATGCATTTGCAAAGCTTAAAAATATGGATGTAAGGTGCCTCGATTATGATGATATGTTTATGTATAGTTGGACTACTGCAGATCCGGATATAATCGCGCAGCATTTGGCTAAACTTCTGGAGGAAGATGAACCGTCACGAGAGTGCCACATGATAATTCCGATGGTGGAAAAGGCCAAACTTATCGGAACTTGGGAAATGTATTCTTCGGAAATCGAAGGGGAAATATCATATGCCAAGGACGGTGGCGTTAACGGAAAAATTACGGTACATGAGGACTATACGGTAGACCTTGATTTCGGACACCACAAGATGAGCGGTATGTATATGGATTTTTATAATGGATCGTTTAACGACTATGCTGATAATACAGATTGGTATGTAGTTATTGATGCTTCGGAGGAGGACGGAACTACCATATACATGAACGTATCCGAAGAGGATCAACTTACCGTAAACACAATCGGCGAGGGTGAAACACTTATTTCGCTATGGGACATATATAACAGAGCTAAATAGGAGACATATAAGGATGAACGTCAAATGTAGTCGTGCAGGAGGAATGTTAGTGGGAATTATATCGATTTTATCGTTGCTGACAGGCTGCGCAAATCACAACTTGGATAATGATGGCAACGTTGAAAAAGCAAACGGTAAATGGGGTACAGGAAGTCCAATAGAATTGTCTGAAGGTGCCACTCTTTCGGGCTTTTATATGTCGCATCAGGGAATGGCCATGGAACCTTACTATATTCTTAGAGTGACAGATGACGGTTGCTTTATGAAAATTACCAGTGAAGAGCCTACTGGTTACAAAATGACCGAAGACGGTGAAGAACCGACGAAAATAAACGGAGAAGGCGGCCTTGATTCCGAAAGAGAGAAAAGTTATTTCGGATTCGTAAATACGGTAAAGGATTGCGAACATGCAAGTCTTGTTACGGTGGATGAAACTATAGTGAAGCAACTTGAAAATATAGTTTTGGAAGCGGGAGCTTTAAATTGGGACAACTATACCAAAAGTAAATCAAAGCCCGGTGTTCTTGATTCCGGGGACAGTTATTATTTGTTTGTTTTGTTTTCGGACGGAACTACGGTCACGGTAGACAGCTATAATTCCTGCCCGAAAGGATGGGATGATTTTTTTGGAAAGGCCAGCGCTTTATTTGAAGAGAATGCTGACTATTCGCAATACCGAATTCAAGAGTTTTCCGAAGAAAACTGTGCCAGAATGATAGTGGAATTCAATGACGGTAACTTAAGTCCGACTAATGATTTTAAAGTTGACATTTGCGTTAATGAAGACGCGGGAACCTGGACATGGTCGGTCAGATTAAAGGATTCCGACGGCCTGTATTTGCCCAAAGGAACCGATATAAGCGAATATGCCGAAGAGAGTCTTGATACTTTGACTTACGGAAGATTGATTGAGGTTTTGAAGGCTCATAATGTTCAAAATTGGGACGGCGTAAGCGGAACCTTGCCGGAGGGTAATAAATACTTGACAGTACTTATTGCCGATAAGGATGATAAAACTGTAAATGCGAATGGGAATAATATTCCTGATAATTACGATGAGGTCAGAGATGATTTCGTTAAGGCTTTGATTGAATTTTACGAGATGAAGAGTCCGAAGGAGTAAGAGTATGAATAATTCAGAAACATTTGTGTTTTCAAAATTACCACAGAATATGGAAGAATTGATGGCGCTACCGGAGGCTGATTTATCATCGGCATATAAAACCGCAGCCCTTTCGATGGTTGCGCTTCTTGCGTATGAGAAAAATCCGGAAACGTGTTTTTCCATGTTGGATGCTCTTAGAGGACCGGAACCTTTAAGTGCTTACGGAAAGTCGTTCATTAAAGAAAGACTTGAAGGAAAAGAATATAAGGTTAAATCATTTTTTCACGGTGCAACAGTCCAAAACGGATATGAGCCTATAGCGCCGTATACGATTACCGTTACAGATAATCCGACTTCTTTTGCTGAAGAGAATTGGGCTACGGTATATGTAAAGAGTGCCGGTGCCGATTCGGAAAGAGGAATTAAACTTAGAAAGAAGCCTTCTACAGGCCAATGGTTTTTAAATGATCTATTGTGCCTGAGCGATATCAAGGTGCCTGCATCGGCAGACCCTTGGGCATAAGTCTTGAATTAGAGAGAAAATGCCCAAATGCTTGTAAAGGTTTTGATAGAAAACACACCTGCTGTACAGGAACAATTGCGTATGAGTGGCTTAAAGAAATCTTGGGTGACCGCCTGGAAGCATTTTGCTCAGGCAAAACGATTGAGCTTTGAAGAAATTTATTAAGACAAATGGTTGATTCATCAGCAAATACTGACAGAATTGCATATGTAGAGATTTTATCTTCGGGGGATGCCGTTGGCTCCTCCCATTTCATTTCCCTATCATGTAAAAAAAATCGTTGTGTACTTACAATAAAGGATAGAGAAACTTCCAAAGCGAGGGAGAAGAAACGTAAAATAAAGATAGACCGAATTGTTTATGATACGATTGTGAATATTATCGGAGAGTATGACCTGACGAAGCTGAAGAACTTGCCAATGTCTCAAATACAGCTTACGGATGCTGCAAGTCGAACGTTGGTAATAGGCTTTGAATCCGGTGAGAATTTTATTCTGTTAAGCTCGATGGAGCTACCAAAGGAGGCTCATATGATGTGGAGTCGGCTGGAAGAGTGTATCGATAAATTTTAAATGCGTTATTGAATAAATCATTACCGTAACCAAGACGGCTTTGCCATCCTTCGATGATTATGATATCTTTATCCGCCCATAGTTGTCGGCAATGGCTATTAAAACATTGTCGTCTTGCGATGCTATGACTTCACGGAGCTTTTCGCTAAGTTTGGAATTGGCATTCTGAAACTTATGTCTGGAATGTTCTGCCATAATGCATTGAGGATGAGTAACGACAAGAAAGTGATGAGAAGTACTGAATGAAAAAGTATATAGTTTTATTAGTTATATGTTTGACGGCTGTGCTTACACTGGCTGCCTGCAATGCAAAAAGCACACAAAATACGGAAGATGAGCCCGGTATGAAGAATAATAAAAACGATATATCCGAAGTTTCGGGAGGAAAAGTAGATAATTCGTATAATGCCCCGACAAAGATAGAGTCAAAAAATATCGAATCGTTTAAGACTTACTTTTATCTTTGGGACCAATATGATGAGGCGTCTGAAGGCAGTTATTCCTTTGCAATAGATAAAAATGACGGCGGAGAATATATACTTTCGGAGGATGCTCATTATAATATTTCCGTGACAATTGATAAGTCTGTTCTTAACAGTCTGCAGAAGATAATAGATGATAATTCGCTTATATTGAATAATGGCATGGATGAGCATACCGAAGGACTGCCTATGGAATTTGCACCTTGCATGTTTTCTGCTACATATGATTCGGGGGAACAATTATATTTTTCCATGGATAATGATCCTGAAGCAAAATGGGCAAAGGATGTTAAAGAGTTATTTAAAGAAGAGTTCATAAGACAAGGGCATGATGAGTTGCTTCCGCCTGTAGAGGATACTACACTTATTAGGTTTGATATGGAATATAAAGATGAAAATGTAAGCATCGGTTATGCCACTATATTTACCGAAGAAGATACCGAAGATATATCTTATCATTATCTGACCGGTGTTTATAGTGCAGATACCGGGGAGTGTATTTCCGAAGTGATCCAGACAATACCCGACAATTTTTATGAAGATTTGTCAGTGCTGCTAACAGACTTAAGATTGCAGACATATCAGAATGAGGAAATATCTTCATTAAACAATTCGCAAGATGAAAAGTATGCTTCTTTTTGTATGGAAATGCAAAGCGGTGCTCAGATTAATGCATATTATTCCGGTGAAGAGGCGGAAGAATTAACCAAAGCATTGGAAACGGTTAAGGAGTACATTGACGGTCAGTTAGCGGAATGATTAATAAGATTTGATATTGACAATAAAAGTGCACTAGGATTATATTTTCAGCAGCAGGTGATGCACAGCCTTACAAATGAGCGAGTTATTAGTATGGCAGATGCCAAAAGAGGAAATACATTGGTATTATTTTGCAGGTTGATGGCATTAGGTATTTTGCACCATTATCGTCTTTTAAGCCCAAACACAAGAAGATGAGAGAGGGTGTCGATTTCATTAAGATAAAAGATTAGAAAAAGCATATTTGGATTTCGTAAAATAGTGCTCTGGTTCTACAATGGTTCTAAAAAATTGGAAGAACATAAAAAATCGGTAAAATATAGACAATATGGAGACGAAAAGCAACGAAAATAACGATTTTCAATCTATGTATAATATCCGTGCAAACGTGAAGGTGGTAGAACAGTAGGTTCTGGTAGAGTTGCTACTATCATCGAGTAATCACTTGCTGATTGTGTAAATATCTAGTAAATTCAAGGCTTTCCGAGATTTCTCGGGAAGCCTTTTTTACTTGTGCACCTTGCGGCGCACGTTTCTAATGGGTGTAAGTTCCTAATCCGCCCTAGTAGTGGGAAGGATGGATGAAAAAGAAATCTGGGATAAACCCGGTGGCAGAATGTATGTGCACAGTGTTATATCATTTCATCAGAAAGAGAAGATAACACCGGAAGAAGCATTGCTTCCGGTACTGTTATCGCCTGGAGTAAGGATAAGTACAGATTTTCAACACCAACATTGAACCCATCCTGATTAGGTGCTACAATACAACCGACGCAGGAGCTCATAAGTCTACCATCATTTTAACCTTCATGAAAGGAAACGACAGCATGGCACACAATGTATATGTTTCATTTGCAGAAGATATGGCGGCCAATTTGACCGGAGACCCTAATGAGATTGAAGGAATGCAGTTCTTTAATGAAGATACATTGGAATTTATGAATGAGATGTATAAGAATATTTTAGAATAATGAGTATTCGGTAAGAAGAAAGAAAGGAACATTTTGAAAAAATACATATTATTTTTGGGGATATCGTTTTTTGTAATGACATTGTTTATGATTGGATGCAATACTAATACTTCCACAAAAACATCAG
>JAZUIS010000060.1:0-4830 GCA_045642345.1 Lachnospiraceae bacterium
TAACCATCTCAGTTGCCATATCTGTATCACGGATAGCAGATTCAGCTGCTGTTGTGTTCTCTACTACGTTATCCAAGTTGTTAACTGTGTGCTCTAGTCTGTTCTGAATAGCACCAAGATCAGATCTTTGCTGTGAAACAACCTTCAAAGCTGCCTTTGTAGCCTGGTTCAATGATGCAAACTCTGCTGATGTTGCTGTATCCGCATCTGTAATCCTAGCGCGGAATGCAGTAACTGATGACGGGTTATCAGTATAGATTGAATCAACATTCATGTTCTTGATAGAAATATTAATGTGCTGATTAGCTTCTGCTCCAACCTGTAAGCCCTTACCAGTGAATGATCCATCAAGTAAGTTCTGCTCATTGAATGTAGTTGTATCACGTACTCTGTCGATTTCAGAAAGTAACTGCTGTACTTCTGCCTGGATGTATCCACGGTCATCTGTTGTTAATGTTCCGTTTTCACCCTTTACTGACAGTTCATTGATACGCTGTAACATATCATGTACTTCGTTAAGAGCACCTTCAGCTGTCTGTACACAAGAGATACCATCTTCTGCGTTTGCAGATGCCTGTGTAAGACCTCTGATCTGACGTCTCATCTTCTCGGAAATTGCAAGACCTGCTGCATCATCTGCTGCACGGTTAATCTTGTAACCTGAAGATACCTTCTCAGTCGACTTTGACAGTGACTGAGTATTAACGTTCAACATTCTGTTAGAGTTCATTGCCTGTAAATTGTGCTGTACTACCATATTTTTATCCTCCTTGATAAATGAATAGTCACCTCCGTGTGACCTCAATTGTAATGTGAAGCACTATTGCTTCTTGTATATTATGTATCGGAAGTACTATCCGAATACTTAATACCTAAATTACAATTTTTTTAATTTTTTTAATTTATTTTTTCTTATCCATATACATGGAATCCGGAATATTGGTACCTGCCATATTTTTATAATAATTCATTGCCACGTTGACAGATCTTTTGGTATCGGCTATCCCCTTACGCTCTTTAATAAAAGCATCGGATACTCCGTTTTTAATTCTTTCTTCTAAGGCGCTTATTGAAGTACTTACTTCCGTAATCTTTGTAATAAGTTCCTTCATTTGAGATATCATCTCAGAATAATCTCCGGAATTTGATTTTAGTTCCTTTGAAACCCTCTCATATACTATTTCAAAGCCCTCATCAAGTTTAGACAGTTTCTCAATGCATATCTCTTTGTCATCAAACAGCCTGTCAAATTCTTCATAATCAGGTTCATTGCTTGATATAATGTCAAACTGCATCTGGCAAATTCTATAGGTTTCATCAAGAACCTTAAGTTTCTTCTCAAGGCTTTCCTTTAAAGCGATAATATACTCTTTACTCATGCTTTGGGTCCTTGTCCGTTAAGTCGCATTACTTCCTTCCATGTATCTCTTACAGAATGAAGATGCGTATTTACTTCTTCCAATATCTCGGCATCCTTCTTCAGGTTAGCCTGTACCAGTCTTGAACTAAGATACGTATATATTTTCTCATACTCTTTAGCTACAGGATACTTCATATCGAGAGTAAGGCGAAGATAATCAATAATTCTTTCGACCTTAACTATATGGGTATGAGCCTTCTCAATATTCTTTTCTTTGCATCCGTCTATAGCGATATTACAAAACTTGATAGCTCCGTCATACAGCATCAGTGTTAATTCCGCCGGTGAAGCTGTCAGAATTTTGGAATTCTTATATTGAGCATAAGCATTGGGTAAAGCCATTTATCTTAACCTCCGAGGATTAATTTCCGCCACCGAACAAACCGGCAATTGCATTCTGGTTAGACTGCATCTTAGCCATAGCAGATTCCATGGCAGCGAACTTGTTGTACCACTTATCTTCGTACTTAGCGAGTTTATCTTCCATATCTGCTATCTTGCTAGTATAGTCGGAATAATCATTTCTAAGCTTAATATCATCATAGAAGCTGCCATAACTCCTTGTGTCATTAACTCTGGCAGACATTGTATCCATTTTCTCATAAACGTTCTTATAAAGCTGACTGAAGAACTTGGTAACAGCTTCAGGATCTGTCTCAATCATCTGCTGAAGCTTATTATCATTACCGCTGTAGAGAGCATCATCAGCATCTCCCATAATGTGAAGGGCATTCTTTTCGTTATCAGCAGTCTCGAAATATCCGCCTGTCTCTACGCCGAAGTCAAACAGATACATTGTTTTGCCGTTGATTTCGATTCCCCGGCTCATTATTTCTTTAAGAGCTGACGAAAGAGAACTGATAGACGAATCCTTGGCAAGAATCTGACCTTTCATCTTAGATTCCCACTGTTCGATTTCATAATCGGACATAGCAGCCTTCTCTTCATCCGTAAGAGGTTCATACTTCGTCTTAGTATCGGCATTGTACAGCTTGTCCATCTCATTCATCAAATCAGAATATTCTTTGACGCACTTCTTAATCATGTCATAAATAGCGCTGCTATCCTGTGATGTAGTCAATGTAACCTTTTCGCCGTTCGTTAATGCCTTAGCAGTTATAGTAAGACCGTTTATATTATAAACATTATCCGTAGATGTAAAGGTTGCACCGTTAAGTGTAATCTGTCCATCCTTGCCGGGAATCTTGTTTGCCGAATCAAGTCCAAGTGTCGTAAGGCCGTCTCCGTCACAACTAAAAGTAAAATCTCCTGCCTTACCTGTCTTATTGGCACCTACGAAAATTCTCTGTGTTGATGCATCAAACTTACAGTTAACGCCTGCTTTGGACAGTTCATTTGTTAAATTTCCCAAAGTCATATCTTCGGTAATCTTAACATCGGTAGTTGTCCCGTCATCCATTGTGATGGAAATAGTCTGGCCCACCAGATTAGAATCGATATCTGCAAGCTTAGTTCCGGATGTAACCTTATCTGTACCGGCACTAATCTCATTACCTGTAAGGTAAGCAGTCTGCGCAAGCTTGTCTACGGTAAGATCCTGGGTTGCAAGCATAGCTGCATCCGAAGTAGTAACACTCACATAAGAACTGTCGGAAACCTCTGTCTTATTTTTCATATAGGAAGATTCATATCTCATATTAGAGATTGTACCGAACAAGTTCTTAACCTTTTTATTAAGATCGGTCCATGCTTCCTGTTTATATTTAATTGTCATTTGCTTTTTTGTTGCCTGTGTGACTTTTATCTTCTTAGCTTCCACAAGCTGTGAAATTAAGCCTTCTGTATCAAGTCCGGAATACATACCGGTTACTCTGTTAGTTGCCATATAAGCCTCCTATCTCTTCTCGTCGACCAGGATGCCTGCCATTTCCCAAACTCTTGCTATCATGTCAAGCGTCTTCTCGGCCGGAAGCTCTTTGATAACTTCTTTAGTATCTTTATCTACAAGTTTAATTGTTACGTGGTTAGTTTCTTCATGAATTCCGAATACCGCCTCAGCGTTATTCATCTTCTTGTTGATTTCTTCAACTGCCTTCTTAATTCTGTCAGAAGTAGCCTGAGCTGAATCAAGTACAGCCTGGGTATTATTTTCAGGCTTGCCCTGATTATTATCCTGTCCTTTGGAATTCGATTCTTGAGATTCTGTAACCTTTACTGTAGTAGGATCAAAAGAAACTGTTGATTCCGATAAAGCGACCTCCGTGTCTACTGTTTCGGTTTTTGCTGTAGGCTTAGCTGCAGGTGTTTGTTGTGCCTGGTAAGTCATTGCACTGCTGATAGGTTCGATTGCCATAATAAATCACCTCCATGTGAATCCAATATATTATTGCTATTTGGCATGTTTGATATGTGTATCCGCGCGACATGCACATATAGACAGCCCTTGTTATCTGACATATATATCGGAATAAAATCTATATACTTTATAGATAAATATAAAAAAATTAATTTTATATATTTATCCACAGTCTCTTATGATTTTATCACGGTTATCCCAATAATTGACCCAGTAAATCCCGGTACCCGAAACGTTCCGTGACCGCCCTTTTGCCGGCCACAGCTATACTCAATCTTTCGTCTTCATGTTCAAGATAATATTTAATCTTAACAATTGCTTCTTCCAAAGATCTAAACATTACCACTTCTTCATTTTCCTTGAACAATTCTGCCATTTCAGGCTGATAGTTGCTAAGAACAAATCCTCCCGATGCCATAATATCCATAACGCGAAGCGGCACTCCCGAGTGAATACTTCTTAACGAAATATTTAAGTTAATCCTGCTTGCATTAAATACACATGGCATCATATCCGAATATCCGCAGGTCCCGTAATTCTTAATATCAGTTTTGGACCCCGTATACAGTCCAAAGCGTATACTCTGATCTGCAGCTATTTCATGAAGGAGCCTGTCACGTTCCATAATCGTAAGTTTCTTCTCAAATACCGACGGCATAAGAATATCAAGAGGCTCATCATCATAATCTTCGCCAAGAGCAAGTCCCAGACTGTTCATGGCAACCGCAGCGTCCACCAGATCATCTTCGGCTATATCTTCATAGGATGGTGCCAGCGTATACTGTCCGGAATATTTCTCTATATATGAAGTAACTGATGCGGGAACCTCATTAGGATAAAGCATATCAAAATAATTATGTTCATCCGTATATAGCGAGCCTACAAAGGAAACATCATATTTATGCTCGTCATTGGAAGCAAGCTTCTTTCGGTTCCTGACTATCGCCTCATTGAATTCTTCAACCGACACCGCAAGGGGCAGATGAAATACAGTATTAATTCCACGGGCCTTTAAAGCATCAACCATAGACTTATCAAATATTCCGATTCGGTTGCAGGGCAGAGACAGTGTTTTTGCATAAAGCGTAAAATG
>JAZUIS010000061.1:0-3769 GCA_045642345.1 Lachnospiraceae bacterium
ATTATCCGCACTGTAAACAAGACTTGCTGTTCTTGCTTCACCTGCCAGATCAATATTGGTTTTAAGGCCCATATTAAATACATGCTGGAATTTCGTAAAATCCTTTACGCCCATAGCCTGAGCCACATACATCATACATACGTTGCAGGATCTTTCTATTCCTTCGGATACTGTAAGAACACCGTCACCATATGTGTTATGACATTTAATCGTCTGATCAGCAACATCAAGGGAACCCGTACAATTATAACTTTCATTTCCGTTAATAGCACCACATTCAATTGCACCTGCAACAGTTAAGGGCTTTGATACGGAACCGGGTTCATAAGCATCAGCAATACAGAAGTTCTTCCATAATGCATTATAATTCTGATAAAGAGCATCGCCTTCAATATTATCGACATTTTCTTCCGTAATGGTAAGCTTATTTCCTGTCTCTTCATCAACAACACGTTTACCTTCATCGTCAAGAAGAGGCATACCTATAAGAGCTTCCTTATTACGGGTATCATTCAAATTATAGTCGGGATAAGATGCCATTGCCAAAATCTCGCCGGAATTAACATCCATAATAATACAGCCCACATTGTTTGCGCCGTTTCCCTCACGATAATTATTACTGTATTCTTCATTAAATTTCTTAAGGTACTTCTCGACCATTGCCTGAATATTGGCATCAATTGTAGTAACAATACTGTTGCCGTCTTCAGCGGGAATGGTTGTTCTTTCGAGATTACCTTCATCATTCATAAATCCGTACTCACGGCCGGGAGTTCCGCTTAAGATATCATTATAATATTCTTCAAGTCCGTAAGAACCCACATTATCCGATGTGGTAAATCCGATTACGTCACATGCAAGTGAATTTCCGGGATAAGTTCTTTGATATTCTTCTTCAAACCATATACCTTTAACCAAAGATCCCTCTTCGTTCTGCTTTGCCAGGAATCCCTGAATCTGTTCGTAAGTAAGTTTCTTGGCCAGAATATAATATCTGGAAGATTCCTTATTTGCTTCAAAATATGTCTGTGCCTTGGTGGTATCAATACCAAGTTCGGCTCTTAAGGCGTTCATTGTAGGTTCAAGGTAAGCTTCGTCTGCATTTAAAGCTACGCTGTCCAATATTACGTTATATACTTTTTCTGAAGAAGCTAAGACATTTCCGTTGGCATCAAGAATTGAGCCACGCTTAAAGGGAATTGTTGAAGAATCGTATTTTTGCTGTGATAAAACCTGTTTCTTATAAGATGCACCGTTGTCCCGGGTAATGGTGAACAATCGATAAATTAACCCAACAAAAAGAAGTAGTACTATTATAAATAGCACTACCAGCTTTTTTCTCATAAAATCATCAAATGGTCTTCTTGGTGTCTGATTGCTCAAAATTACTCCTAATCAGGAATAGTACCCGTCTGCCTTACATAGTCAGAGCCCTCACCGTTAAAGGTAATAATCTGACCTTCTTCGGCATATCTCATACCTAATTCCTGAATTGCCACTGTGCGGACTTCTTCTAAATTTACATTACTTGTAATTCTACTATAATTCTCATCATTATCAAGTTTTAATTCATTAAGAGTACTCTCCATCTTGGAAATGCTCTTAATCGAACTGGTAATCTCCGCCTGTAATGAAAGATAATATAAAAGCGCACATGAAACAGCTGCTGTTGCAAGTAAGAGAAACGCTGCTGTTCTAAAGCGAATTATTCTGTTGTATCTCTTTCGCTCCCTGGTACTTGCCGCAACCACCTCAAGCTGAGGTCTTTGGGTTACCGGTATAGCTGATAACTGTCTGGCTGTCTGTGCCATTTCTTCTCTCCTATCTTATCTTAAAACCAATCGGTTTTCAAACTTTCTCAAATATTCGCACCTTAGCGCTTTTTGACCTTGAATTTACTGCCAATTCTTCTTCCGACGGAAGAAGAGGTTTTGTTGTTATTACCTTACCTTTGCTAACCTTTCCGCAAACACATACCGGAAATGACGGCGGGCATGTGCAGGGATTTGCATTGGTTCTAAAAGCTGTCTTTACGATTCGATCCTCCAGAGAATGGAATGTTATGATGCATAATCGTCCACCCGGATTAAGAAGGTCGATAAGGGTATCTATTGAATCTTTAAGTACTTCCAATTCGCGATTGCACTCAATTCTAAGCGCCTGGTATGTTCTTTTGGAAGGGTGTGTATCTACTCTGAACTTGGCCGGTATTGCTGCCTTAATGATTTCGTTTAACTCAAAGGTCGTTTCTATCGGCTTTTTGGCTCTTTCGATAACTATATGCTTTGCAATGTTCTTGGCGAACTTGTCTTCACCGTAATCTCTTATTACTCTGAATAATTCCATCTCGGAATAATCATTAACTATATCTTTGGCCGTAAGCTCTTGGCGTGTGTCCATACGCATATCAAGCGTGGTGTTAAACCTGTATGTGAAGCCTCGGTCGGGTTGATCCAGCTGATACGAGGAAACTCCCAAATCAAGAAGCATTCCGTCTATTCCCGTTATATTCAGATTATTAAGAACTGTTTTCGTATCGCCGAAATTACTTCTTACTATATCTACTCTGTCTGAATAATCCTTTAGTCGCTCACTTCCGGCTTTTATCGCATCTTCATCCTGGTCAATGCAAACAAGATGACCCTTGGGAGAAAGCATAGACGCTATCACGCTGCTGTGACCTGCACCTCCCATTGTTCCGTCAACGTATATACCGTCGGGTTTGATGTTAAGTCCGTCTATACATTCATTTAGCATTACCGAATAATGTTTAAATTCCATCTTATATTCCAATACCAAGTTCAACCATATGCTTGGCTATATCGTCCATATCTTCATAAGTAACAGTTCCGTCGTATCTATCCTTGCTCCAGATCTCGACTCTGCTTCCCACTCCGATAAGCACTGCATCTTTAGTAATATCGGCGAACTCTCTAAGCACTCCGGGAATAAGTATTCTTCCTGTCTTATCAACCTCTACCGTCGCAGCTCCTGCCAGGAAAAATCTTGTGAACTGTCTTGCTTCTTTATCAATCATAGGTAATGTGTGGAGTTTTTCTTCGAAGGCCTCCCACTCGGTATTCGGAAATACAAAAAGACACCCATCCATTCCCTTTGTTACCACGAACTCTTCACCTAAGCTTTCACGGAACTTTGCAGGAACTATGAGCCTTCCCTTGGCGTCCAATGTGTGGTTGTATTCCCCCATGAACATTACTTGCGTTAATCTCCACTAATTACCACTTATGCGACACTTCGTGCCACTTTCTACCACTTACATATAATATTACAGTATAAATACTGCAAAATCAAGTATTTTTTTGATATTTGGCTCATCAGAAACCATATTTTTGTGCATAATAAAAAAGCTCCTTAAAAAGGAGCTTTCTTTTATATAAATCTACGCTTCATTATCTGCTTTTTCTTTAACGATTTTGCCTTCTATGTAATCAATCTTGTCCGAAGCTTTTCCGGCTTTTATCCTGAATCTTATCACAACATCCATCACCGCCGAAAATACTACAAGTACTATGGCAAGTACCATCGAAACCGGTATCTTTGTTCCCGGAATATAAAGCTGATCGGTCCTTATATACTCAATCCATGCTCTTCCAAGACCATATCCGCCCAAATACCATAAAATAACCTCTCCGTTAAACTTCTTGCGTTTCCAAAAAATCAGGAGCAGGGCAAATATCATAAGATTCCAAAGACTTTCGTATAAAAACGTCGGGTGAACCTGAATATAATTAACGCCTTCGCCCATAGC
>JAZUIS010000062.1:0-2657 GCA_045642345.1 Lachnospiraceae bacterium
TGCTTCTGTTATTTTTTTTCTGTCAAACTCATTCTCAACCTTGGTTCGTCCCTTAAGACCCATTTCAATACGCTCTTTGCGCGTCAGTCCAATAAACTTCTTTACAGCATCTATCAGACTTGAAGCAGATTTGGGTTCACAACCAAACCCTGTAATACTGTCTTCAAACACTTCACGGCACCCGGGAATATTACTTGCAATAACAGGTCTTCCGGAAGCAGCCGCTTCCTGAAGAACGTTACTCATACCCTCATGATATGTGGGCAGAATTACCGCGCTGCATTCCTTAAGATGCTTGGTTACATCTTTATCAAAAGGATGCGTAACAATATATCCTTTTGACTCATATTCTTTTAATATGTCATCATAATTCTCGTCGGAATATCCCAGAAGCTTAAAACATACTTTTGAACCTATTTCCTTTGTGTTAACAGCAAAGTACTTAGCCGTTTCAAGCAGTTCATCGGTACCTTTTTCCTTCATGTTACGTCCCATATAAAGAAGCTCAATTCCGCTATTTTCATCAGGATATTCAAGGACACTGTGCATAGCAAAATCCACACCCGAACCATTAACGAGCACGGTTTTCATCGTGTCATTAGTAATACCACATTCTTTAAAAATTCTCATATTCTCGGAATTTTGAAAAAATACACAAGAGGCTTTCTTAAATGCCATCTTGTACATTGTAACAATCATCTTCTTAAAAATGCCCTCTTTTTGGAAGGCAGAGCCAAGACCTGTTATCGTACTTATATAGGGAACTTTAAGTCTTCGTGCTGCATATCCGCCATAAATATTGGGCTTTATTGTATAGGTTAATATCATACTCGGTTTTTCTGCTTTAATAAGCTTCCTATACTCTTTGTACAGTTTGATATCTTCTTTGGGATTAACACCGCGACGGTTGATATCCGTGTGTACAATTCTGACACCTTCGTCAGAAAGTTCTTTTACCTTCATATCATCAGGCAAGGATACTATCACTTCGTATTCAGTTAATAACGACTTAATCAAATCATTTCTGAAATCATAAAGACCTGAAGATGAATTGGCAAGTATTAATATTTTTCTCATATGATATCTTTTTCGTCTATGCTTTTAATACATATTTCGTTGTACTTCATCATACAAATGCCTTCGGAATATTCACCTATTGCCGGCTTATTCTCAATTCCCTGAAGGTTATTTATTACATTCGTAGGGGTATCTACCCCGCAGGCATACGCATGGGGATATCCGCCGCCAAACCTCGGATTAACTTCCGAAAAATAGAAGGTATCTGTTGATGCATCATGGAAGATATCAATATCTATCATTCCCCGGAAGCCCGCTCTTTGCACAAAAGTCTCAATCTGCTCGAATAATTTGGGGATTTTAACCGAAACTGATTTGTCGGTTTCGCCGGCCCGCATCTTAATCTTCTTCTTAATAAAAATTGACACACACTTACCGGTAATCATGTCAATATACACGTCAGCTCCGTATTCCTGACCTGACATATATTCCTGAATCATTAAATCATCATAAATATCAAAAAGGACATCTATTTCTTCATCTGAAGAAACCTTATTTATATTAATTGAAGCAGAACCGCATATAGGTTTTGCAAATACAGGATAGCAAACTTCTCCCCTGGCTTTTGCCTCATAAAAACTTTCTTTCGTTATATAACACTTTGCTGTAGGAATTCCATATTCAAGCATAAGCTGATAAAACTTATACTTATCAAAACATATTTCCACCAGATCATAAGGCGAAATTATAGGAGTCGTACCGATTTCAAGGAATCTGTCCTTTTCTTTGGCAAGCATGCTAAGTTCAGGATCGATAAGGGAAAACACTCCCGTAATTTTCTCTTTAACACAAATGTCGAGAATTCTGTCAATATATCCCGGCGCATTAATTCTGGGAACGAGAATAAACTTATCGGCATCATAAACTGCCGGCGCTAAATTTGAACAGTCTGTCGCAATAACCTGCCCTTTGTCACCCAATGCTGTTTTAAACGCCTGAACCACTTTATTTCTGGTTCCGGCCGAAAGAATCAAAATGTTAATCATATCCTACTCCCACCGAAGTATTTTAATTTTTGTTTTTAAGAATTCTGCTGAAGTTTTTTAGCCTCTAACTGCGCTTTACGGATTTCGGCAAAATTTCCCTCTGCAGCATTTGTATCTTCAGCAACATCTTCTTTGACAAATATCTTTTTTATCGTGGTAAACACTATCTTAACGTCCATAGCAAATGTTAAATTCTCAACATATTGGACATCTGTCTCGAAGCGTTGGTCCCATTCCAGGTTATTCCGTCCGCTAACCTGAGCAAGACCTGTTAATCCCGGCCTTACGGTATGACGAAGTCGCTCTCTTTCCGTATACCAGGGAAGGTAACTTACAAGCAAAGGGCGCGGGCCTATAAAGCTCATGTCACCTTTAAGTATATTCCAAAACTCAGGAAGTTCATCAAGACTCGTACTACGAAGCAATTTGCCGAACTTAGTAAGTCTGTCTTTATCAGGAAGGAGCTCGCCGTTTTCATCACGCTCGTCTGTCATTGTTCTAAACTTACAGAGGTTAAAAATTCTCTCTTTTCCTGTTTTTTTATCTATCCTGCCGGGACGCTGCTGATGAAATATTACAGGACTTCCAAGTTTA
>JAZUIS010000063.1:0-17886 GCA_045642345.1 Lachnospiraceae bacterium
CGAAAAAGTCGGTAAAGATGTGGTTACAAGAACCAATTTGCCGGGAACGGATGTTGCAAAGGCTAATCTTAATGATTTAAAAAACGGAATTTTAAAAGACTGTGACAAGTATATATATTTGGACGGACTTAATCATGTATACGAAACAAATACAATGATTGAAGAATCGACGGTGTATACGCTTTTTAATAATTCGTCATATGCTTTTCCGATAGACACCACAATTATGGTAGGCGTTAATAAAAATCTGGCTCAAATTGATGATAATTATTCATTGGGAAACAGGGTATATAATTACGGCGGAAGTAATTTCCTGTTAAGAATAATTACGATGGCATTATCGGGATTCTTATACTTTGTTTTAATGATAGTTTTAGCTGTCATTGACGGTGTGACCATAGATAAAGAAACCAAAAAGAGAACTATCAAATTTGGAATGCTTGATCGTGTACCCTGCGAAATAAGAATAATTCTGCTTATGGCGGTGGGTCTGTTGATGGGGACTTTTGTATCGGAGTTTTATAATATTAAGCCCGTATTGAGGGAATTATTCTTTAATAATTCTATCGGTGTCATTGTGCTTGGCGCTGTATGTTCATTGATATTAAGCTTATGTATAAGCTTTTTCCTTTTGGGATTCTTCAGAAGATTAAAAGGAAGAATAATTTTTAAGACTTCTTTATGCAGCAAGCTTATCGAAGCATGTACCAAAGCCATGGACAGCATATTTGATAATAAAGGAAGTATTGTTAAGGTTGCGATTCCCTATGCAATGTTGTGTCTGCTTAATATTGTACTTACTTTTATAGCGGTAGACACCGAAGTGTATTTCCTTATTGTTGTTGTGGTAATTCTGGATGTGATTGACGGATACGGAATATATAAGAATTATCTTGATAAAGAGCAGATAATCGAAGTAATCAATAAAATTTGCAAGGGTGATATTAACGCAAAGGCAAGAGACGATTTAAAGGGTGATAATAAGAAACTTGCAAATGCCGTAAATCAAATCGGTGAAAGTGTAAACGTAGCGGTAAATACTTCAATGAAAGATGAGAAGATGAAGGCGGACCTTATTACAAATGTTTCACATGACCTTAAGACGCCCCTTACATCAATAATCAATTATGTGGATTTACTTAAAAAGGAAAGAATTGATAACGAAAACGCAAAGTCGTACATTGCAATTCTTGATGAAAAATCGCAAAGATTAAAGCAGCTTACGGACGATCTTGTGGAAGCATCAAAGATTTCATCGGGTAATATCGTACTTCAGATGGAAAAGATAAATGTTAAGCAGCTGTTATCACAGGCAAGTGCGGAATTTATAGATAAATTCGAAGAAAAGAGATTATCTTTTGTAGGAAGCGCTCCTGAAAATGATATATTTATAAATGCCGATTCAAGAAGAATATACAGAGTAATAGATAATCTGTTTACCAACGTATATAAATATGCCCTGGAGGGTACAAGAATATATCTTGATGTAATTAATCAGGATAAGAAAGTGTACATATGCGTTAAGAATATTTCCGCGAATCCGCTTAATGTAAGTCCCGAGGAACTGCTTGAGCGTTTCGTAAGAGGAGACGAATCAAGAAATACCGAAGGAAGCGGACTTGGATTATCAATAGCAAAGAACCTTACGGAAGCAATGGGAGGCGCATTTGAAATTTATCTTGACGGAGATCTGTTTAAAGTAGTTCTTACATTTGATGAAGTATAAAGGAGAGGGCATGCAGCAGTGCATGCCCTTAAATTTTATTTATTCTGTTCTTTGATTTTTCGTTGCCAGCATTTATGGCACATTGCAATATACGAATCATTTCCGCCAAGGAAGACCTGGGAGCCTTCTGTAATGATTTTGCCGTTTTCGTCTATACGGGCATTGACGGTTGCTTTTGAACCGCAGGAACATACGGTTTTAATTTCCGCAAGGGAGTCGGCAAGTTCCATTAATCTTTTGGAACCCGGGAAAAACTTGGTCCGGAAATCCGTGCGAAGTCCGTAACAAATAACGGGAACATTATCTTCATCAACTATCTGACGCAATTCATTAATCTGATTTTCCGTAAAAAACTGGGATTCGTCGGATATTATGACATCATAGGTTCCTGCCTTGTGAAACATATCAATTATTGAGTCTTCCGGTTTTACAATCAAAGCTTCACGTGACAGCCCTATGCGGCTTTTGATAATATTGGCTCCGTCTCTGTCGTCGATACTGGGTTTAATGAGCCAGACTTTCATGCCCAGTTCTTCGTAATTAAATTGAGTAATCAGTGCCTGAGCGGATTTTGAGGAGCCCATGGCACCGTATTTAAAATATAATTTTGACATATATTGTGCCTCCGATAAAAAGCATATACTGTATTTTGTATCTGCTTACTTGCTTTACTTATTCTATCATGATAGAATGTATTAGTCATTAGTGACATATTATATTTTTAGGAGGATTCAAAATGAAAAAGTTATTTGCTATTGCTATTGCACTTAGCATGGTACTTTCACTTTGTGCTTGTTCATCAAACGGTAACGGTGAATCAGGGGATTACAAGGTTGCCATGATTACTGACTACGGTGATATTACCGACCAGTCATTTAACCAGACAACTTACGAAGCATGTAAGGCTTTCTGTGAGGCTAATAAGATTGATTTTACTTATTATAAGCCTAACGGAGATTCTACTGCTGACAGAGTAGCTATGGTTGATACAGCTGTAGCTGACGGTTACAACGTAATTGTTATGCCCGGTTACGCATTTGGCGGCACAATTGTTGAAGCAGCACCTAATTATCCGGATGTTAAGTTTATCGCACTTGACGTAGCTAAGGGAGATATTCTCGAAGCAGCTGTCGGCGCTGATTATGATTACAATCCCGATAACTGGAAAATCGAAGACTATCTTGATATGAGCAATGTATATTGCGCAGTATACCAGGAAGAGTTATCCGGCTTTATGGCAGGTTATGCTGCAGTAAGCTTAGGCTATAAGGAACTTGGTTTCTTAGGCGGTATGGCAGTTCCTGCAGTTATCCGTTACGGTTTCGGTTTCGTTCAGGGATGTGAAGCTGCTGCTGCCGATAAGGGAGTTACAGCAAACGTTAAGTATGCATACGGAAATCAGTTCTATGGAGATGCTGATATTACAGCAGCTATGGATACATGGTATGCTGACGGAACAGAAGTAGTATTTGCATGCGGTGGTGGTATTTACTCATCTGCTGCTGAAGCTGCTGCCAAGGTTGGCGGTAAGGTAATCGGTGTTGACGTTGACCAGAAGGCTATTATTGATGGCGCATACGGTGACGGAATGACTGTTACTTCAGCTATGAAGGGATTATATCCTACAACTTACGATACACTTAATGATGTTATTGTTAATAATAACTGGTCTAAGTATTCAGGAAAGATTGAGACTTTGGGTCTTGTTTCAGGAACAGATACAGAAGCTAACTACTGCCAGATTCCCGTTAACAGCACTCAGTTTGATGCTAACTTCTCAAAAGACGATTATGCTAAGTTGGTTTCAGACATGTTCTCAGGCGTAATTAAGGTTTCTAATGATGTTTCTGCTATGCCTGCTACTTCACTTGTAACAGTTGATGATCAGGGAAATATTAAGTAATTAATTCGCGTTTATGCAATGGATAGGCGGAAGCTGATTGCTTCCGCCTATTTTAAAATATAATGGGGGTACAATATGTCATCCGAATATGCTATTGAAATGTTAAACATAACCAAGAAATTTCCGGGCATTAAGGCAAATGATGATATAACTTTGCGCTTGAAGAAGGGGGAAATTCATGCGCTTTTAGGAGAAAACGGAGCCGGTAAATCAACACTTATGAGTGTTCTGTTTGGATTATATCAGCCTGATGAAGGTAAGATACTTAAAGATGGTAAGGAAGTTGTAATCAATAATCCAAATGATGCAAATGAACTTGGTATAGGTATGGTTCATCAGCATTTTAAACTGGTAGAATGTTTCTCGGTACTTGATAATATAATTCTTGGCGTGGAACCCAATAAAGCAGGTTTCCTTCAAAAGAAAGATGCAAGGGAAAAAGTTATGGCACTTTCCGAAAAATACGGACTTGCCATTGATCCTGATGCTTTAATCGAAAATATTACCGTAGGAATGCAGCAGAGAACAGAGATTTTGAAGATGCTGTATCGTGACAATGAAGTTCTTATTTTTGATGAACCCACAGCGGTTCTGACTCCGCAGGAAATTGAAGAACTGATTGGAATTATTAAGAATCTTGCCAAAGAAGGTAAGTCAATTCTGTTTATTTCCCATAAATTAAATGAGATCATGTCAGTTGCCGACAGATGTACGGTCCTTCGTAAAGGAAAATATATCGGCACTGTTGATATAGACAAGACATCTAAAGAAGAATTATCCAAGATGATGGTTGGAAGAGATGTTGAATTTACGGTTTCAAAGAAAGATATTGAACCGGGTGAAACGGTACTTGACGTAAAGAATATTCGCGTAAAGGCTAAAAACGGCCACAAAAATGCTGTAAATAACGTTTCTTTTAATATAAAACGCGGCGAAATTGTTTGTATTGCAGGTATAGACGGAAACGGACAGTCGGAGCTTGCATATGCCATTTCCGGTCTGGAAAAGATTTCCGATGGAAGTATATCTTTACTTGGAAAAGATATTACAAACGATTCAATTAAACAAAGAAATAAAAAAGGAATAGGACATATTCCGGAAGACAGACATAAACACGGACTGGTTCTTGATTATCCCCTTGATTACAATATGGTACTCAAGTGTTACGACAGCCCCGAATATACATCTAAGATGGGCTTTTTGAAGAAGGATAATATAAGAGCCTATTCAGATAAATTAATCGAGAAGTTTGATGTAAGATCAGGTCAGGGCAGTATGACAATTGCACGTTCCATGTCGGGAGGAAACCAGCAAAAAGCAATTCTTGCAAGAGAAATTTCCGAAAATCCCGAATTACTGATAGCTGTTCAGCCCATTAGAGGACTTGATGTAGGAGCAATCGAAAACGTACACAGAGATATAGTTAATTTCAGAGATGAGGGAAAAGCGGTATTACTTATTTCTCTTGAACTTGATGAGGTTCTTTCTCTGCCGGACAGAATTTTGGTAATGTACGAAAGCGAAATAGTAGGAGAACTTGATCCTAAGACCACAACGCCTGAAGAACTTGGCTTATACATGTCAGGTTCCAAGAAGAATTATAAAGGAGGCGAAAATTAATGAATAAAGAAAAATATTCCTTCCTTAAAAAGCCGGCAGTACAGTCCCTTGTGGCTTCGCTTATATGTATCCTGCTTGGCTTACTTATCGGTTATATAGTGCTTTTGTTTATTGACTACAGAGGCGCTACAAAAGCTATTTTGGTTATTATTAAGAATTTCTTTAAATATCCCAGTTTTAATGCTGCGATGAAATATTTCGGTTCTACACTTGTTAAGGCTTCACCGCTTTTGATGTGCGCATTATCCGTTTTGTTTGCATACAAGGTAGGTTTGTTTAATATAGGAGCTGCAGGCCAGTATTGTCTGGGCGCGGGCTTGTCCTTATTCTTTGCATTAAAATTAAACTGCCCCTGGTACGTATGCATGATAGTTGCAATGATAGGAGGCGGATTGCTGGGAGCAATTTCCGGAGCGTTAAAGTCATACTTTAATGTTAACGAAGTAATTTCGGGAATTATGCTTAACTGGATTTCTTTGTATTCGATGAATTCCATACTTTTATCGGTTAAGGAAGAAACATCTCATTATACGAAGATAATTTCAAATGTAAATACAAGCGCACTGATTCCCCAATTGGGACTTAATAAATTATTCAGCAACAATCAGTACGTTACCATTGCATTACCCTTATCTGTAATATTTGCAATTGCGGTATATGTAATACTTGAAAAGACTAAATTCGGATATGAGTTAAAGGCTACAGGCTTTAACAAGCATGCGGCAAAATATGCCGGCATGGCCGAAAAACGAAATACAATTGTAACCTTAATGATCGGCGGAGCTTTGGCAGGCCTGGGTGCATCAATGTTTTATCTTACGGGATACGAACAATGGTCGGTTACTGCTTCATCAGTACCTGCAATGGGCTTTAACGGAATAGCTGCTGCCTTCCTTGGCGGACTTTCTCCCATCGGTTCCATATTTGCAGCCTTCTTTATTCAGCATATAACGGAAGGCGGAGCATATGTAGATAAGACAATGTATTGCTCACAGATATCGGATTTGATTTCGGCTTTGATTATATATCTTTGCGGATTTGTACTGTTTATGAAATATGCCATGAATAAATGGATCAAAAAATCCGAAAGTAAACAAGCTGATAAGGAAGGAGGTAAGGAATAATGAGTTTACTTATTGAATATACCTTGCTTTATGCTTCTGTACTTATACTGGTTGCTCTCGGCGGATGCTTCAGTGAACATTCGGGCGTAATTAACCTTGGTCTTGAGGGCATTATGGTAATAGGCGCCATGGGCGGTGCACTTACATTAAAATACATGGCAGGTGCTTCAACTTTTATTATTATTCTATGTACTGTTGTAATTTCTGCCCTATGTGGTTTAATATATTCTTTGTTGCTTGCTGTTGCGAGTATAAGCTTTAAAGCAGATCAGACGATTATCGGTACGGCAATGAATATTTTGGGAACTGCGGTTGCCACGGTTATTGTTAAGGCAATTAATATTTCCGTAAATCCCGATGACGTATCAAGTAATGTTCAGTACATACAGGGCAAAAAGAGCCTTGGATTTAAATTCTGCGGAATAAATCTTAATGTATTTGTTGTTATTACGTTTGTTTTGCTTATAATTGCAATTGTAGTTTTATATAACACCAAATTCGGTCTTAGACTTATGGCCTGCGGAGAACATCCTTCAGCAGCGGATTCTGTAGGTATCAATGTAATTAAGATGAGATATTTCGGTGTAATGATTTCGGGTATACTTGGCGGAATAGGCGGTATTACTTACATTACAGCGGGAGTTTCCGAATGGAAATTTGAAAACGGCGTTGCGGGATTCGGTTTCCTGGCATTGGCTGTTATGATTTTCGGACAGTGGAAACCTTTGAGAATAGCCCTGGCTGCCTTGTTGTTCGGCTGCTTCAGAGCACTGTCAAACGTATATTCCGGCTTTGATTTGCTTAATTCATTAAATATAAGTTCAACTGTATATAATATGATGCCGTATGTAATTTCACTGATCGTACTGGCACTTACATCAAAGAATTCCCATGCACCAAAAGCAGAAGGAATTCCATATGAAAAAGATTTAAGATAAACAAAGGGAGCTGTCAAAATGCCTAACGTAGCAAAACTTGAAAATGCCATTCCGGCCGCACCGCTTAAACTGATTGTGCTTGATTCGGCCAGACAACTTGGTGACAGTATTAATCATCATCTTGTTCAGTTTAGAAAGGAAGTTAAGAATGTAGCAAAAGGTGATCCTGCATTCCAGGGTTATGTATCCGACAATTATATTCTTGACAGCCAGTGCTTCAGATTTGGCTCAGGCGAAGGAAAGGCCTGCATTTCCGAATCCGTAAGAGGAGCAGATTTATTTATTCTGGTTGATGTATGTAATCACAGTATTACATATAAGATGAACGGATTTATTAACCATAAGTCACCGGATGATCATTTTCAGGATTTAAAGCGTATCATTAGTGCAGTAGACGGCAAAGCTCACAGAATTAATGTAATTATGCCATTCCTGTATGAAGGAAGACAGCATAAGAGAAACGGAAGAGAATCCCTGGACTGTGCATATGCAATTGAAGAACTGGCCAATATGGGAATTGACAATATAATCACGATTGATGCCCATGACCCCAAGGTTCAAAATGCAGCACCCCTTACGGGATTTGATAACTTTACACCTCCTTATCAGTTTATAAGAGCACTTCTTAAAACCGAAAAGGACTTAATTGTAGATGCGGATAATCTTATTGTAATTTCACCTGATGAGGGCGCTCTTGACAGAGCCGTGTACTTTGCCAACGTTCTTGGAGTAAATACAGGAATGTTCTATAAAAGAAGAGATTATTCGACTATTATTAACGGTAAGAATCCTATTGTTGCCCATGAATTTTTGGGTGATAATATTGACGGAAAAGATGTTATTATAATTGATGATATGATATCATCCGGCGGAAGTATGATAGATACTGCCAAACAGCTTAAAGCCATGAATGCACGTAAAATTTATATTTGCTGTACATTCGGATTATTTACCGACGGAATGTCTAAGTTCGATGAAGCATACGAGAAGGGATATTTTGATAAGATTGTCACAACTAATCTTACATACAGAATTCCGGAACTTATGACAAGACCTTATTATGTTGAAGCGGATATGTCCAAGTTCCTTGCTTCAATTATTGATTTTATGAATCACGATGTATCTATGAGTAACGTATATACACCGACGGAAAAGATTAAAGAAATTCTTGAAGTGTACAATACACGTAAAGAAATATATTTTGATAAGGAATAATTATGAGTAAGAAAAGAAAGCCTATCGTTGCCGTGGTAGGCAGGCCGAATGTAGGTAAGTCTACTTTGTTCAATGCACTTGCCGGAGCCAAAATTTCAATAGTTAAAGATACCCCAGGTATAACCAGAGACAGAATTTATGCTGATTGTACCTGGCTTAATTATGCATTCACTTTGATAGATACGGGCGGTATCGAACCGGATTCTTCCGATGTTATCCTGTCGCAGATGAGAGAACAGGCACAAATCGCAATAGAGACTGCCGACGTAATTTTATTTATGGTGGATGTTAAGCAGGGACTGGTTGATTCGGATTCAAAAGTAGCAGATATGCTTCGACGTGCCAAAAAGCCGGTGCTTCTTGTTGTAAATAAAGTTGATGATTTTAGTAAATATGAAGCAGATATTTATGAATTCTATAATTTGGGAATAGGTGAACCACACCCTATATCTTCGGCTAACCAGTTAGGTATAGGCGACCTTCTTGACGAAGTGGTTTCTTTTTTCCCGGAACCTAAAGAAGATGATGAAGAAGATGAAATAACAAAGGTTGCAATAATCGGAAAACCCAATGTCGGTAAATCATCTTTAATTAACAAGCTTATAGGCGAAAACAGACTTATTGTTTCAGATATTGCGGGAACCACCAGAGATGCTGTTGACACCAACATACGTTATAACGGCAGGGATTATATCTTTATAGATACCGCAGGCTTAAGACGTAAGAATAAGATCAAAGAAGATCTGGAAAAATATATGATTGTTCGAACTGTTTCGGCCGTTGAACGTGCGGATATTGTAATATTGATGATAGACGCCGTCGAAGGTGTAACCGAGCAGGATGCAAAGATAGCAGGAATTGCCCATGAGCGCGGTAAAGCTACGATAATTGCGGTAAATAAATGGGATGCCATCGAAAAGAACGATAAGACCGTAAATGAATTTACAAATAAGGTAAAACAGATACTTTCATTTATGAATTATGCCGAGATTACGTTTATTTCGGCCCTTACGGGACAAAGAATATCAAAATTGTATGACCTTATAGATTCTGTATCCGAGAATCATTCAATGAGAATACAGACAGGTGTTCTTAACGAAATTATGGCAGAAGCGGTTGCAATGCAGCAGCCTCCCACAGACAAGGGTAAGAGATTAAGGCTATACTACATTACCCAGGCGTCCGTTAAGCCGCCTACATTTGTAATTTTCGTTAATTACAAGGAATTAATGCATTTTTCATATACAAGATATATAGAGAACAAAATAAGAGAAGCGTTTGGATTTAAGGGCACACCGCTTAAATTTATTATTCGTGAACGAGGAGAAGAAAAATAATGTTTCGCATTTTTTGTTTAGTAATCGGATATGTATTCGGACTGTTTCAAACAGCGTTTATAATCGGCAAAATTAACGGAATCGATATTCGCGAACACGGTTCGGGAAATGCCGGCACAACCAATACTTTAAGAGTGCTTGGCACTAAAGCGGGCCTTATTGTTTTTGCGGGAGACTGCATTAAATGCGTGCTTGCGGTAGTCCTTTGTACTTTTTTGTTTGCGTCAAGTAATCCGGATAAGCTGTATCTGATTAAGTTATATACGGGAGCGGGAGCAATACTCGGTCATGTATTTCCTTTTTATCTTAACTTCAAAGGCGGTAAGGGAATTGCGTGCACCGCAGGTTTGATGTTCTCCTTTGATCCCTGGTTTACGCTGGTAGGCCTTATTGTTTTCTTTAGTATATTCTTTATAACTCATTACGTTTCCCTGGGATCATTGATGGTTTATCCCTATATTTTGATTATGGAAGTCGTATTGGGATTCGGATTTGATTATTTTAAGAATAAGTGTCAGGCAGGAGATGCCGTACTTACGGAAATGTGTATAATAACACTTTTGCTTGGCATTTTAACTACATTTTTACATAGAGCAAATATTGGCAGATTACGTAATCATTGTGAAAAGAAAACGTATCTTACCAAAAAATCTGATCAATAATAACGGAGGTATTATATGTCTGATATCGGAATTATCGGAGCAGGAGCATGGGGAATAGCAATTGCAAAACTCCTTGAAAATAATGGTCATAAATTAACGATATATTCAGCCATACCAAGTGAAATAGATATGCTTAAGGAGTTTAACGAGTTAACGGATAAGCTTCCGGGCACAATACTTTCACATGATACTGTTTATACAACGGATATTGATGAGGCAGTTAAGGACAAAGATATACTTGTTCTTGCGGTGGCATCTCCTTACACAAGAAAAACAGCAGCTGCAATGGCACCCTATATTAAGGACGGCCAGATAATAGTTAATGTAAGTAAAGGAATTGATGATGAATCCTTAATGACATTATCCGAGGTTATCGAATCGGAAATTCTCAATGCAAATGTATGTGTTATGTCGGGCCCTTCCCATGCGGAAGAAGTTGCCAAAGGACTGCCTACAACAATTGTTGTTGGTTCTAAAGACAAAGACACGGCTTTACTGTTGCAGGAAGCATTTATGTCGGATGTATTCAGAGTTTATATAAGCTCTGATGTTAAAAGCATAGAACTTGGTGCGGCACTTAAGAACGTAGTTGCTCTGGCTGCCGGAATTGCCGACGGTTTAGGCTACGGTGATAATACGAAGGCTGCACTTATTACAAGAGGAATAGCCGAGATAACAAGACTTGGTATTGTTATGGGAGGTCGTATCGAAACCTTCTACGGATTAACGGGAATAGGCGACTTAATTGTTACATGTGCATCAATGCATTCACGTAACAGAAGAGCGGGAATACTTATAGGTCAGGGAATGAGCTATGAAGAAGCAACCAAAGAAGTTAAGCAGGTTGTGGAAGGCGTCTATGCCGCAAGAGCGGGACTTGCCCTTGCCAAGAAATATAATGTTTCCGTTCCGATTATCGAAGAAGTAAATAAGATTTTATTTGAAAATTCCAATCCTGCGGATGCAGTTAAAGAATTAATGGAAAGAGAACGTAAAGTAGAAAATATTGATTTGCGAGAACTTTATAAGAATACCACCGAGATTCCGTGGTAGATATGTAATTGTAAATTGAATTTTAATAAATAACGGGAGTTAAAATGGACAATAGTTTTAGCAGTACAAAAGAATATGTTGCATCCGAAGAGTTAATGGCTGCGGTTAATGTGGCAATTGCATTAAAAAAACCTCTTCTTATTAAAGGCGAACCGGGAACAGGAAAAACTATGCTTGCGGAAGCTATAGCAAAGAGCCTTGATAAGGAACTGATTATTTGGAATATTAAGTCGACAACAAAGGCTCAGGACGGTCTTTATATGTATGATACCATTCAAAGACTGTATGACGGACAGTTCGGTGAGGAAGGCGTTGACGATATAGCTCATTATATTAAGCTCGGTAAATTGGGAGAGGCATTTACTTCCGAAAAACAGGTTATTTTGCTTATTGATGAAATAGATAAAGCTGATTTGGAATTCCCCAATGATTTACTTTGGGAACTTGATCAGATGGAGTTTTATATCCACGAAACAAAAGAAACAATCAAGGCAAAACAGCGTCCGATTGTTATTATTACTTCCAATGCCGAAAAGGAATTGCCGGATGCTTTTTTAAGAAGATGCATATTCCATTATATAGATTTCCCGGATGCAGCATTGATGGAAGAAATAGTTAAGGTTCATTACCCTGAAGTTGAGGATAATTTACTTAAGAATGCAATGGATGTATTTTATGCCATCAGGGCTATAAAGGATATACGTAAAAAGCCCTCAACCTCCGAACTTATTGACTGGATTAATGCACTGCAGATTGCCGGAATAAGTGCGGACGAAATCAAATCAAAACTTCCGTTTATAGGAGTTATTGTTAAAAAGGATGAGGATTTGGAGATAGCTAAGACTAATGTTTACTAAGTTCTTTTATACGTGCAAGGCAAAAGGCCTTAATGTCACATTAAAAGAATGGCTGTCACTGATAGAAGCATTAGATTTAGGCCTTGCAGGTTCATCATTAACACAATTTTATTATTTGTCCAGAATGATTCTTGTTAAGTCGGAAACGGAATTCGATAAGTTTGATGCTGCTTTTGAAGAAACCTTCAAGGGCATTAAATCCGAAAACGAAGTTACGAAGGCTATGCTAAGATGGCTTGATAAATCGGAACTGATTGATATGGTTTCGGAGCAGGACCGATATCGAATGAACGAACAGGACGGAATATTCCATGATCTTGATAAAGACGATATTGAAGAAAAGTTCAAGCAGCGTCTTAAGGATCAGGATTCCGAACATAACGGCGGTTCCTTCTGGATCGGTTCCATGGGTAAAACATATTTCGGAAATATGGGCGGAAATGCAGGCGGAATTCGCGTCGGCGGTTCCACAGGTTATCAAACTGCCTTTGAGGTTATAGGTGCCAAAAAGTACAGAGACTTCAGGGATGACAGAATAATTGATAACAGACAGTTCCAGATGGCACTTCGCAAGCTAAGACAATTTAGTTCAAAGCTTGATATTCCCAAAACAGAACTTGATATTAACGGAACAATAGATAAAACCTGTAATAACGGAGGCTGCCTTCAGATAGTAATGGAAAAGCCCCGTAAGAATTCCGTTAAGTTATTACTTCTTATGGATTCCGGCGGAACTATGATTCCCTACAGTAATTTGCTTAATGAGTTATTCCAATCGGTACACAGGTCCAACCATTATAAGGATGTAAAAACATATTATTTCCATAACTGTATATATTCCCATCTTTATAAGACTCCTGAATGTGAAAACGGAGACTGGATTGAAACGGAATGGATGTTCAGAAACCTTGATTCCGATTATAAGGTAATTATAGTAGGGGATGCTGCAATGGCACCTGAAGAGCTTTATTCAAATACAGGTAATTACCGCGGACCCAATGACGGCCTTTCAGGATATGAGTGGCTTACTCTTCTTAAGAAGCACTACAAAAAAGTAGTCTGGATGAATCCTAAAATGGCTCCGGGACATGCTCCCTGGAGGGAAGCCGAGACTGCGGTCAAAGAGATGTTTCCCATGTATAAGCTTACTGTTCGTGGCCTGAATGAAGCTATGAATAAATTAATGGTAAGTAAATAATGGGTTTATGCTATAATTTAAAATTAATAAAAGAAAGGAATGTGTGATTAGTTAATAAATCACATAAAAACGATTATGACTATTTTTGATGAATTAAAAGAGCGTGGATTACTTGCTCAGTTAACAGACGAAGAAGAAATTAAAGAACTTATTAATAACGGTAAAGCTACTTTTTATATCGGCTTTGATCCCACAGCCGATTCACTTCATGTAGGTCACTTTATGGCACTTTGCCTTATGAAGAGACTTCAGATGGCAGGTAATAAGCCCATCGCTTTGGTAGGCGGCGGAACAGGTATGATCGGTGACCCCAGCGGAAGATCTGATTTAAGACAGGTTCTTACCAAGGAAACAATTCAGCACAACTGTGAATGTTTCAAAAAGCAGATGAGCAAATTTATTGATTTTTCGGAAGGCAAGGCAATGATGGTAAATAATGCCGACTGGCTTCTTGATTTAAATTATGTTGAATTCATTCGTGATATAGGACCCCACTTTAGCGTTAACAACATGTTAAGAGCCGAGTGCTACAAGCAGAGAATGGAAAAGGGTCTTACATTCCTTGAGTTTAACTACATGCTTATGCAAAGCTACGATTTCTATGAGTTATACCGTCGTTACGGCTGTAACATGCAGTTTGGCGGTGACGACCAGTGGTCTAACATGCTTGGCGGTACCGAGCTTATTCGTCGTAAGCTTGGTAAAGATGCTTATGCAATGACAATTACACTTCTTCTTAATTCCGAAGGCAAGAAGATGGGTAAAACCTCTAAGGGGGCAGTATGGCTTGATCCTGAGAAGACTTCACCTTACGAATTCTTCCAGTATTGGCGTAATGTAGATGATGCAGATGTAATTAAGTGCCTTAAGATGTTAACATTCCTTCCTCTTGAGGAGATTAAGCCTATGGAATCCTGGGAAGGTGCCCAGCTTAATAAGGCAAAGGAAATACTTGCTTTTGAACTTACAGCTTTAGTACACGGCAAAGACGAAGCTCAGAAAGCCCTTGATGCATCAAAGGCTCTCTTTACCGCAGGAGATGCTGCGAATATTCCAAGCACATCACTTACAGATGATAATTTCCAGGATGGTAAGATTGATATTTGCGGATTATTGGTAGCTGCAGGTCTTGTTACATCCCGTTCCGAAGGAAGAAGAGCTGTTGAACAGGGCGGTGTAGTTGTTAATGACGAAAAGGTAACAGACTTTAAGACATCATATGAACCCGATGCCTTTAAGGGTGACGGACTTGTTGTAAGACGCGGTAAGAAGAATTTCCGTAAGGTAATAATGTAATTATTGTATTGGAGGGTTATTTTATGGCAGATGTATATTCTAAATTAGTAGGATGTTATGAGTCAATTAAGGATAAGATTCCTTTTGAGCCTAAAGTAGCTTTGGTTCTTGGCTCGGGACTTGGCAATTACGCCGATTCCATGGATGTTAAGGCCGAAATTGATTACAAAGATATAAAGGATTTCCCTGTTTCAACCGTACCCGGTCATGCAGGCAAGTTTATTTTCGGATATGTTAATAATGTTCCCGTGGTATGTATGAAGGGAAGAGTTCATTACTATGAAGGATATCCTATTTCCGATGTGGTGCTTCCCACCAGATTAATGAAGATGATGGGAGCCGAAATTCTTTTCTTAACTAATGCATCCGGCGGACTTAACAAGGATTTTAAGGCCGGTGATTTTATGCTTATTACCGATCATATTTCTATTTTTGCACCTAATCCGCTTATTGGTCCCAATGTTGATGAATTAGGAACACGATTCCCGGATATGACGGAAGTATATGATAAGTCAATTCAGGATGTTATACGAAAATCGGCAAAAGACAATAATATTGACCTTAAGGAAGGTGTATATTGTCAGCTCACAGGACCTTCTTTTGAATCTCCCGCAGAGATTAAAATGCTTGGAAAACTGGGAGTGGATGCTGTAGGTATGTCTACCGTAGTTGAAGCTATAGCTGCCAATCATATGGGCATGAAGATTTGCGGAATATCATGCGTGTGCAATCTGGCTGCAGGAATAAGCCCTACACCTTTAACCCATGACGAAGTTCAGGCGGCAGGTAAAGCTGCGGCACCTTTATTTGAAAAACTCGTTACAGATGTAATTTCTAATTTATAGGTTTTAGTCATTTTAAGTTATTTAAGACACTTATGGGGGATTAAATGAAAAGAGAATTTATTACAGACGATAATGATGAAACAAATGAGCAGCTTATTAAATTATTAAAGGCTGTACCTGTAAGAGATTTAATTTCCAATGCGATAGCTGCAAGAGAAGGTTCATATTGTCCCTATTCGAATTTTGCGGTAGGTGCAGCACTTCTTACCAAGGACGGAAAGGTTATTCAGGGATGTAACATCGAAAATGCCGCATACGGTCCTTCCATATGCGCCGAAAGAGTAGCTATCTTTAAAGCAGTATCGGAAGGAATCGGTAACTTTAAGGCAATTGCGATTGTAGGCTCGCCAAAGGGTAAGAAAATCGATCAGTTTGCTTTCCCCTGTGGAGTATGCAGACAGGTAATGATGGAATTTTGTGATCCTGATAAGTTTATTGTAATTGTAGCCAAGTCTGAAACCGATTATAAAGTATACGCTTTGTCCGAACTTCTGCCTGAAGGCTTCGGGCCTGCTAATCTGGTATAGAAGATTAAAGAGTACTTGCAAACACCTTTTGGATTCCGTGGGGCGGAACGGAGATTAATATGAAGTATCGTTTTTATAATGCAAGAATATTGACTATGTGTGAACCTCTTAAAGTATTTGAAGGAGAGGTTCATGTTATTGATGACAAAATTACATATGTGGGTGAAAGCAGATATTGCAAAAATGATTTTGATGAAGAAATAGACTGCGAATTAAATCTTCTTATGCCGGGCTTTAAGAATGCCCATACACATTCCGGTATGAGTGTACTTAGATCATTGGCAGACGATTTACCCTTGGGAGATTGGCTTAATAATGCGATTTTTCCGGTTGAAGCCAAAATGACGCCGGAAGATATATATACAATGAGCAAACTGTCATGTCTTGAGTACTTAACAAGCGGCATTACCGCATGCTTTGATATGTATCTTACTCCTGAATCTATAGCACAATCCATGGATGATTTTGGCTTTAGATGTGTTCAGGTAGGGGCCATGAATAGTTTTTCCCAGTCCCTTGACTTAATTGAGAAAATGTATACCGAGTACAATAAGGAAGATTCCCTTCAAAGTTATATACTTGGTTTTCATGCAGAATATACAACTTCGCCGGAAATTATGAAAGGACTTGCGGAACTTTCGAAAAAATATAAGGCACCTGTGTTTACGCATCTTGCGGAAACGCAGGAAGAGGTTACGGGATGTATTGAAAGATACGGAATGACACCTCTTGCATTACTTGAATCTTACGGTATGTTTAACTACGGTGGCGGAATATATCATGGGGTATATTTAAGCGACGAAGATTATGAAATCATGAAGAAGCATAATCTTTATGTAGTTACCAATCCTTCTTCGAATATTAAACTTGCATCCGGTATTTGTCCTGTTAATAAATATCTTGAAAAAGGGATAAAGGTTGCAATCGGAACTGACGGCCCTGCATCAAACAACTGTCTTGATATGTTTAGGGAAATGTTCCTTGTTTCCGCACTTTCAAAGGTAAGCGCCAAAGATGCTTCGGCGGTTGATGCCCTTGAGGTGCTTAGAATGGCAACCGTTAACGGTGCCCAGGCAATGGGGCTTAAGGACTGCGATGTTTTGGCTGTGGGTAAAAAGGCAGATATGATAATGCTTGATCTTAATATGCCCAATATGCAGCCCATAAACAATATTATGAAAAACATTGTTTATTCAGGTTCGAAAGCAAATGTCAAAATGACTATGATTAACGGTCGTATTTTATATAAAGACGGCAGGTTCTATACAGATGAGGAGCCTTGGCAGATATATGATGAGGTTACCGCTATCAAAAAACGAATTATAGATGAACAGTAACAGAAGAACAGAACAATACTTTGAACTTAATAAATCCGGATTCTTTATCGATGATATAACCGCAAACGATATTAATTTTGATGCTGTTTTTGATAAAGTGAATAATACTGTAAGCTCTTTAGGTGAAGAGCTTCTTTATTTTGTCTTAAGAAAACCAAAGCTTAACGCTTCTCAATTGGAAGAGTTCGAAAAAAATATAAAATATTTTGATTCCGATGAAGATAATAAAAATAAAATAAAAAAAGAAT
>JAZUIS010000064.1:0-47964 GCA_045642345.1 Lachnospiraceae bacterium
TTCCAAATCCCTGGTGCTATCTGCCATTCGTCAATAAGATGTGGAACTTCTCCCTCAAGAAGAGCAGATGGTTTAATTCTTGCCATTTGTTGATATTGTTCTGTCATATCTGGGCGATCCATCTCTATAAAGCTTTTGGCCAGATGTTTTGCAGATGTTGTTTTCCCACACCACTTGGGGCCCTCAATTAATACAGCTCCTTTTGATTCCAAATGTTCTTCCAATACTTTATCTGATATTCTTGAATAATATTCCTTCATGCATTCTCCCTTAATCAACTTATAATAATTCTATTTCATTCGTCGTTTCGAGTGTTTGGCTTATTTCTATTCGAGTATTTGGCTCGGTTTTATTCGAGTACTTGGCTTTATTTTAATCGAGTATACGGATAAGTGTCAATATCTTCAAGTTGAAAACACCCCTCATATAACTCTCCGGCATTAACATGTCCGTTTCATTATACTAAGGGGTGTTAAACTTCCTTTATTTCATTATTCAATTACATCTTTTAATGCTAAAACTACAGATTTATCTTTTCATAAAACTGCCTACAAACGCCTAAAATACGCTATTTCTTTGAAAGCAAACAGATGGTTTCTATATTTGCAGTCCAGCTGAACTGGTCTACACACACGAACTTCTCGACATGGTAACCGGTAAGCAGGAAAGCCTCCAGGTCTCTGGCAAGACTCGTTGGTTTGCATGAAACGTAAATTAATCGTTCCACACCGTAGTCAATTATCTTCTTAAGTGCTTTAGGATGCACCCCGTCACGAGGCGGATCAAGTATTATAAAGTCCGGCTTGTCTTCTATCCTGTCAAGGGCAAGAAGTACATCATCCGCAACGAACTCGCAGTTATGTAAACCATTCTCGATTGCATTCTCTTTTGCGGCCTGTACTGCTTCTTCAACGATTTCCACACCGATAACTTTTTTGGCAACAGGAGCCATAAGCTGGGATATAGTGCCCGTACCCGAATAAAGATCAAACACCGTAGCCTCGCCCTGTCCCAAGTCACCGATAAAATCTCTTACCGTACTGTACAGAACTTCTGCTCCCCGGGAATTAGGCTGGAAGAAAGAAAATGTAGATATCTTAAACTTAAGTCCAAGCAATTCTTCGTTAATATACTCTCTTCCATACAAGCATATAGTTTTATCAGATTTAACAACATCTGATACTGAATCATTCTGAATGTGAAGAATTCCGGTCATCAAGCCATCTGTCAATTCAAGTCCCAGTATTTTATCTTTCCACTCTTCGATTGATTTGCCGTTTTTGTTAAGTTCGGCAGGTTCCTTTGATGTGGTAACAAGTGCTATTAATATTTCACCGGTCTTTGCTGCTTTACGCACCAGCAAATGTCTTAGGAATCCCGTATGGGTAAGTTTGTGGTAAAAAGGTATACCTTCAAAATAATCACGTGTGATATTTAATATCTTTCTGTAGTCCTCATCTACAATCTGACATTCGGATACCGTAACAACATCATGAAAACTCCCACGTTTATGCATGCCCAATGATAAGGGACCGTTCTTATACTCATCCCCGAAGCTAAACTCCATTTTGTTTCGATATTCATATGGTTTAGGGGATTCTTTAACTCCGATAAACTCCCACTCTTCCTGTTGGCGTTCCAACACAGGAGTTAACAGTCTAAGCACCTGATCACCTTTTAATGCGCACTGTTTCTGATAAGGCATGTTAATATAAGTACAGCCGCCGCAAACTCCGAAATGGGGACATGGTGATTGGCATTCAAGAGCTGAAGGCTTCATAACATTTACCAATCTTCCTTCCGCTTTTCCAGAATGCTTCTTGGTAATCACAAACTCTATTTCCGCACCCGGCAGCACGTTTTTAATAACACACGTTATGTCATCAATCTTTACTATTCCTTTGTTCGGGAAGTCTACTCTTTCAACTTTACCCAGGTAGTGTTCACCTTTTTTCATATTAATCTCCATTCACCACATAATTTAATTTACAATATACCGGACGCCCCCGACACAACTGCTTATACAAATAAAAGAGGCGTACCTACAGGTGCGCCTCGAATTTTCATTAAATAACTGAAGATATTTATTCTTCCGAAGTTTCCTCGGCATCAGTTTTCTTCGCATCTACTTCAAAAGCATCCTCTTCATCATCCCAATCCGTTAAATCATCCTCATCCTCAAAGAAATCATCATCGAAGTCTTCAAACTCTTCAAAGGAATCTTCAATATAATCCGGTACAAGGAATCTGTAGATAGCATATCCGATAGCTGCACATACAATTATTCCGCCGATAATTGCCAATACCCAGATAAGAGTATTGTTCTTTTTCTTTTCTTCAATCTCCTCGTTCTTCTTAAGGAGTTTCCTAAACTGGGCAAGTTCTTTTAAATCCTTTAAGTCCTTAAGATTATCAATATTTCCTTTTAAATCGTAATCTTTGACCATATCGACCAATTCTTCAATTTTAGCCTTTGCATCATCAATTTTCATATTACTCCTCCTTAAGATGACACTCCAAATATATCAAAATGATTATAGCATGAATAAACACTAATTGCCAGTAAACTATAGTCCTGATACATCTCAGCAAGTCCTGCAGCAGTTTCCAGGTTATTCCTGTGAATATACTCATCTACAGCATCATATGCTTGCTGCATTGTTGAAACACGTTTTTCCTCCTGGCCTATTCATAGTACTCAGTACTTAGATTATCCAAACTAAGGGCAAAGGAACAGGATATGTATTCATTAGTCTTGTTCTTTGTATGCTGAAATATACCTGTTATTTCACCGTCTAAATATTCGACGGTATATGCTTTAGACTCGGCATTGGTACCAAAAATATTATTGAATGCCTCCAATGAATCGACTTTAGCACCGTCAACATAGATAGGATATTTATTAAGATCGTCTACACTGATATTTCCGTATACCAGTACAACTTTTTTATTGTCATCCAATTCGACCGTTGCATAGTCTGTTCCGATTTGGCCCATTTCAAGGTTCATCCAGTTATCACAATAAGATTGGATTCGTACGTCACCAATTCCAAAACCGGAATAGTTGCTGTCATTGCTAATTACCATATTGGTGCTTTGTACACTGCAGCCGCACAGCATCAATAACAAGCAAATGGTAGCACAAAAATAGATAATAAATGTATTTTGTTTATACTTTGCAAACATAAAAATAGCCCCTTTATATAAAATGTATTGCATCATTTTCTTTAAATTTACCGCTGACCGGCTGTTTAGACTTTACGAAGTTTTGCAAATGCAGCAAACATAATTTTGTTTCCCACATCATCAAAATCTACTGTAACCTTATAATCACGAGGTCCGGGCTCTAAGTCCGTAACCGTACCTTCACCGAACTTAACATGCACAACTCTGTCACCTATATCATAATCCGGCTTACCGCCTACAACGGTTCCGGCAGAATCACCGCCCGGCATTCCTTTAGTTATTCCTGCAGCCTTCAATGCATCAAGTCCGCCGCCGTAGGAATAAGGTTTTACTTCCTTGGGAGTTGTTTTGGGCTTTAATACTGCCACAGGGCGTGTAAATCCGCTACTTTTATTATCCTTCGGCGTATATCCGTTATTAATGTACTCCTTTACGCTGTTATCCGGCATTCTGTTATCCATAAGTGCCTTGGGTATTTCATTAATAAACCGGCTCACGGCATTGTACTGTGTTTCGCCCCTTATCATACGACATCTGGCACAGGTTAATGTTAAATCTTCCTTGGCTCTGGTGATTCCCACATAACACAAACGTCTTTCTTCTTCTATTTCGGATCTGTCATCGGAAGAAAGGGACATATAGCTGGGGAACAGACCATCTTCCATTCCCGAAAGATATACATGTTTAAACTCCAGACCCTTGGCCCCATGCAATGTCATAAGCAAAGCTCTCGGAACAGATGAATCCACATCGTCAATATCCGCTACCAAAGCCACTTCCTCAAGGAACTCGCTAAGAGACGGCTTTTCATTTTTATCTTCTTCAAAAGCTATAACTTTATTGATAAATTCTTCTATATTTTCGATTCTGTTATTGGCTTCTTCTTCGGAATCGGCATCAAATTCCTGAATATATTCCGTAGTATCAAGAACATCACGAACCAAGTCCTTAAGAGAGTATTCATCAGCCCTGGATCTGAACACCTTAATCATTCCGGCAAAAGACAGCAGTTTTTCTTTGGCTTTACCGATAGAAGGTATATCATCCGCCTCACACAGCGCATCAAAAAAACTAATTCCGTGAATATCGGCATATTCCTGAACTTTATTAATGGTTGTCGCACCGATGCCTCGCTTGGGCACATTAATTATTCTTCGCACCTGCAAATCATCACGGCCGTTATCTATTGTTTTAAGATATGCAAGAATATCTTTAATTTCCCGTCTCGAATAGAAATTAACGCCGCCCACAACATTATAAGGAATGCCCTCATATACGAATCTTTCTTCCAAAAGTCGTGCCTGGGCATTTGTCCTGTATAAAACGGCAGCTTCATTATATTCAAGTATACCCTTTTTAAATTTACGGGCGATGTCGCCTGCTATAAATTCCGCTTCTTCATAGGCGTTATCGAACATTCTAAAGTGAACCAGGCTGCCTCCCTCCCGGTCAGTCCATAAGCTTTTGGCCTTACGTCCCACATTATGAGAAATAACACCATTAGCAGCATCGAGAATGTTCTGGGTAGAACGGTAATTCTGTTCAAGTCTTATTACCTTGGCCTCGGGGTAAAACTCCTCAAAGTCCAAAATATTCCGTACATTGGCGCCTCTGAACTTGTAAATGGACTGATCGTCATCACCTACAACACAAAGATTCTTATAACCGCCCGAAAGAAGTCTTATAAGCTGGAACTGAGATGTATTGGTGTCCTGATACTCATCCACCATAATATACTTGAATCGCTTCTGATAATTATCAAGTACATCTGCATTTGTTCTAAACAAAAGCACAGTGTTCATGATTAAATCATCAAAGTCCATAGCATTATTCTTTTTGAGAATTTTCTGATATTCAATATATGCATCGGCAATTTTGGACAATCTGAAATCACCCTGTGCATTAATCTTGAACTCATCAGGTGTCTGCAACTCATCTTTGGCAGCGGAAATAGCTCCGAGAATCGTTCGTTCTTTGAGCATTTTCGTATCAATGGCAAGAGTTTTGCACACATCCTTCATTATATTTTTGGAATCATCGGAATCATAGATTGTGAAGTTGTTATCATAGCCTAATCTGTCCGCGAAACGGCGAAGAATTCTGACACAGCTGCTGTGAAAAGTAGTAACCCATATGCTTTCACGGCCTATTCCCACCAGTTTCTCGACTCTGTCCTTCATCTCGCCTGCTGCCTTATTGGTAAAGGTAATTGCCATAATATTAAATGGATCCACCCCCATTTTATCAATAAGATAGGCTACTCTGTGTGTAAGAACTCTGGTCTTACCCGAACCGGCCCCTGCCAATACAAGCAGGGGGCCTTCGGTTGTAAATACAGCTTCTTTTTGTTGTGGATTTAATGTATCGTAAATCGACATAAATCAAATAATTCCTTGGTTCAAATATTATCCGCGGTTAAGGTACATAAGAAGTGCGAATACAGCAACAATAATAAGTATTGTTAAGAATACCTTAATCTTAGATACAGGTGTTCTGCCGTATACCTTACCTGTCTGACCGTTAACCATAAACTGATATACTTTTTCCTGATATTTAAAGCTTGAAATCCATACAGGAAGCAATAAATATTTGAATGTTATACCGCTAAATGCGCTCTTAACCTTAAGATCACGAACTCTGTCGGCATTCTTCTCAGAAATAATCTTAGAGTGAATCTGGGACTCAATCTTATCATCAATCTGTTTCTTTCCCGTTACCCAGGCATCTTTAACACCGATTGAATACTTCTCGGCACCGAATCCTGCCACATACTCGGGCTTATACGCTTTGTTATCCTCGGTATTGAATGGCTCTATGCAGTTAAGCATAGCTTTGTCATGCTGTGTTGTTCCGCAAACAAGTTCATCGTTAAAGAACTTATCATAGCTGCCGGAAGTCTTATGCCAGTCTGTAACTGTATGAGAATTACCGTCTTTATCTTCTTCGGTTCTGTCGATACCGTAATCTGCAGTATATGTAGACTTGGTATCTGCATCAAAGGTCCAGTAAGGAAGATAAATTCCCTGGAACTTCTTGGGATTGGCTGATTCTTTGGCAGCCTTGGGGCAGAAGAACTTCTTCTTAATCCATGCACCGAAACGTGAACCTGCTTCCTTTTGATCAATCTTAAAAGGAACTACTCCGCCGGGAGCCATTGTGTTGCTGTCTCCGGCTTCAGTAACCTGATTAGAACCACAGTAAGGACACTCTGACGAAAGAACCTGAGCATCATATACCGACTCGGCGCCACAACTCTTACAGATAATTGTTTTGGTTGCTGTGCCCCAGTCACAGTTAGCTGTCTTCTCGGCTTCTTCAAGAGGAATCTCAACAGCTGTTGCAGGAGCCTTGTTATCCCCTGTTTCAGGTGCCTTGATTTCCTGTGTATGTCCGCAATAAGGACAAAGCAGGCCGCCTGTTTTGGGATCAAAATCCATTGTTCCGCCGCAAGCAGGACACTTCTTATCGGTTTCGTCCAAAGTTTTAACTACATTTGCATCAAATTCATCACTCATAAATAACCCCCCAAATAATATAACTGATTATACACCGTCGGCGTACTTAATAATAATTCGAGAGGATGTTGCCATCCTCTCGCTTAAAGCAAAACTATAATTAAATCATTAACATATTACTGAATATCGGCATCATCAAAAGGATCGCCGCACTCAGGACAGAACTTAGGAGGATTCATAGGATCCTCAGGTGTCCATCCGCACTTATCGCACTTATATAAAGGAGCGCCTGCAGGCTTCTTAGCTCCGCAACCCTGGCAGAACTTACCCTGGTTAACTGTTCCGCATGAACATGTCCAACCTGCACCTGCTGTAGGCTGTGGCTTACCACACTCCTCACAGAACTTACCTGTATTTCCCGCATGTCCGCATGAGCATGTCCATCCTGCAGATGCAGCAGAAGTTGCCTGAGTTACCGGGGGCGGAATAGGTGTGCCGGCATCCATCTGATACATTCCCGCATTCACACCTGCCATATTAGCCATATTCATACCGGCAAATGCCATCATAGGACCTGTTGCCGTATTGCCGGCTGCCAACTTCATGGCATCGCCTGTAGCGCCTGCTATATAGCCCTGCTTCATAGCCTGGTTTGACAATGTAGCAGCTTTCTGCATGTCCTTAATCATCTGTTCGTCTTCTTCGGATGCCTTAAGTGTATTAACACCGAATGAAACGATTTCGATACCGCGAAGATCTCTCCACTGGTCTGATAATTCTTCGTTTAATGCGTTTGCAAGTTCCTTAGTATGTCCGGGAACAGCAGAATATCTGATGCCCATCTCCGAAATTCTTGCGAATGCAGGCTGTAATGCTGTAAGAAGCTCTGACTTAAGCTGAGAATCAATCTTATCTCTTTCATAAGCATCTGTAATATTACCGCAAACATTGGTATAGAAAAGAATCGGGTCTGTAATCTTATAAGAATACTCACCGTTACATCTGATTGAAATATCAACGTCAAGACCGATTCTTGCATCAACTACTCTAAAAGGAACAGGATTGGCTGTACCGTATTTATTACCGATAATTTCCTTTGTATTGAAGAAATAAATTCTCTGATCCTTTGCTGTATCACCGCCGTAAGTAATACGTTTGCCGATAGTAGCAAAAGTATCTTTGATACTCTGTCCTAAATTACCTGAAAAGATAGACGGTTCTGATGAAGTATCATATGTAAATTCACCGGGTTCGGCGCAAAGTTCAACAACCTTACCCTGATCAACGATAATCATACACTGACCTTCATTAATAGCTATTGTAGAACCGTTAGTTATAATATTATCGGAACCTTTATTGTTTCCCTTTGTCTTCTTCTGACCTTTAACTACAAGTGTATCAGCGTCAATTGAGTCACAGTAAAAGTACTCTTTCCACTGATCTGCAAGTGCTGAACCGGCAGCTCCGGTTAATGCTTTAATTAAACCCATTTAGTATTCCCTCCTAAACAAAAATCGGCTATGCGCCACATGGAACATTATATCATCTGCAACATTTTGTGTCTATTAAGTTTCTATTAATTCTGATATATTTAATTTATATAAGGAGGTGGTATTTTGTCGATTTATGTTAACCAGTTAGGTTATCTTCCTTCATCCAGAAAGATAGCAATTTCCACAAGGCCCTGTAATTTCCAAATAATCAGAGTAAGTGACCAGGTCAGCGTTTTTGAAGGCAGTGTTCATGAAAAGACCGTCGATTCCGTTTCCGGTGATAACACCTACAGAATTGACTTTACGGAATTGACCGAACCCGGGCAATACTATGTGCTTGCAGGTAACAACGGCAAATCTCCCACCTTTACAATCGGTCAAAATGTATACGACAAGCTTCAAACCGACTTATTAAAATGTTTCTATTATCAAAGATGCGGCACGGAACTTAAGGGTGAGCATGCAGGAAGATACACACACCCTGCCTGTCACACTAAAGATGCAATACTACTTAAAGATTACCTTAACAAAACCGAAAATCCCAAAACCTATGAGGTAAAGGGCGGCTGGCATGATGCCGGTGATTTCGGAAGATACACCGCGGCCGGTGCCGTAGCCGTAGCTCATATGCTTTATGCATACGAGCTTTATCCCGAAAGTTTCAATTCATCATCCAATATTCCCGAAAGTGGAAACGGAATACCGGATGTCTTAAACGAATGCCGATATGAACTTGAATGGCTGTTTAAGATGCAGACTAAAGACGGTGGTGTATATCATAAACTTACGGCATTTAATCATGCTCCCTTTATTATGCCCCAGGATGACCATGATCAATTCATTCTCTTCCCCGTGTCAAGTTTTGCCGTTGCGGATTTTACTGCAGTTATGGCATTGGCCTCCAGAATATACCGTAAATTCGACGAAAATTTTGCAAACCGCTGCCTTGATGCTGCACTTAAGAGTCTTGAATGGCTCAAAGCCAACCCTTATCGGGATTTTAAGAATCCTCCCGGATGTAATACCGGCGGATATTATGATGATGCCGACATAGACGAGCGCCTGTGGGCCGCAGCGGAATTGCTTCGTGCAGACAAATCTCACAGAAATGAATACGTTGCCAAAGTCACCGAATTAACCAATGACTTCGTCACCAAAACCGAATTCGGTTGGATGGATGTATCCGGCTTTGCCGCAATGTCAATACTGACAGATCCGGAGCACTCTGTGGGTATGCTTGAAGCTCACTATAAGAACGTAATCGAAAAGGAAGCATCACGTTTGCTTTCGCTCCTTAAATCTTCAGGATATTTACTTGCTCTTGAAAGTAAGGATTTCTGCTGGGGTTCCAACATGGTTGTTGCCAACAGGGCGATTCTTTTTATACTGGCCGCCAAAATCTGCGACGAAAAGACAGGGGATAAATTCCTTGAGGGTGCCATGGAGCATCTTCATTACCTGCTTGGCCGTAACGCTCTTGGAATTTCATATATTACCGGGGAAGGTGAAAATGCATACTCCCATCCTCATAACAGAAGTACGGAATGTGACGGAATCGATGAACCCATGCCCGGTTGGGTATCGGGAGGTCCCCTGGAAAAGCTCTTGGATCCTGCCATCAAAGCCGCAGTTCCCGAAGGTACACCGCCCATGAAATGTTACGTGGATGATTCCGGCAGTTATTCCAGCAATGAAATTACGATTTACTGGAACTCTCCCGTAGTATTTATGTGTGCATGTTTTAACCGGCCCGATTCCGATTTCAAACCTAACCGATAACAATAATAAAGACTTCACATTACTGTGAAGTCTTTTTATTGCAGTTTTACTTTTTTTCTTCTTTTTTCTTTTCTTCTTTTTTCTTCTCTTCCTTTTTCTTTTCTTCCTTTTTCTTGGAATCTTTGTCAACTTCCGGTTCCTTAAAATAATCTCCGTACTCGTCTATGAGTTTTTCGATAAGGAGCTTTTTGGTATACACGTCAAATCCCAACATAAAGATAAAGGAGAACATCTGAAGTATCTTCTGGTCATCACCCTCACAGTCTACGAAGGTGAGCTTTGAACGTTCGTATTTTCGTGCTATATCTTCTTTAAGTTCAGCCTTCTTTTCTTCTTCCATGCTGAACACTTCATCAAAAATCTTACAAAGATCTATATCTTTGTCAGAATCAAAATATCTTTCCGTAAGAGGATTAAGCATCGTCTGAATATCCGAAATCGAAAGAAGCCCCTTGGAATAATAAATGAAAATCAACATAACAATATGCTCTTTGGTATACTTCTTCTTATCCGGAGGAGGCAGAAGATCGTTCTTGGCATAGTTGTTAATCATTGTCTTCGTAAGAATTTTATCTTCTTCGGGATTACGGGCCGCGCTCTTAAGCTTGCTTTGCATGAACGTCGTAACCTGATCCATATACAAATCAATATTCGGAAGATCCCCTGACTTAATATTATTAATTCTGTCAAGGCTGCTCATTATACTGTTTAATAAATCATCTTTATCAAGAGTCATCTGTTATCCCACCATACAAATATATAATTGCATCAACTAATTCGTAGTATATCACTAAATAGTTTTGAATACTAGATGAAAAGATATGGATACTATGAAATATTATTTAAGCATTCCGGCTACTGCTCCGGTGCTCCAGGCCTGTTGAAGATTAAAGCCTCCGCAGGGGCCGTGAGCATCGATTATTTCACCTGCAACGTAAAGTCCCGGTACAATCCGGCTCTCCAAAGTGTCTTTAAGTTCGTCAACAGGCAAACCGCCCATACATATCTGTGCATCATCAAAGGTATTTGTCCCTTCAATATCTATCTTCCAACGCTTAATACATCTTACAAGTTTCTTAAGTTTATCATCCGAAATATCCGCATACTTAGTGGTAAACCCTATGGTACTCAGTTTAAGCATTGCCTCCGAAAGTTTCTTTGGCAAAAATCCTATCAGCAGTTCTTCGGACATGCGGTTTGGATTTTGATAACATTTGTTATTCAGCATAGAATACAGTTTATCTTCCTTATATTCAGGTGCTAAATCCACATTTACGCTTATATTTTTATCCTGATTGCCAAGATAGGTGGTCAGGTTCATAACTCCTATTCCTGAAATACCGTAAGCCGTCAATTGAAGTTCACAGTCCTCCACGGCCACCGGCTTATTATCTATGCACAATTCAACAATGGCGTGTGTACGCACCCCGGCCAGAGATTTAAAGATATCCTGCCCCTTGTCTTTCTTAGCCACAAGCTGTACAAGAGCTGGCGTAACATCCGTTATTGTATGTCCCAATTTCTTAAGAAGCGAATATCCCGAGCCATCCGCCCCCAATTTAGGCTGTGCCTTTGACCCAGTCGCGATTATCACACGGTCTGCCGTATATTTAACCTTTTCCGTGGATAATTTAGTCTTCTTATCCTTGTCATCATACCTGGATAATTCTGCGGTTATTTCGAACTTACCCGAATTCATTTTACATATATCTTCTACCTTACAGTCGGTAATAACATTGATTCCAAGATCCCTTAGAGCAAATCTAAGAACATCCAAAACGGCGCCTGCCTGCTCCGAATAGGGATACATAAGGTTTCCCTTGGCTTTAACCCACAGACCCAGACTTTCAAAAAAGGCTATCGTATCATCATATGAAAAAGCACCGAACAAATCATTAATGAAATCACAGGCCCTGGAATCGCCCTCAATATTCCTGTAATATTGTCCCGGAGCATCCTTAAGCAGGGAATTGCTTAAATTGCACCGTCCGTTACCTGTGGCAAGTATCTTCTTACCCGGTCTGTCTTTATGTTCCAAAACAGTAACTTCGTGGCCGTTACGGGAAGCGACTATTGCCGCAACCATGCCGGAAGCACCGCCGCCTGCTACTAATATCTTCACAGTGACTCCCTCCATCAAAAGATATACTTAACAATCAAAGAAATTATATCAATCAAATCACATGCGGACAAGATTTTTACAATTTCACACTGTAAAATTTCTTTACTGTAAAACTTTAATGTAGTAAAATAACATTATCAATTAGTTACTTAAGGGGTGGTAATTATGAATAAAAAAATCAAAACCGAAGCTGTAGACCATTTATTTGAAGCTATTCTTACGCTTAAGGACACAGATGAATGTTACAAGTTCTTCGAGGATTTATGTACTGTCAACGAAATTCTCAGCCTGTCCCAAAGATATGAGGTTGCTTCAATGCTTGATAAGAAAAAAACATACCTTGAAATAGCCGAAAAGACCGGTGCATCCACCGCAACAATTTCTCGTGTTAACCGATCGCTCAATTATGGTATGGACGGATATGAAATGGTTTTTGACAGACTTAAAAATAAGTAAATAAGTAAAGCTCCTGCATTGCAGGAGCTTTTAATTTAACCGTTAATCTCTATTACATCCATCGGATCTATATATTCATTATCTACCATTATCTGATAACCCACACTCACATTATCGTTTCCGACCGAGAACAGAATATATCCTTTGCCCAGAGAGTCGCCTTCTTTAACAAGCGGTTCTCCTGCATTACGATAAATCGATCTGTATCCGTTACCATGATCGATAATAATACGGTGACCATAGTCTGCATCTTCTTCAATGGCAAGAACCGTACCGGTTCCGGAAGATACTATATTAATTCCGGAAGATGCATCAAACTTAAGAATCGGAACATTGTCATCAGTTCCCGATGTCATGGTGGAAGTTCCGCCGCTTAAAGGGAATCCCTTAGGCATGGCGTTTTCGCTTTCTTCCTGAGTCATAGCCTCTTCCGTAGCTGCTTTCTTCGAAACAGTTTCACTAAGGACCGCTACCTTTGCGCTTAATGAATCATTCTCGACAGAAAGAACTTCGTTCTGTTCCGTTAATTCGGTATTTTCGGCAATCTGCTGAACAACTTCCGTTCTTAATTTCTTAAGACTTACGGAATCATAAATAATAACGCAGATACATATCAGTATTACAACGAACAGTGCTCCGAGAATAAACTCGCAAAGTGCCGTTCCTATATGATGAGTTGTAATGTTGCCGTCATCATGTTCCTTAACAAGCATTACAGCGTACTTATTTCTGGCTTTCTTAGGTTCTTCGATAAGTTCAATTTCGGATACCTTGATTTCGGGAACTGCTTCCGACTGTTTAACAGGCTCTTTGGGTGCTTCCTGAGTTGGAGTTTCCTGAACCGGTGTTTCCTTAATCGATGCCTCTTTCGCCGTTGTCTCCTTCGGCTGGGCAGCCTGCTTTTTATTTCCCTTGGGAGCAGGCGGAGTTATAGGAGTTGTAACCACCTTCGAAACTTCTTTGTTCTCAACTGCTTTTTTATATACATTTTTGGCAGTTTTCTTAGATGAAGTCGATGTAGAAGCCGCTTCGGATGTTACTTCCTTCGCTGTTTCTTTGGTAGTATCCTTGGTAGTTTCTTTGGCTGTTTCTTTAGCTGTCTTTTTGGCAGTTTCCTTAGACTCGTCGGTCTTAGCCTTTTTTGAGGACTTCTTTTTTTCATTTTCGGAAGTCTTCTTGGTAGGCTTAATCTCAGTTATCGTAGGAGTTTCTGCTGCTGCCTTAGTGTTTGACTTAGCCTTTGTTGCAGGCTTCGTCGAAACAGTTTCTTTAGTTTCTGTTGCCATAAATCCTCCGTTACTTTTCCCCTTGTAACAAATCTGAAACATTTTACCATAAACACAGCAAAATAGCAAATTTCAGCCCATTTTCGGTTACAAAAAAGACCTCTGCAATCTCTTGCAGAGGTCTTTTCAATCTGTAAACTAGTTCCAAAATCAAACTTTCTGATTTTCTTAATCGGCCGACCGGTATTCCCCTCGGCGCATAACGCTGAAAAGCATATATTTAATAGGCACATCGTGTTACTAGATCATAGCTTTAAGTTCAGGCACTGCCTGATGTCTTTTAATTAAAGCTTTGTTACGTTAACAGCCTGAGGGCCCTTCTCGCCATCAACTACTTCGAACTCAACAGCTGCGCCTTCTTCCAAAGACTTGAAGCCTTCCATGTTAAGTCCAGAATAGTGAACGAAAACGTCCTTGCCGGATTCATCAGAGATGAAGCCGTAACCCTTCTGGTTGTTAAACCACTTAACTGTACCTTTGTTCATCTTAAAGTACCTCCATAATGTATAAACAATTGTCACACTATTGCGACAATTTCACATTATCACAATATTTTTCAATTGTAAATCTATTTTTTGCATAAATTCGCAATCTCACGGAAGCTCAAATTGCCGCCGAAAATATCAAGCGCACTGCCTATTGTAAAATTTACCTTTGCATTTCCTATCTCTTTTAAAATGCAAATATCGTTCAGAGAATGTATACCTCCCGCATAAGTAACCGGTATGGGGGATTCGCTTAATATTCTTACAACATCCTCTTCGATTCCTGACTGTAAGCCTTCTACATCGGCAGCATGTACCAGGAATTCGTCACAATATCCCGAAAGCTTGGTTATAACATCAACGCTAAGCTTAATATCAGTAAATTTCTGCCATCTGTCGGTAACTATATAATATTCTCCGTCCTTCTTACGGCAGCTTAAGTCAAGAACAAGTCTTTCTTTTCCCACGGCAGCCACCATACGCCTAAGGGCCCCGCTGTCGAATTTTCCGTCTTTAAAAACATATGATGTCACTATTACATGTGAAGCTCCTGCATCCAGGAACTCTTTAGCATTATCAGGATTAATTCCGCCCCCTACCTGAAGTCCTCCCGGATACATCTTAAGAGCAAACACAGCCTGACTTTTAGTTGCGGCATAATACTCGGAAGTCGGCGGGTTAAGTAAAATCACATGCCCTCCCTTTAATCCGTATTCATCGTAAAGCTGCGCATAGTAAGCTGCATCTTTAGCGGATACGAAATTGACATCGGCTTTGTCACCCTGATCTTTTAATGAGCCTCCGACTATTTGTTTTACCTTTCCGTTATGAATATCAATGCAAGGTCTGAATTCCATAAATACCTCTTAACTTGGTTTACATAATCTTGTTCGGTTATACCTTTTCAACCAAAATACCGTCCCTGTATGCTTCAAGGAGGCGTTCAAGCTGTTTAATACTGTCTTTTAACTCCGCACCTACGTCTGTCTGGGATACACGAATTCTGCTGGGAGCTATTTCGATTTGTGTCATATCCGAAATAATATCGGTTTCTTTTTTGATGGCGGCTTCCGTAGATTCAAAGGGTTCATGCTGTACCAGTCGCATTCCGTGGGAATTTGCAACAAGTGTATATCCGGCTATGCCCGTCGTACCCTGATACGCTTTTGAAAAGCCACCATCTATAATAAGCAGCTTACCGTCGCATTTAACGGGACTTTCACCCTTACGAAGTTCCACAGGCACATGTCCGTTTACTATGTGAGAATGATTAACATCAAGCTTAAACTCTTCAAGGATCTTATTTATTATTTTTTCATCATCAAGCATTGAATAATAAGGATTCTTTATCTCTTTGTGAGTTTCCTTATCTTCAATAAAGTATCTTTCAAATGTGGTCATTTTATCTTTGCCGAAAACCGGTGAATTAGGGCCGGCCCATATATACCACAAATAGTCCTGTGCTTTACGCATTCCCTTTGTATCGTTCTTTTCGTAATATGCTTTACGGGCATAATTATCAAGGACATCGTATAATCCTTTACCCGAATAGGTCTGACCTTCTACCTGTACCGACTTGAAGTTTCCTTCTTCATCAAGGGGTACACATCCGTGATAGAGAAGATTTGAATTATGTACTTTGTAAAGACCGCCGTTGGTATACAGGAATCTTATATGCTTTTGAAGCTTCTCGCACTTAAGAAATGCCTGTCTTATTCTCATCATTACATTAAGTTCGTCCTCAGTAAGCCAGTATGGATCGCTGGGATCAACGGTAGGCAAATCCGTATCCTTCATCTCATACTCTTTACCGTATACCGTAATAGTCTTCTTATCGTAATCAATCTTATCAAGTAAAAGTCTGTCATCCATCCTAAATTCCGGATGCATTTTAATTACCTGACCCTCCAGTTTAAACTGTATAATCGAAATTGCCTTATGAATTTTCATATCAAGAGGCAAATCGTTCGTGTCGTAATCGGAATTATACTTAATTCCGAAGCAGTCACAGTTGGTATCTTTGTATGTTTCCATTGCAAATGTAGCAAGGGGGATAAGGTTAATTCCGTATCCTTCTTCCAATGTTGCCAGATTACCGTATCTGGTAGCAATTCTTATTACTGTGGCAATACATGCAAGATGGCCGCAGGCCGCACCCATCCACACAATATCATGATTACCCCACTGAATATCAACGGAATGATAATTGCGAAGTGCATCCATAATAACATGCGGGCCGGGACCTCTGTCATATATGTCTCCCACTATATGAAGGTGGTCCACCACAAGTCGCTGAATAAGGTTGCATATTGCAACAATAAAGTCACGAGCCGAACCGATTCTTATTATGGTATGAATAATCTCGATATAATACATTTCCTTATCGGAAATATCGCTTCTTTCGGTAATAAGTTCGTCAATAACGTAAGCGAACTCTTTGGGCAGAGCTTTTCGTACCTTGGAACGGGTATACTTGGACGCTACATGCTTGGTAATCTGAACCAGCCTGTGAAGTGTGATTTTATACCAGTCCTCAATATTTTCTTCCTCGGCTTCTATAATATCGAGTTTTTCCTCCGGATAATAAATCAAAGTAGCCAAAGAACGTCTGTCTTTGTCCGAAAGCGCATTTCCCAGTTCTTCATCCACAGCTCGCCTTACAGCTCCGGAGCCGTTCTTCAGCACATGAATAAACTGCTCATATTCTCCGTGAATATCCGTAAGGAAATGTTCTGTGCCCTTCGGAAGATTAAGAATAGCCTGCAGATTAATAATCTCCGTACATGCCGAAGCAACTGTCGGATATTGCTTTGACAGGCTCTTTAAATATTTAAGTTCTGTTTCGTCGAATTCTTGCATTTTAACCCCATATTTCCAAATTAAATTGGCGGTTTGAATCCAAACCGCCATAATTATTATTCTTACAAAGATATAATCAGCCTATAACATCGGACATATCGTACATTCCCGGACCTTTGCCCTTAATAAACTTGGCAGCTGCTACAGCTCCTTTGGCAAATACCGCTCTTGAATAAGCTGTATGTGAGAATGTAATCACTTCATCCTGTCCCGCAAAAATAACATCATGGTCACCCACAATACTACCGCCGCGGACAGCGCTTATGCCGATTTCATTCTTGGGACGTTTCATACGTCTCTGGCTTCTGTCATAAACATACTCATATTCATTGTCCAGTGCCTCGTTAACAGAATCGGCAAGTGCCAAAGCTGTACCTGAGGGTGCATCAAGCTTCTGATTATGATGTTTCTCTACTATTTCAATATCGAAGCCTTCTTTGGCAAGTACTTCCGTAGCCTGCTTAAGAAGTTTCTGAATAAGATTAATGCCCAAAGACATGTTTGCGGATTTGAATACAGCTACCTTGGCAGATACCTCTTTCATCTTATCAAGCATTTCATCCGAAAGACCCGTTGTGCAAAGAATAATCGGTTTTTGCTTATCGGCGCACATTTCAAGCATAGGTATCATGGTTTCATCAGCCTTTGTAAAGTCGATGATAACATCATAATCCACATCTACTTCTTCCAGTTTTCTAAAAAGCGGATAATCGTTTTTGCTTTCGCCGAATAAATCTACGCCGGCAGTTATCTCAATTCCTTCGGTATCATCCACGATGGAACTGATCATCTGTCCCATGCGGCCGTTGCAGCCGCGCATTAATACTTTTACCATATCTGTTCACCTAAATCGTAATATTTATATACTTTTGAATTAAAGAACTCCAAAAGCCTTCATCTCTTTAGCCAAAACTTCTGCATGTTCGGGCTCCATTTCGGTAAGAGGCATTCTGAGAACTCCCGTATCTCTGCCCTGAAGCTCTATAGCCTTCTTTGCAGGAATAGGATTAACTTCGCTAAACAATGCATCAATAAGAGGAATTGCTTTAAGCTGAAGTTCACAGGATTCCTTTACCTTACCGTCAAAATATAACTGACAGATATCATGAGTCTGCTTAGGAGCGATAATTGACAAAACAGAAATAACTCCGCTGCCTCCCAATGAAAGAATCGGAACTATCTGATCGTCATTACCTGAGTAAAGGTCAATCTTACCATCCGTAAGCTGCATAATCTTGGCAACCTGCGAAATATTACCGGAAGCTTCCTTTACAGCAACAATATTGGGAACTTCATTAAACAATTTGGCAATTGTTGCAGGTGCAATATTAACACCTGTTCTTCCCTGAATATTATAAAGAATCATAGGAATCTTAACACTGTCCGCAACCATCTTAAAGTGCTGGAACAATCCCTTCTGAGTAGCCTTGTTGTAGTAAGGCGAAACTACCAAAATTCCGTCTGCTCCTGCCTTTTCGGCCTCCTGTGACAAATATACAGCTGTTTCGGTACAGTTAGAACCGGTTCCGGCAACTACGGGGATACGCTTGTTAACCACCTTACAGCAATGTGCGATGACTGCGATATGCTCTTCATGAGAAAGTGTAGAAGCTTCTCCTGTAGTTCCGCATACGATAATCGCATCTGTTTTGTTAGCAATCTGATACTCAATCTGCTTAGTAAATTCATCGTAATCTACTGAGCCATCCTTCTTAAACGGTGTTGTAATTGCAACGCCTGCGCCTTTAAAGATAGACATTTTCTTCCTCCTACTTGACACAATCCAATTTGGTTACGGCGTCTGCCACAGCCAGGACTTTATCGTCAATATTTATTCCTGTTAAAATAATATCCATGTTATCCGGTCTTAAATTAAGCATTGAAATAACTTCATCAACCGAAATAATATCATTATCTATGATACCCAATAACTCATCGAGAATCAGCAGGTCACATTCACCTGTCGAAATGACTTTGCGAGCAAAATTAATACCGTTTTTGATATTAATCTTCTCTTCTTCCTTCTTTTCTTCAGACAGTTCGTCAAAAAGCATATCAGACTTTTCAAACCTGAATAACTTAACTTCCGGTTCAAGTCTCTTAAGGTATTCGATATTATCAAGTCCTTTACCCTTAAGATACTGAATCATTACAACTCTGTCGCCTTGCTCTGCACGCATAATTGCTTCACCGATTGCCGCAGGCGTCTTTCCGTGACCTTCCCCTGTGAAAACACTGATTTTACTCATTTTCACAATCCTCCAAATGCGTATAATAGTCTATCACAGATTAGATAATTGTGCCAGTCTTTCACGAACCTGGGACATCATCATATTATATTTAGCCTGTTTTTCTTTTTCTTCGTTAATCTTGGCCTCGGGAGCCTTAGATACGAACTTCTCGTTGCTTAGCATTCCGTCTACTCTCTTAAGTTCTCCCTCAAGGCGGGCTTCTTCTTTCTTAAGACGTTCGATTTCCTGAGCTATATCAACAAGCTCGGCAAATGGAATGTAGAGGTTTGCATTTGCGATAACTACCGAAACAGCATCCTCGGCAATGCCCTGCTTATCGGACTGAATAGAAACTTCCGATGCATAAGCCAATGAACTGAAGAAAAGTTTTCCTTCCGTAAAGGTATTAAGTATATCTTTGTCCGTAGAAACCACAAATACATGTGCCTTCTTGGAAGGTGCAACGTTCATCTCGGTTCTTACGTTACGGATACCTCTTACTGCTTCTTTTATTATTTCTATATCTTTTTCCTCGCGGGCAAATTCTCTTGATGAAGAATATACCGGCCAGTCGGAAATCATAATTGACTCTTCCTTATTCTGAATCGTACAGAAAATTTCTTCCGTTACGAAAGGCATATAAGGGTGAAGGAGCTTAAGTGCATCAATAAGAACACTCTTAGCTGTCCATAAAGCAGCCTTCTTTGACTCAACATCATCGGATGCATAAAGGCGAGGCTTAACCATCTCTATATACCAGTCACAGAACTCATCCCAGATGAAATCGTATACCTTTTGAACCGCAATACCAAGTTCAAAGGAATCCATATTATCGGTAACATCCTTAATAAGTGTATTAAGCTTACTTAATATCCACTTATCAACAGGCTCAAGCTTGGCATCTTCCTGAGTCATTGAATCAACCGCATTTGCAATAGCTTCGTCATTGTTAAGGTTCATCATAAGGAAGCGGCTTGCATTCCATACCTTGTTGGCAAAGTTTCTTGAAGATTCTACTCTTGACATATAGAATCTCATATCGTTACCGGGTGCATTACCTGTAATAAGTGTAAGTCTTAATGCATCCGCACCGTACTGATCGATGATTTCAAGAGGATCGATACCGTTGCCAAGCGACTTTGACATCTTACGTCCCTGGTCATCACGTACCAGGCCATGGAACAATACTGTCTTAAACGGCTTTTCTCCCATCTGTTCGAAACCTGAGAAAATCATTCTGATTACCCAGAAGAAAATAATATCGTATCCTGTTACAAGAACATCTGTCGGATAGAAATACTCAAGGTCCTTTGTCTTCTCCGGCCAGCCTAATGTACTAAACGGCCATAATGCCGAACTAAACCATGTATCAAGGGTATCGGGATCCTGTTCAAAATGATTCTTACCGCACTTAGGACATACTGTAGGTGCTTCCTTGGCTACTACGGTTTCGCCGCAATCCTGGCAATAATATGCAGGGATTCTGTGACCCCACCATAACTGACGGGAAATACACCAGTCACGAATATTATCTGTCCAGTTAAAGTATGTCTTTTCCATACGCTTGGGAATAAGTTCGATATCCCCTGACTTAACAGCCTCTACAGCAGGCTTAATAAGCTCGTCCATCTTAACGAACCACTGCTGCTTAATCATAGGCTCGATAGTGGTCTTACATCTGTCATGTGTTCCTACGTTATGGGAATAATCTTCAATCTTAACAAGAAGTCCCATTTCATCAAGTTCCTTAACGATGGCAGCTCTTGCTTCATATCTGTCCATACCTTCGAACTTACCGCCATTGGCATTAATTGTGGCATCGTCATTAAGAACGTTGATTTCGGGAAGGTTGTTTCTCTTACCTACCTCAAAGTCGTTAGGGTCGTGTGCAGGAGTAATCTTAACTACACCTGTACCAAATTCCATATCTACATAAGAATCGGCAATAACAGGAAGTTCACGATTCATCAAAGGAAGCATCAACTTCTTTCCTACCATATCCTTATATCTTTCGTCATCCGGATTAACAGCTACCGCCGTATCACCGAGCATTGTTTCGGGACGTGTTGTAGCAAACTCGATAAACTTGGTTGTGCTTACTGTTCCGTCGTCCTCAATAAGAGGATACTTAATATGCCAGAAATGTCCGGCCTGCTCTTCATATTCAACTTCCGCATCGGAAATGGAAGTATTACAAACAGGGCACCAGTTAATAATTCTTGAGCCCTTGTAAATCCAGCCTTTTTCGTGCATTTTACAGAATACTTCCGTAACTGCCTTGTTACAGCCTTCATCCATTGTAAAACGTTCTCTGTCCCAGTCGCAGGAAGAACCCATCTTCTTAAGCTGGTTAATAATTCTTCCGCCGTATTCCTTCTTCCAGTCCCAAGCACGCTCTAAGAACTTTTCTCTTCCGAGATCATTCTTATCGATTCCTTCTTTCTTAAGAGTTTCGATAATTTTAACCTCTGTAGCAATGGAAGCATGGTCGGTTCCCGGCTGCCAAAGTGCATTATATCCCTGCATTCTCTTATAACGAATAAGAATATCCTGCATCGTATTATCAAGGGCATGACCCATATGAAGCTGGCCGGTAATATTCGGAGGCGGGATTACGATTGTAAAAGGTTTCTTGGTTTCATCAACTTCGGCATGAAAATATTTCTTTTCAAGCCATTTGCTGTATAAACGATCTTCTATATCCTTAGGATTGTAGGTTTTGCTAAGTTCTTTACTCATCTGTGTATCTCCTTAATATTCACTAAAAAAGGCAGTTCCTTGCGAACTGCCTGCATGTTTATTTAAAATAGTTGATCCTCAGGCGCCACCATCACTCGAGCAGCATTCTGTCTGCTCATTGCCATCTGGCTCTCGAGAATATCAACAAAGTTGGAGCTTTGACCCTTTTTAAGCGGATTCACATTCAAGCTCTCATCAGTTAATGCAGAGTAGTCCGTTGAAGCATTCTTGACATCATCTTCCACAGGCTTGACTCGATTGAGGCTTGCTGCGCTAACGGTATTGGTGTTGTAAATATATGGACTAAATCCGATTCCACCTATTCCCATGGGCTTTTCCTTCCTATAACTTTCAAGGAATTATACACCCATCAAATAGTTATGTCAATGTAACTGTGAAGATGAATGTGACACTGGGGACGGTTATATATATTTTCCCATAATTCCCAGAAGTTCATCAGTATTAATGGGCTTTGCAACGTGATCGTCCATTCCCACTTCCAAGGAAGCCGCCTTATCCTCTGCAAAAGCATTGGCCGAAAGGGCAATAATCGGTATCTTTTTGCCCGGATACATTTTTCTTATTTCACGTGTGGCTTCATATCCTCCCATAATAGGCATCTGGATATCCATAAGTATAATATCGTAATGATATGGCCCATACTCCGAAAGAAGTCTTACTGCATCGGTACCGTCAATGGCTTCATCAACCGCCATTCCCTGTTCCTCTAACAGTTCAACCGTAATCTCTCGGTTAAGGTCATTATCCTCAACAACAAGTATATGCTTTCCTCTAAAATCCTTGGCCTTATGGTTGCGATTCTTCTTCGTTCCCTTAATAAGTTCCTTGGTATAAGGATCCACATAATTGCATTCTTTTTGAAGTTTAAAGGGAAGCGTAACCGTAAATGTTGTTCCCTCGCCAAGTTCACTTTCGCACTTTATCATGCCTCCCATAAACTCAACATAGGATTTACATACGGCCATTCCAAGTCCCGTTCCCTGAATACCGCTCTTAGTAACATTCTGAGCTCTTGAGAACTGTTCGAATACGTGCTTTTGGTATTCCTTGGACATTCCGATTCCGTTATCTTCAAAGGTATACTTGTATCTTCCGATTCCCTTGGCACCATTTTCCACCTGTTCGCAGCGAACCTTAATTATTCCGCCCGCATTAGTATATTTAATGGCATTTGAAATGATGTTTACGAATATTCTTTCACATCGGTTATAGTCACAAAGCACATACCTGTCGGTAATATTTCCAAACTCGAAGGTAAGTGTTATATCTTTCTGTTCCGCCATTACCTTCATAGTATCTTCGATATCTATAAAACTGTAGTATACATCTCCGGGCATCTCATTCACTTCGGCCTTGCCGGATTCAATTCTGCTTACTTCAAGTACATTATTAATCAGGTCAAGAAGCAAATCTCCCGACTGCTGAATCTTGCGAAGGCAGTCAAGTGTCTTCTCTTCATCATTAATATGCTTAATTGCCATATTGGTAAAACCAAGAATGGCGTTCATGGGAGTTCTTATATCATGAGACATATTAAACAGGAACTCTGTTTTGGCATGGTTAGCCGAATCAGCCTGAGACAAGGCTCTTTCAAGATCCTGCTGTTGTCTTAGCTGAGCTTCAATCTGTTCCGTAATGTCAATATGAATACCGAACACCTCACCGTTTCCGTTCTCATCACGCACTGCTCTTGCAGCAGAATGATACCATCTGTAAGTACCATCCGGAGTCTTCATGCGATAGGTAACATCATAAGGCGTACTGCAGGTATGGTCATGAATCGTCGCAAATAATTGCTTAAGCACTTCATCACGGTCTTTGGGATGTATATTCTTTTTCCATTCCGCAACAGATTCGGGAGTTTCAAGATTAATTATTTTCTTAGTGCTTTCGCTAAAAGACGTTCCTGTTATTTCATCGTCCCCGTTAACAAAGAAAGACCATTTACACGAACGGATAATTTCATGCACTTTATCATTACGAAGTCCTTCTTCATTAGCAAGGGCCAGGGCTTCCTTCTGCTCTTTTGCAACAACTTCTATGAAATGTGTAACCCTTGATATTGTTGATTTATCAACCTTCTGGGATGTATCCACAGCTCTGACTTCCATGGAGGCACCATCCCCTTCCCTAAATCCGATTACCACAAGGGTCTGATTAAGCACTCTTATCTTTTTACCAAATGTAAATATTTCACCGCCGGTATAGAATCCGCTTACCGGAGCTATACTCTGAAACGGCAGGGTTTCCTTATGAATCTCATCATCGCCCCAAAAATATCTTCTGCCAAGACACGAAAAAGATTTAAGAACCTGAGGTTTAAACCCGGCAACATCAACAGCCTTATCATAGAGGCTTTCGAGAATTGTGTTTTTGTCGCCGTAAGCTATACGGGCCAAAGTACCCTCCTCAATATCGGCAAATACCTTAAGGGATTTATCTTCATGAGTAATCTGCGGAGTTCTAATAAACTCAACCCCATCTTCTTCAATAATAAGAGGAAAAACAAGATTATCCGCAAAATCTTCCTGAGATCCTAAATATTTTTCGTAGATTGAATATGCCGGCTGATTATCAATTTCATAAATAGTCTTACCAAAGCTCTTCGTAACACTCATAGTTCTTCCGAGCCCTTTCCAGCCGAGGACATAATCCGCAAAGATATTAAGGTTCTCCCCTATATACAAAATAACAGGCATACCATGGTCTGTTATAGTGTGCCCCTTGGCCATAGCCTTAGAGACATACACACCCTCCAGGGATGTAACGGCAGTTCCGCCGAAAATCACAATATCTTTACCAATATCGGGAATATCATTATCGATTTCAAGATCATCCAGAAATGACATTGTCGGAAGCAGTTCCACCGCCTTTAGATTCTTAACAGTCTTACAATACTTCCATAAATCGCCAAGATTACTGCATTCGGTATCTTTTTGAACCCATATAAGTTCAACTTCCGAAGCATTATCTTCAAGAACGTAACAGGTAACGGCAACCCCAAATCTTAGGGCGCCGTCAATAATGCTTCCTGAAGCTTCATTTCCGTAATAAACAGAATCCGGAAAGGTTTCTTCAATCAATCCTGTAATTTCATTTAATATGTTTTCGGAAACATCTGTCCATGTCAGATAAAAAAATATATCGCTGTGCAACATAGACCTGGTTTCGGTTTTGATACGACTAAGCTGATTCTCAAAGCTTTCGAAATCGTCAAATACAATTTGGTATGATTTCATGTTGTTCCCCCATTTACACTAATCGTGTCAACAAATAATCATTACACCTTAAAATAACTTCCGCCTATAAATTCTCGACAAATAGAATTGTTCGGTACATGTTTAGCATCAATTCCCACGAAATAATCAAGGAACTTAAGTAATCGCTTGGCTTCAAAATATTCAGGTTCACCCTTCTTAATTCCCAAAAGGAGCGGTTCTGCATACACTTTCAAAGCTGCCAATTCATAAATAAGTGCCGAATTAAACATAACATCCGCTGTTTCCTGATACGGGAAAATATGCTTTTCTTCGCCACGTCTTACAGACGGCCACATGGCAATTGTATTTTTAGCACAGGTTCCTCTTGTTCTGGCGTCTCTTACCATACGGCGAAGAAGGCGCGCATCCGTAGTGGGAATTCTGTTATGATCGTCAATATTAAGTGCCGTAAGAGCACTGATAAAAATCTTAAACTTGCTGTCATCGGGAAGTTTCTCGGAAGTCTTGGGATTAAGCCCGTGAATACCTTCGATTACAAGAATATCATCCTCTCCAAGTTGTAAGAAAGAACCGTTATATTCTCTCATACCTGTTTTGAAGTTGTATTCGGGCATCTCTACCTTTTCGCCGCTAAGCAGACGGGTCATAACCTCGTTAAACAAATCCGTATCAATAGCCTCTATACATTCATAATCAGGCTTACCATCCTCGTCAATCGGAGTTCTTTCTCTGGGAACATAGTAATTATCCATAGCAATCGGATGAGGTGTCTTGCCGTAGGTTCTAAGCTGAATAGACAATCTGTGGGAGAATGTGGTCTTACCCGATGAAGAAGGACCTGCAATAAGGACGAATTTAACATTCTCTCTTTCAACAATCTGTTTTGCCAGTTCACCAAGTTTACGCTCCTGCAAAGCTTCCGCAACCAGAATCATATCATCCATGGCTCCGGAACAAACCTTATCATTAAGATCGCCGACAGTCTGGACCCCCATCATAGCTCCCCACTCATCTGCGGTATGAAGTGTATTAAAGAGTTTTTCTCTCGGTTCAAAGAAATCAATCTTATTGGGTTCCTGACGTGATGGAATAATCAGCATCAGTCCCTTCTCATATTGCATCAAATCATAATACTTAATATAGCTCGTGCTCGGGAGCATATATCCGTAATAATAATCATAATAATCATCCAGACAATACACATTAATGGTTGAAGACCTTCTGTATTCGAAAAGCTTAACCTTATCATCCATGCCGGCATTCTTAAAAATCTTAACAGCCTCGTCCTTAGGATAAGAACGTTTGGTAATAGGTCTGTCAGCTCCTATAAGTTCATCCATTCTTGCCTTAATCTTCTCTACGGTTGCCTCATCAACATTACCGCTCTTAAGATCTATCTCGACATAATATCCCTGCCCGATTGAATACTCTACTTTAATTCTGTTAATTTCACTTTTGCCTATAACATCATAAGCAGCCTTAAGTAAAATCATTGTTGCTGTACGAACATAAGCCTTATGTCCGATAGTGTCTTTTAAAGTAATAAATTCAATGGTAGCATCCTGCGTGACCTGTTTAACAAGTTCACGAATCTTACCGTTCTCAATTACAAGAGAAATAAGATTATCATATTTACTCTGATAATCACGGGCTACATCTTCAAATTTAGTCCCGTTATCATATTCTTTTTCCTGACCCTCAATTAATAATTTTGCCATTAGTAAATACCCTCCGTTAATCCTGCCCAACACAAGATAAAGCTAATTCTATGTCACTTAATTCTGCTTTTATATCAGCAATTCTGTTTTTTATGTCATTATTTTCAGAAAGTGACCCGAGTTTACATAATAGTATACCATTTTTCTCCTTTTCCTTCAACAGGAATTCCTTAAGAACCTTGTGTTTTTTCTTCAGAAGAATAGGGCCGTAGGCGGCCTCCGCGCTGGTTAACATAATATTGTCTTTTTTTGTCTTGCCAACCTTTATTATCTGATAGAATTTTCCGTCCTCAAATACCATATCTTCGTCGGTTATAACAAAGCCCTTCTCGGACAAAAATATACGAAACTCCTTGATTTCAGACTGGGGAGACAGCACCATGGTGTCAAAATCCGATATTTTGTCGCCCCCCTCAATCAGTATCCTTTGAATTAAAGGCCCTCCCATACCCGCAATTATGAGAGTATTGGCAAGACCTTTTGTATACTTTGCAAGTCCGTCCGACAGGATGAAATTACATTTATCTGCCACCCCATAAAGGGCAGCATTTTCTTTTGCACGAGCTAATGGTCCTTTATTGACATCCATAAGCACTGCGCCGGATGCAATTCCACGTTCAATAAGTGCTATACTTACGAATCCGTGGTCGCATCCTACGTCACACACCCGTGCATTATCATCAATTAAGGAAACAATAGCTTCCATTCGTTTTGATAAATTTACCATTAGTCAAGATAATCCTTAAGTTTACGGGAACGGCTCGGATGACGAAGCTTACGAAGTGCCTTGGCTTCAATCTGACGAATACGTTCACGGGTAACATTAAACTCTTTACCTACCTCTTCAAGAGTTCTTGCTCTTCCATCATCAAGTCCGAAACGAAGTCTGAGAACTTTCTGTTCTCTGTCTGTTAATGTTCCCAGCACTTCAACAAGCTGTTCTTTAAGAAGTGTAAATGCCGCTGCATCTGCAGGTACCGGAACATTATCATCCTGGATGAAATCACCAAGGTGCGAATCTTCCTCTTCACCGATAGGGGTTTCCAAAGATACAGGTTCCTGGGAAATCTTAAGAATTTCACGAACTCTTTCAACCGGAAGATCCATCTCCGCTGCTATTTCTTCAGGGAGAGGTTCACGGCCCAGTTCCTGAAGGAGTTGACGCGATACTCTTATTAACTTATTGATTGTTTCAACCATATGAACAGGAATACGGATTGTTCTTGCCTGATCGGCAATGGCACGTGTAATTGCCTGACGAATCCACCATGTTGCATATGTCGAGAACTTATATCCTTTTGTATAGTCGAACTTCTCTACTGCCTTGATAAGTCCCAGGTTACCTTCCTGGATAAGGTCAAGGAACAGCATTCCACGGCCCACATACCTTTTGGCAATCGAAACAACAAGACGGAGGTTGGCTTCTGCAAGTTTCTTCTTTGCCTCCTCGCCTTCTTCAAGGGCTTCCTTAAGTTCGGCTATCTCTTTTTCCAAAGCAGCGCTCTTTTTCTTGGCTGTTGTATTTGCAAGTTCTTCTTCGGCTTCCGGCAGACGGATAACGGCCTCAGCACCATATTCCATCTTCTTGGCAAGTACGATTTCTTCATCCGCACTAAGAAGAGGCACCTTACCGATTTCCTTAAGATACATTCTTACAGGGTCTTCAATGGACACACCTTCGGGAACGGAAAGATCAATGTTTTCAACATCAACCTCATCCTCTTCCGTAAGAATGATTTCTTCATCATCAACTTCATCCTCTTCCGACATACGAAGCACATCTATTCCGTTGCCCTCTAAGAACTCCGTTACTTTATCAAACTGATCGTCAGGAAGATTAAGTTCTGCAAAATAGTCCACCACTTCCTTATAATCCATAACATTCTTTTTCTTCTTGGCTACTTTAAGAATTCCCTTTAACTTTTCGTTAAACTTCTCCATAGTAGCCTCATCCATAGGCTCAACTTCCTTAATGTCCTCCGGATTATCCGGAATATCAGGAATATCCTCGAGAATTTCCCCGTCAAAATCCTCGTCGAGTTCTACTATTTCTTCGCCCAGGTCCTCCATAGGTACTGTGCTTTCTGACTTTTTCTTTCTTCCCATTACTGTTCCTCCAGTGATATATGAATTTTACTTATTTCTTCCAGCGCTTTCTTTCCGTTAATTACCTGCTGCAAAGCCGATACATCCGACCCCAGCTTGGACGAAAAGTAATCGTAGCTGTTTTTCTTAAGAGAATAAAGGATATCATGAAATGCCTTTTCTCTTTCAAGGTTACTCTCCAAACTTTCAAGCTTGGTATTAAACAATGATGCAACTTCTCTTTGAGCCGACTCATCATCAAACATACTGATAATAGCTGCGGGATTAAGATTCCCCTTCTCCAGATCGTCAAACAGTTTCGTTGCAACTTCTTTATATACATCCTCCGTGAAATCATCGGGAGTAACATACTTTTTAATCTTAGGATAAAGATATGGCTCTTCAACAAGCCATGTCAAAAACAGCCTCTGCGGCTTTTTCCTGTTATCCTCGGGGGTATTCTTTTCCTGAATACCTGATTTTGGTCTGTTAATCGGCGTAGCCTCCCCTGTCTTAAGTGCATAAGAACCAACGAGCTTTCGTAATGCCTCTACGCCTATATTGTATTTCGAAGCAACCGCTTCGATATAATTATCTCTTTTGACATCTTCGGAAAAAGCGCATAATTTTTTGGCAATTTCCATGTGGAATTTCGTCTTGGACTCAGGATCGTTCAAATTATAATCACGGCTTAAAATTCTAAGTTCGAAGAAGAAACTGTTCTCGGCATTGTTAATTCTTTCTTCAAAAGCTTCTCTTCCAAGATTCTTAATAAACTCATCCGGATCCTTATATGGTTCCATACTAAGCACGCGTCCCGTAAGGTCAACCTCATTAAGAATTTCAATAGCTCTTAAAGCGGCTTTTGTTCCTGCCTCATCGGAGTCATAGGCCAGAATAACTTCTTTTGCATATCTGCGAAGGAGATTAGCCTGCCCTGTTGTAAATGCAGTTCCCAAAGATGCTACCGCCATATTAAATCCGGCCTGATGCATTGCAATTACATCCATATAGCCTTCACACAAAATCACGTATGATGCTCGGGATGACCTTGCAAAATTAAGTCCGTACAAATTACGACTCTTATCAAAAATCGGTGTTTCCGGAGAGTTAAGATACTTGGGTTTTCCATCTCCCATCACTCTTCCGCCGAATCCGATAACCCTGTGATTAACATCCTGTATCGGATACATTACACGATTCCAGAATTTATCGTGAAAACCGTATTTTTCATCAAAAGAAGCAAGACCCGCTTCCATTATGAGTTCATCATTATATCCTTTGGACTTAAGATACTTAACCAGGTCATCGCTGGTAACATTGGAAAATCCAAGTCCGAACTGTTTCATGGTTTCTTCACTCAGTTTACGGCCCTTAAGATATTCCAAACCCTTTTCGCCCTGTTTGGCACGAAGCTGGTAATAAAAATACTTGGCTGCCTCTTTATTGACCTCCAGAAGCTTATCACGATGATTCTGGGCTTTTTTGGCTTCTTCGGAGTACTCAACCTCCGGAAGAGTAACACCGGCCCGCTCTGCAAGCATCTTAATTGCCTCTCCGAATGTATAATTCTCGTACTCCATGACGAAAGTAAATACATTACCTCCGGCGCCGCAACCAAAGCAGTAATACATTTGCTTATTGGGCGACACCGAAAAGGAAGCGGATTTCTCATTATGGAAGGGGCACAGTCCAAAATAGCTGCTGCCCTTCTTTTGAATTTTGACGTAACGCCCAACGACATCAACAATATCGTTCTTGGAACGTACCTCCTCAACAACTTCTTCGGGGTAATACATACTTATCTCCCGTACCTTACTTTTCGTCCGTTAATCAACCGTGCCATGACTTCGGAATATATATTTCCTCGTACTTTGCAGTAGCAAATCTGTCCGTCATGGCAGATATATAGTCACATACTACTTTTTCATCAGGCTCTCCCTGATTAATCAGCATTCTTAAATCCTCAGGCAGTAATTCCAAATGATGTCTGTAGTAATTATATAAAGTCTGAATAAGCATCTCGGCCTTTGACTCCTCCGACTTGGCCTCCGGATTGGTATATACATGGTCAAACATAAATTTGCGAAGGTCCGTCATGGCCTGTGACACCGCCTCCGACATCATAATATCCGGCTTATCGTAGCTTGTCGTTACTATGTCATGAATAAAATGGTCAAGACGCTCTCCCGTAGAATATCCGATAACATCACATATATCTTTGGGCACATCGGATTCTTTAAGAATACCTGCTCGTATTGCATCATCCATGTCGTGATGTATATAGGCTATCTTATCCGAGTATCGCACTATCTTGCCTTCAAGAGTAGCAGGCATACCCTTTGTCTGATGATTAAGCATACCGTCTCTTACTTCAAAGGTAAGATTAAGTCCCTGGCCGTTCTTCTCAAGGATATCTACTGTTCTTACAGACTGTTTGGCATGTTCAAATCCAAAAGGACAAACAGCATTAAGTGCTCTTTCGCCTGCATGTCCGAAGGGAGTATGCCCCAGATCATGGCCCAAAGCAATGGCTTCAACCAAATCCTCATTAAGTCTCAAGGCCTTGGCAATTGTTCTTGCATTCTGAGATACCTCAAGGGTATGTGTAAGTCTTGTTCTGTAATGATCGCCTTCAGGCGTCAAAAATACCTGTGTTTTATCCTTAAGTCGTCTAAATGACTTAGAGTGCAGAATTCTGTCTCTGTCACGCTGGAACACAGGTCTTATATCGCACTGCTCCTCATCCTTAAGACGCCCCTTGGAGTCTGCCGAATGCATCGCATATATGCTAAGATTATTTCTTTCAAGTTGTTCGATGTTTTCTCTTATAGTCATAATTTTGTCCCCACAAATACATTATTCCGTGTCCCTCCTCATTTTCCTTTTTTTATTTTCAAAAATGTGACAGTAGGGACGGTTCTTTCTGTCACATTCGTTGAATTCACAAGCGTCTTAAAAAAAATGTGACAGTAAGAACCGTCCCTACTGTCACATTAACGTTATCACACTTTTATAAGTTCATATTCACGGGTACCGAGTCCGATTTCGGCAGCATGGGTAAGACACGAATCCCACTCCGTATCCGGATGTGTCATTCCGAAATGATCATGTCCTTCAAGATGTCCCATCTCGGAAATGTTATCCTCCAGAATACTTCCCGGAGTAACCGGCATCTTATTGCATAAATCAACGCAGGCCTGATCAAGGGCAACAGGGTCAAATGATGCGAGCATTCCGATATCGGGAATAATCGGAATATCATTTTCGCTGTGGCAGTCACAGTTAGGCGATACGTCACATATCAGCGATACATGGAAACAAGGTCTGTCTTTGCACACCGCATATGCATATTCTGCCATCTTATAGTTAAGCATCTTACAGGTATCTTCAAACTTGGCGCTTATTGCATCCTTGGGACATACTGCAAGACATCTTCCGCAACCGACACATTTGTCATGATCGATAGTCGCTTTACCATTGGCAACCACAGGAGCACTGTGGGCACATATCTTAGTGCAGGCACCGCATCCTACACACATACTTTCATTCACCGACGGTTTACCGTCGCAGTGCTGTTCCATCTTACCGCCACGGGATCCGGAACCCATACCTATATTTTTGACAGCGCCGCCGAAGCCTGCCAGTTCATGTCCCTTGAAATGCGACAAAGATATAAAGATATCCGCATCCATAATTGCATGACCGATTTTGGCCTCCTTAACATACTCAAGATTAATAGGGACCAGTGTCTCGTCCGTTCCCTTAAGTCCGTCGGCAATAATTATCTGACATCCCGTTGACATAGGTGAAAATCCGTTAAGATTAGCCGTATCAAGATGATCAAGTGCGTTCTTACGTGAGCCTACATAAAGTGTATTACAGTCTGTAAGGAAGGGTCTTCCCCCCAGTTCCTTGACATAGTCCGCAACCACTTTAGCGTAATTGGGACGCAAAAAAGCAAGATTTCCAAGTTCACCGAAATGAATCTTGATTGCAGTAAATTTGTCCGTAAAATCGATATTTTCAAAGCCCGCCGTCTTCATCAGTCTGTGAAGTTTCTGAAGAAGATTCTCATTCATAGTAGCCTTGAAGGTTGTAAAATACACTTTTGACTGTTCCATAAATACCTCCGCTTTTTCTAAAAAAGTTGACTAAGTAAGCATTCTCTTAGTCAACTTTAGCATACTTTTTATTCTCAAATTACAAAAATATTTCAATAACCTATAGTATTACTTCACATCTTCGCCACATGCGCCAAACAGTATAACCGGAATACTAAACATCATAAAATACCCATATCTAAACTCCGTTGCCACCGGCGTTGCAATAAGTATCGTAAGCATAATCAACAGATAGGGCAAAAGATATAAATTCCTGTTTTTCCGATTACGTACTCTGTTAAGACTGATTACGAAAATCAGCACAAAGAATATAGTTCCCATGCTCCATAGCAGACTGTAGACGGGAATCATATTGCCGAGTTTAATCAATATTTCTTTAGCCTTTACTACTACAGGTCCCGCAATAATCGGTGTGTTTTTAAAATCAATATTTGAATTAACAACACCTTCCGTATCGGCTACGTTATAATCTCTGTCAGGATAAAAATATCCGTAGGTCTGCATGACATATGCCTTAATATAATCTGCCGGATACTGCAGGCCAAGGTGAATATACATTTTCGTAAATGCCCACTTGTTATTCACCAGATATTCTTCGTTTCCCGCACGGACAAGTTCTTTAATATTATCCGCGAAGGTCGGCTCATACAGTTCTTTTATATACGTAAGGTCAACAACATTCTTAATTTCTTTCATATATCCGTCGGAAATTTTCCTGTCGTTAACTATTACATTTGCAACCTGCTGTAACGGAATTGATAAGCTTTCAACCGTATCCGGTCCCTTTACGTTAAACGCTTTCATTAAGGGGCCCTTAAACAAAAATATAAAAACAAGAAGAATAACCGTTGTGGTTAACATAACTTTGATGTATTTCTTATAATGAACCGCAAGGAACGGTATAAGAGCTATAAGAGCATATAAACCATTTGATCTAAAGAGTCCCAGGCAAAAGGCCAGCAGGCCCACTAATATTATGTAAACCGCGCTCTGTGACTTGCTTCTTTCCTCAGAATTCAAATAAATATCAAATCTTATCAAAGTACATACAAACAATGCCACGATTCCCGCAAAGGGCACATCCTTCCATACCGTTATGGCAAATACTGCGTTATAGGGCACCAACCCATAAAACAATGTAACCGCCAGGCATATTCCCTTACGGACTTTAAGCCGGGACAGTGTCTCCGTAACATACGCGCCGCAATAAGCCATAAAGCACATCTGAACCAGTGTATAAACCGAAGCTGCAACAGTATCGTCATTCGTAAATAAATGACCGATATTATAGAACAATTCAAGAATCAGTGTATGAATCCACGGATGATGATTGGAATACTCCGTAATATGAAGTGCCTGCTCGTACTGCACAATAGAATCCGGCGTCATAATTCCCGGAAACTGATATAGGAAGTAGGGTAAAAAGCATATAACACAAATGAAAAACGTAAATATTTGAATGTGGTTTACATAAAATCGTACCAACTTGTTCTCAGGCTCTTTATCATCTTCGGATCTGCGCAGATATCCCCATATCTTCGGACATGAAAACACATGATACAAATACCGCAACATATAATAAAATCCGATAAAAAGTCCTACAAACACGCTACATAAGATAATCAGTCTAAAGAACCTGTTCGTCAGTTCTCCTATATAGGAATCTCTTCCATAAAGCATTATGCATACCGTAAATATAAGACTTGTTATATGGGCAATTCTGATTGTCCTTACATCATCGTCAATTATTGATTTAATATGATTGATAATTAATATCCCAATCACAAAAATAACCCCGTTAAATATATTTCCGGGGTTTAACAAAAAGACCTTACTTAAGGCCCAAGTCACAAAAAAGCTTTCAATTAACGTTACAATATTTCTCTTATAATTCATTTCTATTCCATCGCTATTTTAAGAAGTTTTGACATTATATCTTTTTCATCGAATACATCATCTATTTCAATATAGTTACTTTTGTTATTAATGCACTCTTCCTTGAACATGCGACTGCATCCGATTAAGCGCTCCATATCCGGTTCGTCGCAAAGCCGCGCCTCTATTACATTAGCATAATCCACTACACTCTTAAAGTTATTGCGTATATATTTTTCACTCATTACTATAAAAGCATTTCTGATGTCCTTCATATATTCATCATCAAAGGACTCCTTCCAATTGTGAGGAAAATAACAGCCCTCAAGAATCATGCTCTGTTTATTTTCAACAGCTGTTTTTATCATTTCTGACAAAAACGGCCAAAGCCAGTACCTCATTTTGTAATCATCTTCCGGGGTAAGGTCCGTTAACCCGCTTCTTATCATACCCATCTTAAGATGATCAATGGATACATATGGAATTTTAAGTTCCTCCATGAGTTTTTGAGCAAAATACGTTTTGCCCACATGGGAACTTCCACCCAGTAAATAAATCATTATGTTACTTCCTCCAAAATATATTCCGACGCAATCACCGAAGTTGCGCACTTACAAGTGTAACAATATCATTTACAAATGTTACGGACATAACTACCGAAGATGTTTCATCTTCATTCCTAAAGTAGTATTCATATGTTGACCCGCTAACAGCCGACGGTTCCTGTAAGCCCAGTAAATACAATGTATTAAGCACATCTTCCTTCATCATACCGTTAGTTATTCCCATTAATGTAACAGGCATGCTTCCGGTTCCGTCTATATCTATGTATTCTATGACAGATGTGTCAGAATTTATTATAACCGACGCTCCGGCCGTTTCAAAATATCTTATATTATCACCTATCATGGTTGTGGATTCCCCAAGTTTCTTCGAAAGTGTATCATACGATGCTCCAATATACCCGAACAATTCCTCACCTGAAGATTCTACCGGCTTTGCACTCTTGTCCGTCAGATATTCGCTAACCTGTGGAATCATTAATGCCTTATTGCATAACTCATCATATGTAGCCCACGATGTAAAAAGCATATACACAGTGCCCGCGAGCATCAACACGCTTAAGATAACCGCCAAGATTCCAAGCCCCTTTGATAAGCTTAATGCGTTACTTACCGCCTGGGATTTACGCTCCTTAATTCTATTTTTAATAATCTTTTCATCAATCCTTTCACCGTTCAAAAGATTGGTTAAAAGATTCTCACACCAGGGACAGATAACCCCCTTTCCCTGTGTTTTTTTGTCCTTACAAAATACACAGGAATAATCCTTTTTGCCTTTGCACAGCAAAGCAAGGCGCTTCTTGTAGCGAAGTGCCTTGGAACTTTGCAAAATCTTTCTTTGTTGAATTATCTTAAAAGAATCTTTTAATTGCGAAACATTCCTGTAATCAGCTTTATTATGCACCAGGAATATTGCTTTGATTTCTTTTGGTGTAAGGTTATTCATTCTTTAATCTTGTGCATCCTCCGAAGACTCGGTATCTTCTTCCTTTTCCTCTTCTTCGCCAAGATATGCATCTTCCTTAATTACCTCTATTTTTTCTTCTTCAAGAACTGCTTCAACAGTCTCGCAGACAGAAGGCTGAGTTTCTTCGCTTTCAATAACTTCCTCAGTTACGGGAGTTTCCTGAACTTCTTCACTTTCTGCCGTCTCTTCCGGAACAATAATTTCTTCACTTTCTGCCGTCTCTTCCGAAACAATAACCTCTTCGCTTTCGGTTATTTCTTCCGAACTCATAAAAGGTTCTTTAGGTTCTATCTGCTGTTCATTAATCGGATTGGCATTAACATCGGTAGTATCATAATAACCGAAGTGTCCGTTATCTTCCGTATAGCTTACGGAATCATATGTGAGATTATTTCCTATTATGTCCATAGGGCTTTCATCGGTAATGATTCCCACTGCGAATTTATCATCTTCGATATTGTCACCGTACGATAAATAGCATTCGCCAATATTAACATCATAGGTATTCGTAAGTGTATTTTCTTCTACACCATTAACATAGAAATGATAATTCAAATCATATCTGTTACCGTTATCATCAGTTTGCGTTTCTATAACTTCAACATTATTATTCTCTTCATTCACACGGAAATGGTAGAAAGACAGGTAATTAATGGTGTCTGTTTCGTAATAAACTTCCGCTGAACTTCCCGAATCATAAACACCGATTCCCTTAAATGCATAGGAAACATTTCCATCGCCATCCTGTGTTTCAAGGAAGTAAATGTTGGCATTGTTTTCGACCTGCAATTCGGTAATCTGTGTAGGCTCCGTGGTGTCAAACAAAATTCTTTGAGCCATTCCCTTGAAATATTTAAACAGTCCTTCATTGGAACCAAATAACTGATTTGTTTCCGTTGCTTCCACGCTTCCGAAGCATGTTGCAATATCACGAAGCTGTTTACCTGCCACATCACCGGTTCCCCACACATTGTAGGAGGTAATATATTTAAGTTCGGTGTTCTCCGGATCAAGTCCGATATTAATCGACTTGTTGCCCATACTCAGATTATTAAATTCAACCAAATCAAATCCCACAAGAACATCACCGGCATAATTGCCTCCCGTATTTGTAGAATCCGCATGCTGACTTACACATACGTAAATTGCAGTTGCTGTATCCACGAAGTCTATAACCGCACTTCCGGATGAATACTCGCTGCTTCCCGAGGCGGTGTTTTGATAATCATCATCCGACTTAAGCGGCACGTAAATATATTTTGTATCTTTTCTTCCGGTGTTAATTGTCTTAATTGACGTATGTGAAACGTCAGCCAAATCTTCGAATTTAACACCGCTTTGTGCAAGTTTTGTTATTCTTTGAGCCTCATTATACGTAATATTACCGCCTGCATTAGTTTCCGTATAAATACCGCTTCGTGCCATATTATCATACGCTTCAAGATATTTGCCGTATTCTTCCATACCCAAAGCTATATATCTGTTATTAAGATTATCTTCCGTAATAGCTGTCCTTATGGGAGCGAATATACTTACACCCAGCATTTTATCGCTTAGTCCCAAAGCTCTGTAGAATTCACTGTATCTGTATACCTCAGGATATGTTTCATAACTTTCATGATTTACAGCAACACTCTGATACAGATTTCCTCCGTCTTTGTATGCCGACGAAAGATATACGAACTCATCACTCTTAAGATGGCCAATTACAGCTTCAACAGAAGAAAGTATATCTTTGTACCCATCATTATCCGGATATTTTACAACCAGTTCACCAATCATATTATGCATGTTATAGAACAATTCACCCATATCAAGATAGTCATACATTTCCGGTGCATAGGTATTTCCGTAAACCGTTGTAAGAGCACGGGCTCTCCGTATTGCCTGATACAGTTCCACAGCCTGCCTGTTACCGTCCGCATTCGAACCGGCAGTCTCATCATACTGCAATAATGCCGTCATCTTATCGCTCATATCTTCCAGGCATGCATTTATCGTATTTCCGTTATCATCCTGCTTCGAAAATTCATATGAGTCAAAACATGTATAGGGCATGTACAGTCCCTGGGCATCTGTATGATTTGAACCTGCAACCGTACTTAACAAATCTGCAAGGAAATCGTCTCTTGAAGAATATAAGTCACCTGCATATGCATCCATACGCGCTATTGCGGCTCTATAATCGAAGTCCCCGGTTTCAAGTTGTGAAGTGCCTACCATATTCCAATAGTAGGGAGAAAGTGTATAGGCTATCTCATACTGTCCCATAAGGCAGGCATCAAAGCCAAGTACCGAAAACTTATTTTCGGTATCGGACAAATAATCCATATTATCAAAAGCCTCTACCAGTTCATTTCCATAAAGACCGTCAGGTACTCCGCTTTCGGAATGATTTACATCGGCGCATATTGTGTTGCTAAAGCCTCCGCCGTGATTCCACACGATAAGAGAATAATCGTCTGCATTTGTTTTAGCCGTGACATAATTAACAAAACCCGATAAGGTTTCGGGATCACCCATCGACACATTGTTTTCGCCGTCTTCGGTAATTCTGAAATCATTCATCTTAATAACATTGTTGGAATTAATTATATCTGCAGGCTCAAGTTTGCTTGGCAAAGGCGAGTAGTTTTTACTGTCAAGCTTGTATAATGCAACTTTTCCCAAATTATCTCCGCCCAAATCACTCTGCATTACAGGGTTATACCAATTCGAAGCTCCCCCTGCCAAAATGTATACTTCAGTATTACCCGATTGGCTAAATGAAGACTGCAGCATTTCCACTATGCTCTCGGAAGCGGTCGGATTATCGGCATTCTCCAGGTCAGAACCGCACATATACACCATAATAACCTGTTTAAACGGGCCATCATGCGGTTCCGGAGTTTTAACCGGTGTAGGTGATTGTGTGGGTGACATCGTAGGCGATGTCGTCGGAGATGCTGTCGGCTGTTGTGTAGGTCTTATGGTAGGTCCCGGATACCATGTGGGTTCTGCATTACCGCCCCCACCGGAAGGATTATTGGAACCCGAAGGTATTTCTACAGGAGTTACGCTGTCCGAATTACCGCCATTTCCCGATATATTGCTGGCAACTGCTGTCATAACAGACTCTCCCGGCTTACTTACCACAAGTACATATGTATCTTCAGGTTTAATATTCGTCAAATCATCCAAGACCGGTCTTAAGGAACCGATTGTATATCCTTCGGTTGTGTGCGTACCGGAAGCTTCGGCAAAAGCATTTTGCAAGCTTGCAATTATTGCTTCCGTAGGCTTTTCTTCAATAACGATTGCCTCCAGGGTTGCATCGGGATAAGCTACAATTGCAACTATCGGGTCAAACTCCGTGCAGGAAGAACGACCTTCGAAAATACCCTCCGAAAGATAATGTTCAAGTGCAAACGCAACAGGGTCTACACCTTTTTGTTTAGCTAATGCAAATACATCCGGATTTTCCAAAAGATATTTTTCGGGATTAAAAAGCGTATAGGCGCCTTTCTTTTGAAGAGATTTATATATATCCTTGTATTTTAGAATAAAGAAATGAACCCTTTGAGTCGGGGTTAATTTTGAAATAAGTTTATAGGCAGCAATAATATCTGCGTCGTTTCCCGTACGCATTGCTTTAAGAAAGGCCTGATATGCCTCACTTGCTATTCTTTCATTGTTAAGTCGGGAATATGCACTTTCTGCTTCGGAAACATTCTTGGCTGTAGCTGCAAATGAAGTGACCGGCAAAGTTGAAACCACAAGCATTGCCGAAAGTAAAGTAACCAGAATTCGTTTGAAAAGTCCGTTTTTCATGCCGCAAATCCCCCGTTATTAAAAACACGTTTTACATAATATTGTACAATATGCCATAGTACCAGAATATACCACGTTCTATTGTACTACATGTCACGATATTATGTAAACACTTTATTAATAACGCATAGGGATTTAATCTTCCTGTTCAATATTTTTTACATATAGGAACAGGTTCTGCGCATCAACCTTATAGTCACTTGCCGGTATAATTTCCATCATTACCTGTTTATACTCGTTGTCAATCATACGACGATAAAAAATTCGAAGAGGTGATCTCGTTTGGGCAAAATGTTCTTTAATATTGCTAAGCTTCGTCTTAACAAGATAATCACCCAAATCATCCGGATGTACCTGACCTGTAGTTCCGAAGTTAATCATCCACGTAGATATTTCCGGGGCAAAACCCATCTGCTGAGTTTTCTCATCAACGTTCATATTCACTATCTGATAAGTGTCTTCCAATACATTAATCTTAAGAATTTTGGTATATAGGGCACAAAGAGCCACATGCGCATCTCTTTGACCACGCCTGTCTATGCCTCTCTTCTGATAATATTTCGTTTTATTCTCATACATTCGCTTATCAGCCATCACTGCCATCTGATGAAGATTCATATTCTTAACTTCAGCCATGGTGACATAGCCGCAAGATACTGTAAGATTATCAACCAGCTTGCCGGTCCATTCCTGAGTTATCTTACTGAACTCTTTCTTAACAACCTCAAGTTCAGCGTCGCTGATATTCATAAGTGCTGCGAACTCATCGCCGCCCGTCCTGTAAAGCTTACCGTACAGTCCAAAGCACTTTTTCATACATTCACCGGCACCTGCAATAAGTTCATCCCCTGCATCATGTCCCAAAGTATCATTAACAACCTTTAATCCGTTAACATCCATTGAAAGATATACGAATTCATCATTAAGTTTATTCTTAGCCAAACTTTCTATATCGGCTTCGTATGCATGACGATTAAAGAACCCTGTCACCTCATCAGTGTTAGACTTTTTCTTCCATTTTTCAACATTCTTCTTTTCTTCATCAACTTTTTCGGCAAGTAAATCTTTTTGCTTCTTAGTTTTGTCAATCATTCGATTTTGAAGCATTACAAAAATGAATACATCAGCAATTGTCAATGCAACATAAGTCGTTCCGATTCCATATATAGCTTCCATTACCGCACCGACAATCATAATCAAAATATATACGGCAACCGCAATAGCATCATGCATTCCTATAATCTTAAAATGTGCTATGGCATATCCGCTCATATAGATAAGTGTTAATATCGGAAGCACTGTTATTGCATCATAAAGTACACCTGTTTCATAATGACCGTCCACAAACACAAAAGCCGTATTGGTAACCGCAAGTGTTACAGTTAAGAAGAATGCAACAATATTACAAACAAAGCATATCTTTGCGCTGCGCCATGCACGTTTCCAACCGTACATTTCCTCAAGATAGCTTGCAAGGTACAAAACAAAAACAGCACCCAGAATAGAACCGCTGCACAATGATGCTATCGTAAACGCATACGTCCATCCTCCGTATGCCAAAGAACCGTCCGCAGACCATGTCAAAAAGTCAAAAAACAGCGCCCACTTGGTTCCCAGCATCATACATAGGAACAGCCTTGTTGTTCGACTCATTTTTTCTTTATCCAGCGTCACACTGAGCACTAAAATAAGCAGCACACACATGCAGACAATATCCATGCAAGCACTGCCCAAGGCACCGGGTGCATTCAGGTTAGGCTTAATTCTAAACAACAATACCCAAATAACACTCGCTGTTACTATCGAACAAAATATAAATATAATTGTATTTAATATCTTTCGTTTCTCCATAGGGACGGTCCTTTTTCCACATGGATGTGTACTTTGCTCCAAAATGTATTTTTATCCTACTGTTTCTTCGACTGTTTTGAAGAAATCAGATATTGCTTTTTCTCTGCTTACATAACCGTTAATATAGTTTCTTACCTGTTTAAGCCATATGGCGTTTATAGTCTCATCATATCCGGTAATATTATTACCTGCGGCATTTTGATTAATTGCAGACAATACATCAAACATATTCTGCCCGCCGAGGAATTCGTTTTGGCCGTCCGAAACCGACATAATTGTCCCCGAAATTACGCACTCCGGAGAATTATCAAGGTATCCGTTGGCTAACGAATACTGAAGTCCGTCCGCTGAACAGTCAAGAGTCATCCACTCAATTATCTTCTTTACAGCTTCCCTTTTAGCTTCATCATATGCTACAGCCTCTTCATTGGCAAGTACCCATGTTCCGCCCCAGAAAAAATCAACGGGCGGCGCACAAATCGCCCAATCACCGTATGTTTCGCCGCAATTTGGTTCAAGTGTATAATTAATAAGCCATGCCGGTCCGAAATAACCGAATACCGGTTTTTCCGCCCTATCCTGCATTCCGTAAAACCACTCTTCCGACCATTGTGTCGTACCGTTGGTATATCCGTTATCGTGAAGCTTTTTGGCATAATCCAAGTACATTTCTCTTTGCGGATCAAGATAAAAATCTCCGTTACAAATCCAGCCTTTATCTGCACTGTTTTCGACGGCTTTCCACACATCATCTTCTCCGGATACAATAGCATATCCTTCTTCTTTAAGAAGCTCGGCAGTCTCAAAAAAATTATCCCATTTGCCTGTTCCTGCGCCTATTTTTGACGCAACAACATTGGGGTCCGAAGTTCCCCACAACTCTTCAGCAATTGACCTTCTGTAGGCAAACACTCCGTTTGTTCCCTGATATCCAAGTCCTATAAGCTCGTCTTCGGAATTGGTTCCGAATTCAACACAATAACGGGAAATATCAGCCTCCTCGATTCTTGCTTCAACATCAATCCCCAATTCCGCATAAGGCATAGCATATCCTGCTTTAACACCGCGAATGTATTCCCCTGCGAAAGCTTCCTCAACAACATAGATATCTGGGGCATCCGGCCCGCCGTCTAATAAAGCCGTATCAAGAGCCGGTAAATAAGTTCCGTTCGTCGTGGGAATAATGGTTGATGCCATAGTTATCCCGCAGTTGGGGTGCATATCTATATAATTTTGAATCATAGTGGGTACTTCGTCCGTAAATGACCACACACTTATTACAAGGTCTTCTTTGGGCTCCACTGCCGGAGGTATATCAACTCCGTCTCCCGGTTTCCCCCGCTGCGCTTTTGTAACGGCTTTTAGCTGCTTTTTATAGTCAGCCTCCGTTTTTCTCATGGACTTTTTAAGTTCTTTTATCTGGGCACGCAATTCATCCTTTTCCTGTTGAAGGACTGCATTCTTTGTATAAAGCGTATAACAACAAATTCCGCTAAAAATCAGACCTATTACAGTTAAGCTAAGCAATACCCATAAAAAAATATGTTTCTTCATAGGCTTATTATACTATAGGGACGGTCCTTTTTCCACATTATAACCATAGCAACAGACTACCTATTGTATCGGTAACAAATTGGTATATCCTTTCAACGCAGTTTCTAACTTCTGCATATATCCGCCTTCAAAATATTTCCATATTACAGTTTGTCTTAACATAATCCTTAATAAATTCGAGCATCGTATCGAAATACTTCTCGAAAGTAAGGCACGCATCACCGGCATTTTGCACCCAACGTGGAGACTCCGTCGTACAAATAATACGCATTTCCTCCACACCTATATCATTCAAGAGTATTGCTGTAGCAAGCATACTCTGAACATTTTTCCTGTGAACATTGGACTGTACCTTGACGCGAAAACCGTTCTGAAGATGACTGCTATCGGAAGCATTGAAGCAATGAAGACAGGTATAATTGCATCGTTCGGTAATCATCAGATTCATCGCCGGAAAATACCGATTATCACATTTTAGCGGCTTTTGCCACAAAGATAATGTCTCCCCCGCCTTTGCAAGATTTTTACCCTAATATTATTTTATCATGCATGCCAAAATTTGTGTATTGAGACGTTAAGGCGTTATTTATCTATAATCTCATACAATTTGTATTTAAGCTTCTGTTATTCCGAATCTAAGTTAACAGATAGCTTATTCTTCGTAAGCCATTCCTTGTCCATATTATTAAGATATGCCCTCTCGTATTATTTTACGTTTTTTATTATAAACCATTACGTACATTTAACGTCAATTATAGAAAGCATTATGTGGCAAATTCTGCGCACAGCTATTTTCGTTGCCGTAATGTGAACCTATTTTTCATCCACCACCTGGAAGATATAGAACTTCAGATAATATGACTCATCTGCTGCCCAAAGAATCGGGTGATCCGGACTTTGGGTTCTAAACTCAATTTGTCGCAGTCTCTTATGAGCCGATTTGGCAGCTTCCTTTACAGTCTTGGTAAAAAGTTCCTGTGTCATAAAATGTGAGCATGAACATGTGGCAAAATATCCGCCGTCTTTAACAAGCTTAAGCCCTTGAATGTTTATCTCTCTATAGCCTTTAATTGCATTCTTGGTTGCATCCTTCGACTTGGTAAAAGCCGGAGGGTCCAAAATAACAACATCATACTTAACACCTTTGGCATTCAACTTCGGAAGCTCATCAAGCACATTGGCAACACGGAATTTAACCCGCTCGTCCAGTTTATTAAGCGTAGCATTCTTTCTTGCCTGTTCTATAGCATATTCCGAAATATCCAAACCGGTAACTTCCCTAGCCCCGCCGCATCCGGCATTTAAGGCAAAAGTCCCCATATGAGTAAAGCAGTCAAGCACCGTCTTGCCTTTGCAAATTCGTTGCATAGCAAGTCTGTTATATTTTTGGTCAAGGAAAAAGCCTGTCTTTTGGCCGTTTACAACATCAACCATATAATGAACGTTATTTTCGACTATTTCGATATCTGTATCAAACTCAGGTCCGATAAATCCCTTAAACGATGTAAGTCCTTCTTTTTTACGTTCCTTGGCATCACTTCTTTCATATACACCTTTTATGACAATCCCGTCATTTTTTAGGATATCTTTAAGCAAATCGACAATCATATCTTTATAATTTAGGATACCAAGCGTCAATGCCTCCACTACAAGTACATCATCATATTTATCTATCGTAATACCCGGTAAAAAATCAGCTTCGCCAAATACTATCCTGCACGCATTAAGGTCCTCGGATTTTAGCACCGTTTTTCGATAATCCCATGCATTTTGAAGACGCATTTTGAAAAACTCGTCATCGATTACCGTATCAATATTTCTTGATAACATTCGAATTCGGATTTTGGAATTTTGATTGATATACCCCTGTCCCAAAGGATATCCGTCAAAATCCCTGACCTTAACAACTTCCCCGTTCTTAAAGGAACCTGTAATAGTATCTATTTCATTGTCAAAAATCCACAATCCGCCTTGCTTAAGTAATCTTCCTTCACCCTTTTTAAGTGTTACAATTGTATTGTTCATACTCTTCCTATCATTCAGTAGTCTCTGTTCAGTGTATTCTTTCTTCTTGGTCGATTATCCTAAAACCAATTTGGTTATTTCGTTAGCATCAGACTTTCCATCAAGTACAAATGATATACTTTGTCCATAAGCCGTAATGCGATATTCACCCTTGAAACCTTCAAGTGTAATAATACCATCCTTATCGGTCATGCCCTCTGTTTGGGTATTCCATTCCTCATGAATAAGACGTTTTAGTTCATAATATGAAGGCTTTAAAGAATTATCCTTTCGTATAAGTCCGCTGGGGGCACCAAGCCATGCACCATCTGCAAAATCCCATCCCGTTATTGCTTCCACGAGAGGATGTTCAAACAATATACGATACATCTGAGCCCATTCATTTTTTTGACGTTCTTCACCCTCCGAAGTAGACGGCCACTCATCTATCTGATAATCATTCAAATCCACAATATCCGCGGGCATAATATGTCCGGATACCAAAGTATTTTCGGTAAAATGCAGCGGCAAACCAAAAGTTGAAAAGCGCTCCAGAATATCTTCCAATTTTTCTCTTCCCATATATCCTTGGTGCTGATGCGTCTGAATTCCTATAGCCGATATCGGAACTCCCGCATTCAGGCAACCGTCAATCAAAATTCTATAACTTTCCGACAGGTTAAAATCATTAATCAGCAACACAGCTTCCGGATTGGCAGCCTTAGCGGCCTCAAAAACCTCTTTAACCAGTCTGACTCTTCCAAGGTCCTTACATATACGGGTAATGGCGTTATCATAGCGGTCATAAACCGGCATAATCACAACCTCGTTAATAACATCCCACATGTCAACAACACCCTTAAATTCCGAAACATCACGGTTAATTCTGTCCAATTGTTTTTGGAGAATTGTTGCATTATCGTACTCCATAAGCCAATCTGCACAGGCCGTATGCCAGCACAAAGGATGACCTTTAACCTTTACATTATTTTCTTTAAGCATCTTGGCAGCACGCATTCGACTGTCAATAAGAGGTTCGCCCTCCTTGGATTCATATTGTCCCCAATAAAAAGGTATGGTTCCGTAATTAAATACCTCAAGCCACTTATTAACCCGATCCTCAAAAAAACTCTTATCCGGGATATCCATCTTCTGATAAAAATCAACTTTACTCATATCAATCGGTGAAGTCGCCGGAAGTGAATCAAATGCTCCGCATCCAAACAAAAACTGATGATTCACCAGTTTCGCTTCCACCTTCGTATTAGGCAAAGCATTGCCGCTTTTGTCTACCAATTGAATTCTTAATTTTGCTTTTCTGTGTTCTAATGAATTACCCATATTTCCTCCATATCCATTGCTTTTGCCAGCATAATCGAAACTATCTTTTCACAATCCCTGGTTACCGATAATATGTAATTGAAAGCGGTGTCTCTGTCATTTTAGGCAAAAATATTATTCCTAGAATGCTACTTATTAAAAAGAGTCGTTATATTACGACTCTTTCTTTACTGAATATTAGTGTGTGAATTTACCATATTTTAATCCCTGACAAATTAGATGCTATCTGCCTTGCAGCATGGTCATCCCCAACATGTGTCTTAAACAAAGATTTAGGATGTTTTTCACAATATGAGACAACCGCATTTTTTACAGAATCATATGACAATTCTTTATTGGCTTCTGTTTTTGAATAATTCATAACATTATCAATTATCCTATAAATTCTCATCTTTTTTCTCATATAGTCTGCCTCCTTGCAAAAGATTTTGTACTGAAATTACGTCTTTTACAGAGCATAACCCTTGCTTTTTAAAAACATACTGTTTCATTTTGTAGTATTGTGGTTTTAAATAATTATAAAAACAAATTGATTTTCTAAATAAATTTTCCTTATCCCTATAATAAGTCATCACATCATCAACTTTACCATCAGCTAATGGAGCTATCACAAAATCAACTGATAAAATATCAATCCCTTTATAATATCTGTTGTTAAAAACGCATTTTGCAAAATTAATATTCTTTCTCTGAAAAATAAGAACCTTATTGGACTCATTCTCTAGTATCTTATCTATAG
>JAZUIS010000065.1:0-60885 GCA_045642345.1 Lachnospiraceae bacterium
GTATACTTTCCACGATAAATGCGGTCGGTTAACTCTTGTTGATGTTCCTTTAGATACGGAAGAGCCTCTTCAATGGTCATACCATCTATTCCTGGCGCTCCCTTGTTTGCCTTAACTCTCTTATACGCTCTGTTAAAGTTATCTTTATACAGTATCGCTTCCAAAAGTTTCGGCTGTGCACTGTCTCTTTCTTTCCATATCCGATTGAATGACCTGGACGCTTTCGCATACTCTTCGTGTTCCGCACTATCCCTTTGCGAACAGCCATTGTTCTCGATGTTTTCTGTCATAAATAGTCATTCCTCCTTTCTCGGTTATACTCAAGACTCCTACTGATTCGGTCCTTCACCTCTCGGCTACTATGACCTCTGCTGACTTCTGTGCGTTCAGCATTGCTTTAGGCAATGGTTACCTCTTTCAAGGCATATCGCACAGACCTCCCTAGGTACCACACGTTTCTTCCTCTCCATCCATCTGCCTCATTTATCATGCATGATTCCGTGTAGTTATTGGACTTTGGCTTGTGTGGCAGCCTTATCCTCATGCATGACCTCATATGAGATTCCTGTCCGTCAGACCGGAGATTTGCCCGTGAGTTAGTGTGTTCCTCACATCCAGCTTCCTTCAGATTCGAGGTCGCCCTCGACACCCTTGCCTTCGGCTATATCCTTCCCACTACCGGGCGGATTCGGGACTTTAACCCGTTAGAAACGTGCGCCGCTAGGCGCACCGCAAAATGAGGGAGCATATCAGACTGATATGCTCCCTTAATTTAAGTTTAATCAATTAAACAATTAAATTACTTAACTGTGATTGATGTGATGTGAGGGTTAGCCCCGTTGTACCAGTAAAGGAAACCTTCACAGTCGATTGTATCGCCAACCTTTAATTCCTTAGCAGCCTGGTAAACTTCTGTTTCAGGACCTGTAAGGTAAGCTCTTACTAAGAAAGCGTATGACTCACCGTTAATGTTAACGTTGAAGTATACATCGTTTCCTTCTTCACCTGAACCGTCCCAGTTGTAAAGCCAGTCAGCTTCGTTACCGTCAGCATCTACTGAAGCTTCTACTACAGCACCTGTAACAGAGAACTTCTGGTTCATGAAATCAGCAAGCTCGGGCGCTCCGAAGAATTCTGTAATGTCCTGAACGTCAGCTACATATATATCTCCATCTTCGAATTCGAATGTACCGTCGATGATTTCAACTTCACCTGACCACTCTGACTTAAATCCTGTAACCTTAATTTTGGTTCCGGGAACAAGCTTAGCAGCATCTTCTTCAGCGCAAGCCATATCATAAAGGAAGTAAGCACCATCCTGGTCTGCTGAGTAAACAGTAATCTTACCATCCCACCATGAGTTAGCAGCCTGTACATATGTTTCTACTGTAACTTCTGTATCAACAGCAGCTGCCATATAGTCATCATATGTCATAACGCCTTCGCCCTTAGCTGCAGGCTGGGCAGCAACTTCTGTTTCAACTTCTTCTACTTCTGCTTCAACAGCTTCTGTAGCTTCTACGTCTTCTGTAACAGCTTCTGTTTCAGTAGCAGCAGCTGCAGGTTCTTCTGTCTTACCGCAAGCAGCAAGCATAACCATTGCTGATGCAAGAACAGCAACTAATAATGATTTTTTCATAATTCTCCTCCTTAAAAAAAATCATAGTTAATAACAAACAGGTTAATTATACAACTAATCTCATAAAGTGCAACACCTGTCAAAAGTATACAAGTTTATCTTTGTACACGACCGGAGCCGTCACCGCCCTTTAAATTATCAACCTCTGCCCTTGTTACATAGTTAAAATCACCGGGAATTGTATGCTTAAGTGCAGAAGCCGCAACACCAAACTCCAATGCCTCTTCCATGCCAAGTTCATCGAGGAGTCCGCATATACAGCCGGCTGCGAAGGAATCTCCGCCACCTACTCTGTCAACAATAGGAGTAATCGAATAAGTCTTGGAATGATAGAATTTACGCGTTGTTCCGTCCATAATGCATGCGGACCATCCGTTGTTGGAAGCTGAAACTGACTGACGAAGTGATGAAATAACATATTTAAATTGGAAGGTATCAACCATTTTATTAAATACTTCCTCGTATCCTTTAAGATTAAGTTCGCCCTTTGTTACATCTGTATTTTCAGCTTTAAATCCCAGTACTTTATCGGCATCTTCTTCATTTCCGATACATACATCAACATACTGCATAAGGTCTGTCATAACCATCTTTGCCTTATCCGATGTCCATAGTTTCTTACGGAAATTAAGGTCGCAGGATACAGTAACACCATTTTTCTTGGCAGCAATACATGCTGCCTTTGTAAGCTGCGCTGCAGAATCGGAAATAGCGGGAGTAATTCCGGTAAAGTGGAACCAGCTGGCATCTTTAAAGATAGCATCAAAATCAAATTCCGATATCTTTGCTTCCGAAATAGAACTGTGAGCTCTGTCATAAACCACGTTTGACGCTCTCATGGCAGATCCCGTTTCAAGATAATATATTCCCACTCTGTCACCGGAACGGCTTATATACTTTGTACCTACGTTATATTTGCGAAGAGCTGCTATTGCACTGTCACCTATCGGGTTAGCAGGTAGTGCCGTAACATATTCCGTATCATATCCGAAGTTGGCAAGGGAAACCGCAACGTTAGCCTCACCGCCTCCGTAATTTACATCAAATTCATCTGCCTGAATAAATCTTTCATTATTGGGAGTTGAAAGACGAAGCATAATTTCGCCCATGGTAACTACCTTTTTACCGGGCTTAAAAGATATTGACTTAGCGCCGTTCTTAACAGGTTCCGGTGCCTTGGGATTGCGAATTGCATCAACCTTTGCAACTGCTTCCTTAGTAAGTTCGGCAATCTTATCAAACTCCTTATTCTTAACAAGGTCTCCCGATACCATCCAGCTTCCGCCGCAGGCAATTATCTTATTAAAAGAAAGATAATCCGCTAAATTCTTGGCATTAATTCCGCCGGTGGGCATAAACTTAAGATTAACATAGGGAGCTGCCATAGCCTTAATAGCCTTAACGCCTCCTGACTGCTCTGCCGGGAAAAACTTAACAACATCAAGTCCCATTTCCATTGCCTGCTCCATATTTGACGGATTATTACAGCCCGGAGCAACCGGTATATTTTTATCAATACAATGCTTAACCACATTAGGATTAAATCCGGGGCTTACAATAAACTTGGCTCCTGCCTCCACAGCTTTATCAACCTGTTCAACCGTAAGTACAGTACCTGCACCCACCAGCATATCTGGGAATTCTTTTGATATTAATCTTATTGACTCTTCTGCCGCATCAGTTCTAAAAGTTACTTCCGCAACAGGAAGGCCTCCGTCGCAAAGTGCCTTGGCTACAGGAATTGCATCCGCTGCATCATTAAGTACCACAACCGGTACCAGCCCATAATTTTGAATTTCTTCTAACACCTTATTCATTTTCTTGTCTCCTTTATTTAATCGGAAACCTGCTATATATATTAATCTTCGGGGCGCTTCCGCTCAACTGCCGAATGGTCACGTTACTAGGCTCGTAAGGACCTCGCCAAGTAACGACTTTCGGCAATGCCCTCAGATTAACACATATAGCATGTTCCCTGTTCACTAATTCAAATCTTCTCAAGTTTGAAATCAAAATATTCTACTGCATTGTTATATGAGATGCCCAAAATTATGGGCGCTAACAGTTTGTCGTCGTTGGGATACTGTCCGTTTTCGATCCAGGAACCTATCAGGTTGCAAAGGATGCGACGGAAGTAATCGTGGCGGGTATATGACAGGAATGAGCGCGAATCTGTAAGCATTCCCACGAAATTACCAAGGGCCGATAATGAAGCCAGGGATTTAAGCTGGTCCGTCATACCCGTAACATGGTCATTGAACCACCATGCACTTCCCTGCTGAACCTTTCCTTTAACAGGACCCTGCTGGAAGCATCCGATTACTGTTCCGATGGCTGCATTGTCCGTCGGATTTAATGAATAAACAATTGTTTTAGGTACTTCATTTGTTTTAGCAAGTTCATTAAAGAAATTTGCAAGAGAAGCTGAAGGCGTGTAATCATCAATACAGTCAAAGCCTGTATCAGGTCCGATACGATCAAACATATAAGAGTTATTATCTCTTTTGACACCGTAATGAAGCTGCATTACCCAGTTACGTTTGTTGTACTCACGGGCTACAAACAGCATGAATGCGCTCTTATACTGAAGTTCCTCGGTTCGTGATATCTTTTCACCTGAAAGTGCCTTCTTAAATATAGCCTCAACCGTTGAATTATCAGCCTTTTCGCACATCACATAGTCCATGCCGTGATCTGAAATCACGCACCCCATAGATGCAAAGTAATCAATTCTGTTAACTAATGCTTTCTTTAAATCCTCAAAACAATTAATTGCAATTCCGGACACCTTAGCAAGCTTAGCAATATAAGAAGCAAATGTTTCCTTTTCTATATACATTGCTTTGTCAGGCCGCCATGCAGGAAGTACCTTAACGTCAAAGGTATCATCCTCGGCAATCTTCCTGTGCCATTCAAGGGAATCAATGGGGTCGTCGGTAGTGCATATAAGTTTTACGTTTGATTTCTTAATAAGGTTACGTGCCGAAAACTCCTTAGTTCCGAGTTTTGCATTAACCATATCCCAAACTTCCTTGCAGGTATCGGGATTAAGATTTCCTTCATAGCCGAAATAATATTTAAGTTCCAAATGAGACCAGTGATAAAGAGGATTGCCTATAAGCTTTGGCATACACTCCGCCCACTTTTCAAATTTTTCATAATCGGAAGCATCACCGGTTATATATTTTTCATCCACACCGCAGGTTCTCATCTGACGCCACTTATAGTGATCGCCGCCAAGCCACACCTGCGTAATGTTCTCAAACTGTCTGTCCTCATAAATTTCCCTAGGATTGATATGACAGTGATAATCGATTACCGGAATCTTAGACATATCGGCATAGTTCTCATAAAGATGTTTAGCTGTGTCATTTTCAAGCATAAAATCCTGATCCATGAATTTTTTCATTGTAGGCCCCCTATTCTTCTATGAAATAATTTGGATACTTTCTTTCCAAATGTGAAATATCGTTTATTATATGTCCCAGGTGAAGGGAAAGAGCTTTGGCATAGCCCTCTTTATCTTTCTTCTCCAACAAAGATATAAGTTCATCATGACCTGCAACTGTTCTTCCCTGATAAGAATCTTCAAGTTCCGTTAAAAAACGGAGTCTGGAATAATTGGCATTATTATTTGAAATAACCGATAGTGCCATTTCCTCACCTGCGGTTCTGAATGTTACCGCATGAAATGCATTGTCGGCACACTGATACTCGTAGCTGGTGGTAATATCCGGATTGTGTTTCATAAGCTTTGTCATCTGCTTATTGTACTTCTTCATTTCTTTAATATCCTCAGGCTGAATATGATTAATTACTCTGCCCACCATAGCCATCTCCAGAGATTGTCTTATGAACCATTCCTGTTTTGCCTTATTAAGATTGATTCGCGAAATGACAGATTTTGATTGCGGTATTATATCAACCAGTCCCTCGGTTTCCAATTTCACAAGTGCTTCCCTTGCAGGAGTACGACTCACATTGTAACGATTCGCCACCTTGGCTGCAGAAACCGTATCCCCCGGCTTTAAAGCAAAGGTCAGTATATCTTTTTTAAGTTGTTCGTATGTTGATTGATTTAACGAATTGTCCATATACACCTAACGAAAATAATAATATATAAAAATGACATGTTATTTTACACTTTTAAAATAACATGTCATTTCGCGTTTGTAAAGATATATCGACTTATTTCTTACTGTGTTTCTTTTTATCCCACACAAAATATATTCCGATAAGAACCCAGACACATCCTAAGGTAACAAGCAATGCAACCGCTCCACCTGGCAAGGGGCCTAGATCCCTTTTAGCACCTGAGGTTGTACTTATTTCACCAAGCTTATAAAGATTCGAAACATCCTCATAGGTTTTCGTAATAAACTCGTCGTCCACCGTTTTCTTGCGTCGCACGGATTTGGTTACCACTTCTATCATTTCACCTGCTGCCTGACGAACGGAAGCCGAACCGTTAAATACGGGAGTAACAAAAGTGTTGTCGGTATTATCAAGAAGCATCTTTGTTGCTTCGATTTTAACGTCATAATGTTCATTATTATCAATTCCGGCAGATGATAAATAATCAATATATTCCTGAGTTTCACGGGCCTTGGTGGTTACCGGAACATAACCCTCCGTTTTGGCATAACCTATCTGTACATCATTGGTTAATAAAAACTGTGCAAACAACCAGGATGCCAGAACTTCGCCGCTGTCTGATTTATTAAAGATGCAAATGGACGGTCCCTGTGAAATCATTTTGGGATTATTCGCATCATACTGAGGAACCATTCTTACAACCGTTTCAAAGGGTACGATATCTTCTTTAGCTATATCGCAAAGGGGAGCCTCCGTTCCCATCCAGGTAGCACCTGCCGTTGAATCCACAGCAAATATACACTGACCTGCGTTTAGGAAATTGGCAGGATAACTTGAAATCTTAAATGTCGAAAATGCCCCCGATTCGGCATGGGATGCAACCTCTTTTAAAATAGATGATGTGGTATCATTAAACATAAGCACCTCGCCCGTTTCGGAAGAATAAGGTGCATCAAGCTGCTTAAGGGACTGAATCATCATATTGTCGGTAGACTTATAGATAAAAGGAATAAGTACATTATCTTTGTTAATCTTATAAGTTCCGTCGGCATTCTTTTCCATTGCCTTCTCGGATACTTCATACACAAAATCCCATGTTACCACATCAGGAACAGTGTATCCCAAGGCTTCAACCATATCTTTATTAATATAAAGTGCCTCGGTTGATCTCATATAGGGAAGAGCATAATGCCTGTCGTTAAGAATTCCTTCATCAAGGAACTTCCCAATAACCTCGTCTTTGGCAGGACCGTCATATTTAAGTTCACTTCCGCCAAAACCATACCGGGGATCATCCATAATCCCGTCAAGGGAGACCACAGTATTCACGCCGCTTAAATAAGTTGCTATATGGTCAGGATATGTAATACATACATTAGGTGTTGTATTTGTTGAAATATTGGTAATTACATCATTATAAATTTTGGAATAATCCGTATACAGTTTAAGTGTTACGTTTATATTCGGATAAAGCGTATGGAAGTCCTCAATAGCCTTCTTATAGACATTGGTCTGGGCTTTGTTCGTATCGTTCTTGGCCCAGAAGGTAATATCATAAGTACGGGATTCATCGAACGTGTCGGGTACTTCAAAAGCCTCCATGCCCTTAGTTCCGTGACAGGCACACAAAGATATACATACTGTTCCGAGCATAATCGCAACAAATAATCTTAATAAACAATTCATTCTGTTAATACCGGTCTTAAAGGTTCTAAACTTAATCATCCCTTAGTACCTCCCTGGGCTACGCCGGCCATAATCTTCTTATGGAAAATAAGGAACAAAATAATAAGCGGAATAGAAATTACAACAACTGCTGCCATCATGGCAGGAATGTTCTCTCTTCCGAAACCGTTCTCTCTTATTTCCTGAATTCCGTTCGAAACAAGGAAATAAGCTTCATCATCCGTAATAAGTCGAGGCCATACGAAGGAATTCCAGCATTCGATAACCTTAAGAATTACTATTGTAATCATGGTAGGCTTACAGATGGGAATAAGCACTTTTATCAAATATCTAAAATCCGAAGTGCCGTCAACCTTGGCCGCATAATAGAGGTCATCCGATACTCCCTGAAAGTTCTCACGAAGCAGATAAATATAGAATACCGATGTTACCGACGGAAGAATAAGTCCCGTAAAAGTATTACGAAGTCCCATATTTGTAATGGTTGCAAAGTTCGTAATTACAACAAGTTCATTAGGTATCATCATAAGGGACAAAAACAAAGTAAATACTATATCTTTGCCCTTAAAATCAAGTCGAGCGAAGGCAAATGCCGCAAGGGTAATAACAACCAGCATTATTGCAGTTGTAACAAGGGTAAATATCAGTGTATTTGCAAGATATCTGCCCAGGGAAACAGTCGTGAATGCATCAATATAGTTTTGCATTGTGGGACTTGATGTAAAAAATTTCGGAATATACTCTGAGTTGTACGCGCTGTAGCTTTTGACAGATGACAGAATCATCCAGTAAAAAGGGAACAGAACTATAATTCCCCATATTCCCAAAAAGATATAAATAATTGTATTTCTAATGCGTCTGTTACGCACTTCCTTAAGCTCTATTTTTTCGTAATCCATATCTTTATCCCCTCGAAACCGTCTTGTTACTGATAAGAAGATTAATGCAGGTAATAGTCATAACAATAACAAAAAGTATGATTGCCGCTGCGGATGCATAGGAAGGATAACCGCCCGAATTTCCGTAAAGCATATCATAAACATAACCTACAATCGTATTCATACCGGCTGCATTAAGGTCGGTTCCGAATAACGCAACCGCATCGGAATATGCCTTAAAAGCACCAATAAATCCTGTAATAACAAGATAAAAAATCATTGGTGAAATCATAGGAAGCGTTATCTTGTAAAAAATCCTGAATCTGCCTGTTCCGTCCACCTTGGCTGCATTGTAATAAACCTGCTTAACGGAGGCCAGGGCACTTGTAAGAATAAGAATCTTAAAGGGCATTACAATCCAAACCGTATAGAAGCAAAGCACGAACATTTTCGCCCAGTAAGGGCCTTCGATAAAATCAACTCCCTTACCGCCGAATGCCTCAATCAGAATATTAATAAGGCCGTCAGAATATGCCGTTTTCTTAAACAGAATCATAAAAACAAGACCAACTGCCAGTGTATTTGTTACATAGGGCAAAAAATATACGGTCTGAAACAAATCCTGCAACTTCTTAATTGAACTTAATGCCAAAGATATAATAAGTGCAAGTCCCGTCGAAACAGGAACAGTAATAATAACCAGAATAAATGTATTCTTAAGTGCCTGCAGAAAATACCCGTCATGAAGCACATAAGAATAATTGTATGCTCCCGTTCCGAAATAGGAACCGGAGGCGAAATTGTATCCTTCTTCAAAGGAATATATAAATACATCTATTAGGGGATATACCATGAATGCACCTAAAAATAGGATTGCAGGAATCAGGTATAACCAGCCTTTTATGCTTTTGTTGCCTGTCATATGTACATCCTCTTAGTAATTAATTCTTTCTTCCGTTTCGGCATCAAAAATAAATACCTTATTCTTCTTAAGTCCAAAGCGTACAGTTTCTTTTGAAGCATCCACCTCATTTTCAGCATTAATAATGGAGCGGATTGTTCCGCTGTCATTAAGCAGATTATCGTGGGTTGAAACAATGGAAACATCACGTCCCATAACTTCAATTCTGTTAAGCTTACATTCAAAAGGACCGTTTTCGTCAAGAATAAATCCTTCCGGTCTTATTGCCACATAAATCTTCTTATCGGCAACCTCGGGTGCATCCAAAACAGCATCCTGCCCAATATAAATTCTGCCACCTCTAACTTCACCTTCAAATACGTTAATAGGCGGAGTTCCCAGGAACTTGGCAACAAACAGGTTGACAGGATTGTCATAAACTTCCTGTGGCTTGCCCATCTGCTGAAGCACACCTTCCTTCATAACTACAATAATATCCGAAATACTCATTGCCTCATCCTGATCATGAGTAACGAAAATCGTTGTAATCTTGGTTTCTCTTTGAATTCTTCTTATTTCCTCTCTCGTCTGAAGGCGAAGTCTGGCATCAAGGTTTGATAAAGGTTCATCAAGCAGCAATACCTTCGGCATCTTAACAAGAGCTCTTGCTATAGCAACTCTTTGCTGCTGACCGCCTGATAATTCGGAAGGCTTACGTTCCATAAGCTGATCGATTTGAACAAGCTTTGCCGCTTCCATAACACGCTTGGCCATTTCTTCCTTGGTAAGTTTCTTATCTCCCTTAAGATTTTCAAGAGGGAACTGAATATTCTTAAATACCGTAAGATGAGGGTAGAGCGCATAGCTTTGGAACACAAGGCCTACACCTCTTACCTCGGGAGGCAGTTTAGTTACATTATCATCTCCGAAATAAATCTCACCCTCGGTCGGAGTTTCAAGTCCGCATATTAAATTAAGGGTTGTACTTTTGCCGCAACCTGAAGGACCAAGGAGCCCCACCAGCGTTCCGTCCGGAATTTCAAAATCAAAGTCGCTTACGGCAATAACGTCACCACCCTGCTTCTTGTTCCTATTGGGAAATTTTTTCGTCAAATGTTTCAAAACAATTTTCATTATTTTCTCCTATTTATATATCATAAAAATGTTTCAAATCACGGGATATGTGATCAAGGTCCGGATATATTGACCCTTCGGTAATCCCAAACACACGAAGTGAATCAATGAAATACTTCTTCTTATCATTGGGTATCACAATCTTATAAAGTGTATTTTCATCGCATATATCTTCCAGTCTCTTAAGTGAATTATGTACCGTAAAATTCGACTGCTGTGAATACATACGAAGATTATTTTCCGTAGATGCTACCGCAAGGATTCTGTCATCCAGTTCATGATTATGATGATTATGCTTAAAGGCCGGAAGGAGCATTTCCTGAGTAGTTTCCGCATCAATGGGATAGATACATTTACCAAAGCCCTGTGTTTCATTAAATTCATCCGGAATAATTACCCAGACTGCCGCATCCAATTCCGGATGTTCTTTATACGTCTCACAGGCGAAAAAAGAAGCTATAAGGGGTGACTGTGACCAGTCAAGCATTCTTGTTGGTAATCCATAATGCTGCATTATCGAAACCCACGCAGCATAATTCTTCTTTTCGGGAGGATTATTCATTATCTGCTTGGCCTTCATATAAAAATCATTCGTAATGAATCTTTCCACCTCAATACGTCGCTTTGTTCTTTGAATTGACGGGATAAGAGGCATAAGTGCATCCTCCATACCTCTGTACCACAATCTAAGACTGTGCTTTTCCTTTAATCCGCTAACGAACTGCAATAATTCATCAATTGTGCTTATTGTCTCAACTACCATGCTATCCTCTTCCTTTAAATAATTTAACGAGCCCATGTTATACATGGGCTCACTCATTTCTCATTAGTGTAAACTAACTATTTTTGATAAGTTCCTCATATTCATTTTGCGGCATTGGTCTTGCGTACAGATAACCCTGAATAATGTCGCAGCCTACGTGTTTTAAGAACTCTGCCTGATCCATGGTCTCAACACCTTCGGATACTACTTCAAGATTAAGTTCCTTTACCATAGCAACTACATTTCGAATAATACTCTCACCCTTTTCCTGGTTACGGCCACGTAAGAAGCCCATATCCAGTTTAAGAATATCTAGAGGCATATCCTTTAATACGTTTAACGATGAATATCCGGAACCGAAATCATCCATTGCCACCATAAATCCCAAGTTACGAAGGGCATTAATCTTCTTTGCAACCACATCCTGTCTGTCCGAATATGCCGACTCGGTAATTTCAAAGTGTAGAAGTGACGGATCTATGGGATACTTGGCATATAACTTGTTAATGGTGTCAACGAAATCATTTTCATCAAGTGATACTCTGGAAATATTAACGGAAATAGGAATCGGCTTATATCCTTTTTCCGACCATTCCTTGGCCGATTTAAACGCAAGCTCCCACATATATTTATCAAGTCGTTTGATAAATCCGTTCTTTTCAAAAATAGGAATAAACAGTCCCGGTGAAATAACCGAGCCGTCCTTCTTAATCCATCTGCACAGAGTTTCCGCACCCACTATCTTCTTTGTTCTGTGTGAGAACTGTGGCTGATAATATGCTACGAACTCTTCTTTTTCGATAGCCGCAATCATCTGAGATGTAACCATTGCCTCTGCAGCCAGACGTTCTCTTAATTCTTCATTGTAGAACAGGCATGTACTTATACCGTCTTCTTCGATTCTGTCTCTTGCCAGCGAAGCGTAGTTAGTCATTGAATCTATGCTTTCAATTCTGTCTTTGTCAACGAAAAGACCTGCTCTGAAACTAAGAGGGAACGAAACTCCTATATCTGCAAAGGAATATGTATAAGCACTTGAAATCAAATCAATTGCTTCCTTTGTATTTTCGAAGCATACCAGGAATTCACCGCCGCCCAGTCGTCCGCAACATCCGCCGCAGCTTTCCACGAACTGAGTACAGATTTGAGCAGCCTTACGAATAACGGCATCACCTAAGCTAAATCCGTGCAAATCATTAATAAGATTAAGTCTGTTAATCGAAACAACTCCGATAATATACTGTGTATCCGGATTTCTGTCATACAGATACTGAACATCGTTCCTGAATCCTTCCGAATTCGGGATCTTGGTAAGTGCATCCGTATAGTAACGCATGAGCAGTTCATCATGCATATAGTGAATACAGTTTTCCATCTTATTGTAGCCGTATGCAATTGCCTCAGCCATTTCGCGGCAGGTATTGTAACCGCAGGAACCGCAGTCTATATGGCGTTTAAGCGGTGTATTTTTGTACATCGCATTAAATATATCTTCGTAAGTGGATTCCGGAACCATAGACATCTGTCTGTAGGAATTGAAATACTCTCTTGAGAAATCATCATGATTGATTCCCAGCTCCTGCATCTGCTTTTCAAGCATAAGGAAATTCTCATGTGCACTCCCTCTGCCCTGAATTGTCTTAGCAAGTTCACGGCCTATAGCCTTAATATTAACGGCTACTGTCTTAAAGCTTGATTTCTTCATATGTACGCCGGCACCGCCCAGACATCCGTTCTGGCATCCGGAAATACATATTAATCCCGGTTTGATATCAGCATCAAGTGCTTCGCACTTAAGGTTAAGAACCGCGTTCTTATTGTATCCTTCCGAACCGCCTATAGGCATATCTTTGTCCAAAAGGAGCTCCATCATCTCCTTAAAGCCGTAACGGGTCGTTGATAAAGCTCCGATACTGTTGGCCGTAACATCCATAGTACCCGAATATGCGTACAAATCCACATCTTTAATCTTATTAATAAGATTCTCGAAGCAGACATTATAACTTATGATATTTGTCGTATCCTGCATCTCGGCTTTCTTGGCAGGACACGGGCTTAATACCGCAAGGACGTTATGGTCGTCCATATATCTTTTTGCATAAATAGCCGTACAAAGAGTAGGTGACTGAACAGGAACCAGACAGTCAAGCATATCCGGCTCGTAGTGCTCCACATATGTGGTAACGGCACTACATGAATTGGCAATAAACGCCCTCTTCGGATCATCCTTATTGTCCCTTAAATACTTGGCATGTACATAAGCCGAAATTTCAGCGCCAAAACCTATGTCGTATATCTTTTGAACTCCCAGATACTTAAGATATCCCAATATTCCTTTGAATGAATCCTTATAAAGAAGATAAAATGTCGGGTCAACAAGCAGCGAAACCTTGGTATCCGATTCAAGCGCTCTAAAGAAATCTTCCGTATCATCATGATATTTACGGGCACCGTGACTACATGCGGGAACACAGGCTCCGCACTGTATACATTTTTTGGAAGAAACCATTATCGTTGAACTGTCATTTTCAAATACAGAAACGTTGGCTCCGTTAACAGGACAAACCCTGATACATTTGTTACATCCTATACATTTTTCATTGGTATAGACCATTCCATCGTTAAAACGTCTCATAATCCCTCACAATTGTTTTACTCGAAAACTGCTATAACAGAAGACTGATTCAAATGCTTGAAATCCATCTGTTCGCCTTTTCCGGACATACCAATAAATCCCCCATAATTATTATTCAATGTATTACAATATTCACTAAGCAGTTTATGACCGATATAGTTATCTACCATAATACAGCATGTGATTACTATACAAAAATTAGGTTTAATACCATCCTCTTCAACTATCTGCTTACGGGAACGCTCCCACACGCTCCTTGGTTTTTCGGATTCCATAATCGAAAGTGCCGTTCTGTTATATAACGTAGCATAACAGTCAATGGAACCGTCCTTTCCGACTTCCTTGGCAGCTGTAATAAATATATCATCTCCTATCTTATTTCCCATAGGATGGTTATGAAGATAATCTATCAGCCTTGAACGCTTAATTCCCAGCTTGTCACAAAGGAATGCCGCTGCCGGTCTGTCATCCAATTCATATAGAATTCTGTGTTCCGTATCAACATCGGTGGACGTAAAGCTAAAGATAGTGGGCTTATAATAATTTTCTTTATGTATTTTAATTCTGCCCTGTTCATTATGAATAAAGGCATAAGCACATGCCTCATCATAAACCGTTCCGTTCAGGGAAACATAAGTCATAATACTATCATCAGGTGCCCCGCTGGATGCACCAAACATCGGAATACCGGTCTTTGATAATGCTGTTTTAAAGGTATCAAGTACGATTTCCTCACAGGCAGCAAGAGACGTAATAAACTCCATGCATATAGTATTCTCAGCAGGCATCTTCGCGGCAGTTTGTGCTATATCCTTTGCATATCGCATAGGATATTTACTTATATCCGAAATAACTCCGGCGCTTACCGTAATGCCTTCAAATATAACCAGCGCACTAAGGCCGTCCGGGCCAAAGCCCTTTGAAGACATATTGGCTCCTGTTGATGCTCCTATAACAGTACTGTCATTAAAGGCTTCATATAATTTGGATGCATGATGATAGAACTGCATATTATTGGCAAAGAACACAATTAATATCGGAGTCCTGCCCTCGGCACCTTCATTAATCTTGGCAATAACGGAATTTACTGCTTCTTCTTTGTTATAGCTTTGGTCATAAACAACGAGGCATCTTTCTGCCATGATTTCATTTCCTCTTTCAAAGCTCTGGATTTATCTATGAATTCTTCCAGTACTTTTTCCTCATTAATATCTATCAAACGTTTAATAATAACTCTAAGTGTATCCTTTGACTTCTGGTCCATATCTTTGTATGCACCAAATGCACCGGCCACACTCTTCGTCGGATCCTTGATTAAGTCAAACACGCTTTTAGCATTCGAAGCCGTTAGGACATCGAACAAGGCATCAATAAAAGTTGATACCTCTGCGTCGGACAGAGAATAAATCCATTCATTCAGCGCCGAATCATTCCGCTTTTTCGTCTCGGTCATTCCCTTGGACCTTATGAATTCGCCTTCATTTGACTTCCATACATAAGTGTTGTGCTGAAGGGTTCCTATAGACCAGCACTCGATGACCTCATACTCTATCTCATCTTCAAGTAAAATTCCGACTATCGATGACCTGGGAATATACTTGTGAATCTTATTCCTGATGGAAGTAAAATGACCCTCTTTAAGTATCTCGGGTCTGAAGCCCGGTCCGTCATTATCAAATATTTCTATTATTTTCTTTCGTGTATCATGGGCACAAAACATCGCCGCATAAACCGCAAGATTACCGCCTTTTGAATGACCGCCTATTCTAAATTGGCCGGATACACTGTCTGATACTCTGTCAAGATAATCGGCCGCCAGCTCCTGGGAACGAATCGGTTCCGAATAGGCCAGCTTCATGTCTTCCTTCCAGCCTATAAGCGTAGCATCCGTGCCCCTAAAGGCAACATATATACTTTTGTCCGGAAGAATATATGTAATTGCTGCAAACTGAGCCGCCACCGACTCATTAAGCACATGCACATAATAGGCAAGTTTCGTATTGCCGAATCTTTTGGATGTGGCAAATGCGCTAAACAGTTCCCTGTTATTATGGGTATACCAATATCCTTTCAGTATATCCTCACAATTCTGTGAATAAAGAATATCGGAAGCCTCCGTATACGCTTTTTCAGCATCAAAATCTCCCACGAAACCATCGTAGTTAAGATAACTCAACTGACAAAGAACTAATGAATCCACCTCATTAAAAGGAAACTCTTCAAAGGTTCTGTCGCCGTATTCTTCAATATAACTGATAATATTATTCATAAAATCAAGCTGACCTCACCGGCATCCATGCTTTTGACACTTCCATCAGGAAGTTCCACAATTAGTCCGAAATCATCGTCTATCCCACGCACAATCACCTTGGGACCGTCAACTATCTGAACCCTTCTGCCGACAATAAACAATCGCTCTTTGTAGTCATCTATATATCCCTTATCGGGGAATCGGGCATAGTATTCCATGAAAGTTTCTATAATATCCATAGCTACCTTATCTTTTAAGGCTTTAGCTTCCTTAGAAGATATGGTTTTTTCATAAACCACACCTGCTCTTTGCTCAATATCATCAGGAAAGCCGCCTTGTGGATACAATAAATTAATCCCGATTCCGACAACTACGAATTCAGGCTTCAGCTCTCTTATATTTGAAGAACATTCCGTAAGAATTCCGCCCACCTTCCGTTCATTTACATAAAGGTCATTAACCCATTTAATAAGAATTCTCGGACTGTTATTTTTTTCAAGAGCCTTGGCCGCCGCGCATGCCATCATAGTTGTAATAAGTGTAGTCTCACGAACCGTGGCATCAGGATGAAGCAAAATGCTTAAATAAATACCTGTTTGCTTCGGTGAAAAGAAATCTCTTCCTCTTCTTCCCTTGCCCATTGTCTGTTCGTATGCTACCAAGGCTGTATCCTGCGTAAGTACGCCTTCGGTCGCCTTGGTATAAAGATATAGATTAGTTGAATCTATAATATCCGTAAAATTAATCTGCATCGTCTTTTTTGATGTCAATCTTAATGTGTACATCCGCAAGCTGCTTAGGATCAACCTCTGAAGGTGCTCCCATCATTACGTCCTGAGCCGTCTTGTTCATAGGGAACGGAATGATTTCTCTGATACTTTCCTCACCTGCAATAAGCATAACCATACGGTCAACTCCCGGTGCGATTCCTGCATGCGGTGGTGCTCCGTAACAGAATGCATTGTACATTGCCGGGAACTTAGCCTTAACATCTTCTTCTCCAAGACCTACAATCGAGAATGCCTTTACCATAATTTCAGGATCATGATTTCTTACGGCACCTGAAGATAATTCAACACCGTTAACAACCAAATCGTACTGATACGCATTTATTTCCAACGGATCTTCATTCATTAGTGCATCCATTCCGCCCTGAGGCATTGAGAAAGGATTATGACAGAATTCAAGTTCACCGGATTCTTCACCGATTTCATACATAGGGAAGTCAACAATCCAGCAGAACTCATAACATTCCTTTTTCATGTGACCTTCGCAGTTGGCACCAAGCACCTTACGAAGAACACCTGCTGTCTTCAGACTCTCTAAATGTGCGCCTGCGCTAAGTCCGATAAAGTCACCCTTCTTCATATCAAAGAACTTAATTACTTCATCCTTGTTTTCCTGAACGAACTTTGAAATACCACCGACCAATTCGCCGTTTTCGTCCATTCTGAACCAGTATGTCTTAGCTCCGGAAATAACTTCGACTTCTTCAACCAGCTTATCAATCTGCTTACGTGTCAATGTAAAATCAGAAACCTTAATTGCTTTTACTTCGTTATTATCAAAAGGTCCAAATCCGCACTTAGTCAAAAGATCTGTTGCATCGGTAACAACAAGATCTATTCTAAGATCGGGTTTGTCCGAACCGTACTTTTCCATTGCCTCTTTAAAAGGTATACGTACAAATGGAGCCTTTGAAGCCTCTTTGTATACACCGTACTTGGCAAATACAGGAGGAAGTACATCCTCAATTACACTAAATACATCTTCCTGAGAGGCGAAAGCCATTTCCATATCAAGCTGATAAAATTCTCCGGGAGATCTGTCTGCTCTTGCATCTTCATCTCTAAAGCAGGGAGCTACCTGGAAATATCTGTCAAATCCCGAAGTCATAAGCAACTGCTTAAACTGCTGGGGTGCCTGAGGCAATGCATAGAACTTGCCCGGGTGATTTCGTGAAGGTACAAGGTAATCTCTTGCCCCTTCAGGAGACGAGCATGTAAGAATCGGAGTTGTAATCTCCAGGAAATCATGCTCTGTCATAGCCTTACGTAAATCTGCAACAATCTTTGATCTAAGAACAATCTTTTCTTTTACCGCAGGATTACGAAGATCTAAGTATCTGTATTTTAATCTTGTAGCTTCATCAGCTTCTTTTGATCTGTTGATTTCAAAGGGAAGCTCGTTATAACGGCATTTGCCAAGGACTTTTATATCTGAGGGAACTACTTCGATTTCGCCTGTAGAGATTTTGCCGTTCTTGGATTCACGTTCTCTTACAACTCCTTCTATCTGAAGAGTAGACTCATTATTAACACCGTTAAGCTTGTTCATCATTTCTTCGGTTTCTACTACTACCTGCGTAATTCCGTAAAAATCTCTAAGCTGAAGAAAGCCCAAATTCTTGCTGACCTGACGCATATTATCGTAGAATCCGGCAAGAGTAACGGTTTTGCCCACGTCTCCTATTCTTAATTCATTACAATTGTGTGTTCTTGATTGAATCATTATATTTCCTTCTTTCTAATATAATTCTATATATATTTTATTATTATTTCATAAATAATCGGTATAACCAAAGCAGGAAGCATATTACCCACTTTAATTGTTTTGTCGAATACAAGGTTAATACCTACGCATGCAATAAGGGCATTACCTACCAAAGATAAGTCATTAAGCATAGGCCCCGATACAAATGCACCTATAAAATGGGCCAATAGGGTTATAAGTCCCTGATATACGAAAATAACAGACGCCGAAAAAAGAACACCTATGCCGTATGTTGAAGCAAAAACACAGGTGATAACCGCGTCAAGTACAGCCTTTGCAACCAGCATTGAATAATCCCCGTACACTCCGTCCTGTATCGAACCTACAATAGCCATTGCACCGACACAGATAATGAGTGAAACATTAACGAATCCATCAACGAACTTCGTATCATTCTGGGCCTTAACCTTTATCTTTATTCTTTCACCGAGCCTTTCCATTTTTTGCTCGATATCTATTAATTCTCCTATTGCCGTTCCGATTACCATCGAAAGAATAAGGAGCATCGTACCCTGCATTTCAAAGCCGTTATCATTTACCGTAAGCATCTTGGACAGGCTCCCGCCTATGCCCATAATAATAACCGCTATACCGCAAGCTTTAATAAGTGACTTCTGGAAACTTTCCTTAAGTCCGCCCTTAATCAAAAGTCCTATAAATCCGCCGCCCAATACTCCCAGCGTATTTATTATTGTTCCCAAACCTATCATATTTTAGTAATATCCAAGTCAGAGTTTTCCCAGTCTTCAAGTGCTTCCCTGCATTGCTTAAAACACTCTATAATTTTCGGTGGGAACACACCGCAATCTCCTACATTAATCATGTTATAGGCAACATCCTTGGGATATGCCTTCTTATATACTCTGTCATTAACAAGCGCATCATAGGTATCCGCCAGCGAAATAAGTTGAGCTTCTATAGGTATGTCATCGCCTTTAAGACCGTCGGGATATCCGCCACCATCATACTTTTCATGGTGAGAACGAACTATGTTTCTGACAATCTTGTCATATTCATCCGACCAGCAGCCCTGTACGGAATCAAGAAGTTCAACACCTTTTAGTGTATGCGACTTCATATACTCATACTCTTCCGACGTGAATCTTCCGGGTTTTAACAATACTGCATCCTGAATTCCCACCTTACCCAAATCATGTAAGGCTGTAGCCGAAACAATCATATCGATTTTGTCCGGAGTAAGTCCGTATTCCGGATACATTTCCATCATCTTATGCCCCATTATCTTAACAAGGCCCTTCATTCTTCGAACATGCGAATGATTCTCCGGATTACGAAATTCTACAAGGCGTCCGATAAGTTCAATCAGATTATTATTCTTTTCGATATATTCTGCCTTTGTGAGTTCTTCTGCCATTATTCCCCCTAATTAAACAATAGTGATTCTCTCATCTACCTTTTTAATAACAACATTCGTAGCTCTTTGAGAAATCATCTTCTTATTATCAATTGATATCCAGACATTCTCATACAGATCCTTTGATACCGTAAGTGACGTATCTGATGTATTGGCTATCTTATGTTCGATTTCCTCTTTTGCCGCTACCAGTTCTTTCTTTTCAAGATTAAGTGTGTAGATAGCATTTTCGATATTAATGTATATCTCCAGCACGTTACGTATCTCAGGCGGATACTTCTCTTCAAGATCCTCCTTGCCCTTATTAAGAACAAGCAGTTTGTTTTCAATATCATTTAAATCGCTGCTTACCTTACGCTGATGGGCAATCATCTCATCCGACACACCCATTTTGACTGTGGTTTTAACCCCCACCGCATTACCTAAAGTACTTACCTTTACCGCTCGGACAGCAAAAACATTTCCACCCAGAATAAGTCCTTTAGAACCCATAATAATTACCGAATCACCTGCACTTGCATTTGAATTAAGCAGATAATTGGCTTTAATGGATTTACCTGCCGAAATATTGGCCGACTCAACGAACTTAGCTTCAATATTTCCGTCCGCCCTGATCATTCCTCGTCCGGAGCCGTTAACGCCACGCTTAAGAAGAATATCACCCCGTGCTATAAGTGAAGCATCCTCAACGAAGCCGTCGATTACAATATCGCCTCCGGCCTCTATCGTTACTCCCGAAGTAACATCTCCCGCAACCATAACAGTTCCCTCGAACTTGATATTTCCGGTTGCCATATTAACCTCGGCTATATTCATAAGGGCCGATACTTCAAGGCTGTTACCTTTGTATTCAACCTTACCGTCGGTATCGGCAATATATGTCTTCTTATCGGGAAGTAAGATAACTCCCTTTGTCTTAAGAATGGGAAGTTCCTTACCTTTCTTGGCCGGAATTCTTCGGCCTGTAACGGAAGATCCCGGCATTCCGTTTCCGGCATTATGGTAATATGCCAGTTTCTGTTCTCTTTTAACCTGTTCACACCAGTCGGTATTCTGATAATCCACAGAGCCGTCCGGATTAATCTTCGGAGTTCTGACCTTGTAAATGTTAAAGAAGAACTCATAATGTCCGTCCTGTCCGTTTTCGGCAGGACGTCCGTGTGCAATAGGCACCATCTCTCCCAGATGTCTTCCTGCAAGAATCTCGTCTATCATCTGGGTATCTATATTCTGCGTAACTCCCATAACTCTCAAGGAACGAAGTATATCTTTACGTGTAACCGTTCCGTAAGCAAGTTTATTTACCATAATGGATGCACTCATATCATCCTTGGCTATGGAAACAGTAATACCGTCCCGGTTCTCATCAAGTACCACGGGATCCGGTTCTTCATCATATCCGATTCCTTTGTATGTGCCGCTGTTTGAAAGGCTGAGTCTTATCTTGCGCATTTCACAGGCCGGATACATGAAGGATGTATACTCATCAACCTCAAGACCTTCTTCAAGTCCCAGACGAATTTCCTGCATCTGAAAACGGTCATACAAAGGTGAATTATAATAGGATACATCCACCTGTGACATCAATCCCAAACGAAGCTGCTCCATTTGTGACCAGGAATAACACAATTTGGCATATGCTTCCACATCTACATTGTTACGTATTCCCTCAGCGATTTCATGAATGGAAACCGCGCGGAATTCCGTATCCAGATACTGGAATATATCAAGGCCTTCCTCCGCCGCTTCTCTTATCTCACCGAGCTGATCGGCTTCATAACCCTGCTCAACATACGAAAGTATATCAACACGGGCAATGAGAGCTTTACGAATTTCGGATATAACGCCGGCGTCATATTTTAAGAAATCCGTAAGATCCATTCCATCTTCAAGTCCACGCCTTATCTGGTGCATTTTCATTGACGGTATTTCGCAGGCATCATACTTTGAAACATCAAGATTTGCCTCAAGACCGAGCCTTATTTCTTCTAACTGGAACCAGTCATACTCGGGCTTTGCATAGCTTACCATCTCGACATTATTCTGTAATCCCACACGAATCTGATACATTTGCTGGGGCATCAGATTCTTTTTGGCATAAATAACATAGGGAATGTTAGCTTTCATTCCCATATCGATTTCTTCAATTTGTGCCTCTGTAAAGCCTTCCTCTAAAAAGGCTTGAAACTGTTGCTCAGTCATTAATACCCCAATTACTTTATGTTAATCATAGTTATACATAGTTTATTGTAGTATAAAAGCTCAAAAAAATAAAGAGTATTTATAAAACTATAGATACTCTTTACGCAATTAAGTCAATTATTCACATCTAGTTATGTTAACCGTTCATTTTTGCAAGTTTAGCCGTCTGGTCAGCAGTTATACAGGCATCAATGATTTCCTGTATATCCCCGTTCATAACCTTATCAAGCTTGTACAATGTAAGATTGATTCTATGGTCCGTTACACGTCCCTGGGGGAAATTGTATGTACGGATTTTCTCGGATCTGTCGCCTGTTCCTACCTGGCTTCTTCTAAGTTCGGCTTCGGCATCATGGGCTTCCTGAAGAGCCATATCATATAATTTGGTACGAAGGAGTGCAAATGCCTTTTCCTTATTCTGAATCTGTGATTTTTCAGTCTGGGAATAAATAACAATACCCGTGGGATAGTGTGTAAGTCGCACTGCCGAGTCGGTTGTATTTACGCACTGTCCGCCGTTACCGGATGCTCTCATTACATCGATACGTATATCTTTTTCATTAATCTCAACATCCACTTCTTCAGCTTCAGGCATTACAGCTACCGAAATCGTTGATGTATGAATTCTTCCGCCCGATTCCGTCTCGGGAACACGCTGTACTCTGTGAACTCCCGATTCATATTTCATTACCGAATACGCACCGGAACCTGTAATCATGAAGGTTGCGGATTTCATACCGCCAATACCGATTTCATCACATTCCATAAGCTCAACCTTCCAGCGTTGAGATTCTGCATAATGTACGTACATTCTGTAGATTTCGGCCGCAAACAACGCAGCCTCGTCGCCGCCTGCGCCGGCTCTTATTTCAACGATAACGTTCTTATCATCATTAGGATCCTTGGGAAGAAGCAGAATCTTAAGTTCCTGCTCAAGCTCTTCAACACGCTTTTTGGCATTTGACAGTTCTTCCTTAAGCATCTCCTTCATCTCAGGGTCAGACTCTTCATCAAGCATCATAAGGGAATCTTCGATATCCTGCTTACATTTCTTGTACTCCTTGAATGCATCAACTATAGGAGTAAGCTCTGCCTGCTCTTTCATGAGTTTACGGAAACGTTCCTGATTGTCGGTAACACCCGGTTCACCGAGTTCACCCATTATTTCTTCGAATCTTATTAAAATTGCTTCTAATTTGTCAAACATGATTTGTACCCTACTACTACTCTGTCAAGACCGCTAAGGTCTTTAATAACTGAAACATTTATATATCCGGCTCTTCCAAGAAGATTTAAAACCTCTTGGGCCTCATCATAACCGATTTCAAAAATAATCACGCCGCCGGGATTAAGATAATCCCCTGCGTTGTCAATAATTCTTCGGTAAAAATCAAGACCGTCCCCGCCTCCGTCCAAGGCTATTATCGGATCATGATCTTTTACTTCACTGTCCAGCGTCTTAATAACTTCCGTTTGAATGTACGGAGGATTAGACACAATTACATCAAATCTATTTTCTTTGTTCAACTCGTTAAATAAATCCGATTTGATAAAAGTGACATCAACGTCAGTTCTGTCACTTAAAAGAATATCTGCATTTTCTTTGGCAACCTCAAGTGCTTTGTCACTTATATCAACACCGACGCCGCAGCAGTCGTTTGAATACTTAAGAATGCTTACAAGTATGCATCCGGAGCCTGTACACATATCAAGAATTCGCATTCCGTCATGCACGTGTTTGAGAGCTTCCTCAACCAAAACCTCAGTATCAAACCTGGGAACAAGGACATTGTTGTTTACCTTAAACCGCAATGACATGAAATCCTGGTATCCTACAATATGTTGAAGAGGGATACGCTTGGCACGCATATCAATCATCCTAAAATAACTGTCTTCGGCCGAATCCTCACAGGAAAGCTTAAGTTCTTCATTTGCATGCATCAAAAGATATGCTTTATTAACCTGTGCCGCTTCCTCCAACAGAAGTCGTGCATCGATCAAAGCGTCTGCGACACCTGCTTTGATAAGTATATCTTTGCCCCTGTTGTATGCTTCTTCAAACGTCATTTGGCTCAATCCTTTCAGGCGTCCAAATCCACGAAATTATCATCATCAAGATAAGGGCGAACATCTTCATTATAAAGATTGTCGTCCACATCATACTCAAATTCATCTTTTATAAACTGTTTCCAGTCAAATACAGCCTCTACAGACTTAATGGCAACCTCAATCATATCTTTGTCAGGTTCCTTGGTTGTAGCACGCTGAAGCCACATTCCCGGAGCAGATATTATGCGAACGAAAATGTTGTCGGATTTACCCGCAAGTCTGATTATTTCATATGAAATACCTGCTATAACAGGAACCAGTGCCAGCCTTATAAGCACTCTGTATGCAGGATTCTCAACTCTTATAAAGAAGAACAAAACCACACTGATTAAGATAACCAAAAACATAAAACTGGTTCCGCATCTTCTGTGAATTCTTGATGCTTTCATGGCATTTTCCACATTAAGGGGACGTCCTCTTTCGATACAGTTAATACACTTATGTTCTGCGCCGTGATACATATAAAGACGCTTAATATCTTTCATCAAAGATATACCTATAATATACGCCAGAAAAATTATAATTCTGACCGCACCTTCAATAATTGCAAGAAGGGAATCATTACGTACATATTCTACAAGTTTTGCAGATATAAAATAGGGAAGAAGCATAAAAAGGCCGATTGCAATTGCTACCGACAATATTGTCGTAAAGCCTGTGAGAATGCTTTCTCCTTTGCCATGGGACATTTTATCAAGAGCCTTATCAAATTTGGTAGGCGGAGTATCTGCATCATCATAAAACTTGGCCGAATAGTTAATTGTTTTCATACCGAGCACAAGTGAATCTATGAAATTAAACACGCCTCTTACGAAGGGAATCTTGGTAACTTTGGCATTATGAAAAACGGAACGATATGCTTCGATATCGACTTCTATTTCTCCGTTGCTTTTACGAATAGCTACCGCATAATCATCCTTATTCTTCATCATTACGCCTTCGAGGACCGCCTGTCCGCCGATTCCCGAATAATGTACATTCTTTTTCTTTTTTGACATAACTGTCTCCATTACCTAAATGTAAAAAAAGCTGAGACATGCAGCCTCAGCTTTAAATAACTATTTGCTTTCAACGCCGTACTTCTTATTGAATCTTTCAATACGTCCATCAGCTCTGGCAGCTTTCTGCTGACCTGTATAGAATGAATGACACTTAGAACAAACTTCAACGTGGATTTCTTTCTTGGTTGAACCTGTTGTAAATGTGTTACCGCAGTTGCAAGTTACTGTAGCCTGATAATACTCAGGATGTATTCCTTCTCTCATAATTCTTCCTTTCCGAAGCACTCCTACACGACTTCCCAGTTAGCCATAGCTGAAGGATTAAGGGAATCGCATCTTTCGGATGCTTTGATGTTATATTAATAAAGTATCCGCTGTCACCAAGCGACAGCCTAGTTATTGTAGCATAGCCACATTAAGTATGCAAGCAGTTTTTACAGCCACTTGGTTTTCTTAACCACATTAACAAAATCCATATTATTCTTGGTACGTGAGAACATGTCAAGAATATGGTCTACCGCCTCATCAGGTTTAAGTCCGTTCATGGCTTTTCTTATGATATTGATTGCCTCAAGTTCATCTTCATCAAGCAAAAGATCTTCTCTTCTTGTGCCGGACTTGGGAATATCTATAGCAGGGAATACTCTCTTTTCCGATAATTTACGATCAAGTACAAGTTCCATATTACCTGTTCCCTTAAATTCCTCGTAAACCACGTCATCCATCTTGGAACCTGTTTCCACCAAAGCTGTTGCAAGAATGGTAAGGGAACCGCCCTCGCGCATATTACGTGCCGCACCGAAGAATCGCTTCGGCATGTGTAACGCTGCAGGATCAAGACCACCCGAAAGTGTTCTTCCGGAAGGGGCTACCGTCAGGTTATAAGCTCTCGTTAATCTTGTAATGGAATCGATAAGAATCATAACATCCTGATGATGTTCAACCAGTCTTCTTCCTCTTTCGATAACCATCTCTGATACTCTCTTATGATGCTCGGGAAGTTCGTCAAAAGTTGAATAAATAACTTCGACATTTGGTCCCTGAATTGCTTCCTTAATATCCGTAACTTCCTCGGGGCGCTCATCAATAAGAAGAATTATAAGATGAGTGTTCGGATTATTCATTTTAACCGACTTGGCAACTTCCTTAAGAAGTGTTGTTTTACCTGCCTTAGGCTGAGAAACAATCATTCCTCTTTGACCTTTACCTACAGGCGAAATTAAATCCATGATTCTCATGGCTACCGAACATCCCGGTCTTTCAAGCTTAATTCTCTCATCCGGGAAAATTGGTGTCATATCTTCAAAGTTGGCGCGTCTTGAAGACTCTTCGGGTGTATATCCGTTAATACTCTTAATATACAAAAGTGCCGCAAACTTCTCAGTCTGTGTCTTAACACGGGTATTACCGATTAAAAAATCACCTGTCTTTAATCCGAATTTACGAATCTGTGAAGGAGCTACGTAAACATCATTCTCACCGGGAAGGAAATTCTCACATCTTATAAATCCGTATCCATCCGGCATAACTTCAAGGATACCTCTTGCACTTATGCCTGAATCAAGTTCCTGAGGGAAATTATTGGCATCATATACTTCCGATGCATTCTTGGGTTTGTTCTCTTCAGAAGAATTAGATGCATTCTTCTTTGTATCAGAAGCCTTTGCATCATTGTTTTTCGGTGAAGCTGCCTTTGTTGCAGGGGTTTTGGCATCATTTGTCTTAGATGAAGATGCCTTTGCGGCAGGAGCCTTCTTAGGTGCAGGTGCACTTGCCAGGGATTTTACTTCAATTTCCTTACCTTTCTGCAAATCTTTTTCGTCTTCATCAAGCATAACCTTGATGATTTCGTCTTTTTTCATAGTAGAAGTCCCTTTAAGTCCTCTTGCCTTCGCAATAGCTTTAAGGTCTACAAGCTGTAGCGACTCATACTTTTCTTTCATACTCATAAAAATAAACCTCCGATTGTCCGTCAATCTAAAAATATAATTACATCAATAATCCGTAAGTATTCTAAATAATTACCAGTTGGGAAAATAAACGATTTCGTTGGAAATATTAATGAAATCAGATGTGTAAACAACCGCATGTACGACTGTCTACATCATTTTTACGAGGTGATTATACAACAAAAGTCCGGGATTGAAAACCCCGGACTTTAAAAATTTTATTTTTATTTTATTTTATGCGAAGAATAACTCGGAAAGTGTCATAGGATCGATATACTCACCGTTCTTGTATACACGCATGTTACCTGAAGCGATTTCGTCGATAAGCATTACATTTCCGTCTTTATCGTAACCGAACTCGAACTTAATATCATAAAGGTCAAGTCCCTTAGCCTTGAGGTCATCGGCAACAATCTTTGTAATCTTCTGTGTCATATCTTTGATATCATCATACTGCTGGGCAGACATAACATTAAGATCAACCAAAGCATCCTTTGTAACAAGAGGATCGCCTAACGCATCGTTCTTAAATGTTGTCTCAACATATGCAGGAAGATCTGCACCTTCTTCAATATAATCACAGTATCTTCTGAAGAAGCTTCCTACTGCCTTGTATCTGCAGATTACTTCAAGTCCTTTACCGAAAACCTTTGCAGGAAGAACTTCCATTGTTGTTTCCTTTAAATCAGCATTAACATAGTGTGTTCTGATGCCTGCCGCATTAATTTTCTCAAAAAAGTAAATTGACATACGAAGGTTAACATCACCAACGCCTTCGATTGTTAATCCTACCGAATTCTCACCGGGATCAAACACTCCGTCCTTACCTGTGCAATCATCCTTGAACTTAAGAAGATAATTACCGTTATCGAGTGCAAATACGTTCTTTGTTTTTCCTGTGTAAACAAGATTCATTCCCATTTTCTTTTCTCCTATCCTGTGGTTTGGTTTTAATAAAAAAGGGCATACCGGATTAAATCAAGTATGCCCAGACGGTCGACTTAATATTCTCAATGCTCCTTTGTGGTGCTCCACTTTAATCCGTCAGTCGCAGTGAGTTTTTTTACAAAAATATAAGTACCATAGCACAAGTTTCATGTCAAGATTTTTTTGTGCCAAACCGTATATTTTTTATTCACTCTCCAGTGATTGCCATACAGGTACTTCATGCTTTTCGTTGTAGCATGCGAATGTTTCCTCAACGAACTTTTCGTCAGGCTTCTTGGTAAGAAGCGATACAACCGGAACAATAATAAGTCCCGCAAGCATTGTAAATGCACCCGCATTAATAGGTGACTGAAGTATAGCAGGAAGGGTGCTCTTAAAGAACATGTTGTACGTCATAAATCCTGCACCAAAAATGAAGCTTGCCATACAACCCCATTTGCTTGTTCTCTTCCAATACAAACCGTATAAGAAAGGAGCAAGGAAAGCACCTGCCATAGCACCCCAAGACACGCCCATAAGCTGTGCGATAAAGGTTACGGATGACTTATACTGAATAACCGCAAGTACTACCGAAATGGCTATGAATATAACAATAAGAATTCTGATTGAACGAACCTGTTTCTTATCGTCCATATCTTTAACAATATTTCCCTTAATAACATCAATCGTTAATGTCGAACTACTGGTCATTACAAGTGACGAAAGTGTAGACATTGATGCCGACAAAACAAGAATAACCACAAGTCCGATAAGTGCCGGTGACAATTCACTTAACATAGTAGGAATAATTGCATCAAATCCGTCAGCCGCTATATCAATCTTATCGGAAAAGAGTCTTCCGAAGCCACCGAGGAAATAGCATCCGCCTGCTACTACCACAGCAAAAAGCGTAGAAATAATTGTTCCCTTAGTGATTGATTTTTCGGACTTGATGGCATAAAACTTCTGAACCATCTGAGGAAGTCCCCATGTACCCAGTGAAGTAAGAATTACAACTCCCAAAAGATTAATAGGATCCGGTCCAAAGAATGAAGCGAAAATTCCGGGAGTTTCGCTTGCCGTTACATCTTCTATCCTGGCAAGTCCGTCAAGAGCAGCCATAAATCCGCCCTTGGTCTTAAGTACAGCTGCTATTACTGCAACAATACCAAACAGCATTATGATTCCCTGTATAAAATCATTGATTGCCGTAGCCATGTATCCGCCGGCAATAACATAAATTCCCGTAAGAATTGCCATAACAATAATACATACTGTGTAATCAATATTGAATGCCATACCGAATAATCTTGATAATCCGTTATACAAAGAAGCCGTATAAGGAATCATAAAAATAAATACTATGATTGAAGCAGCAACTTTTAATTTCTTAGATTGGAATCTTGCTCCGAAAAATTCAGGCATTGTCGCCGAATCAAGGTGCTGCGACATTACTCTTGTTCTTCTTCCTAAAATTCTCCAGGCAAGCATTGAACCCAAGAGAGCATTTCCTATTCCTATCCATGTAGAGGCAATACCATACTTCCATCCGAACTGGCCTGCATAACCTACGAAAATAACCGCACTAAAATAGCTGGTTCCGTATGCAAAAGCTGTAAGCCATGGGCCTACGCTTCTTCCGCCCAAAACGAAACCGTTAACATCTGTTGCACTTTTTTTGCAGTAGAATCCAACGCCGAGCATAACGGCAAAGAACGCTACAAGCATTACTACTTTAATAATCATTTTTCTGTCTCCTTCATTGCGCCAACGCTTTAAACCTCTAAAGCATAGTGGCCTATTTACAGGGTGCAGCCATTTCTGCACCCTATTAATTACTTAACTGTTCGGTAATTTTCCAAGTTTTAATTAAGCTTTGTTCTGAGCTTCGACAAGACGTGCACCGCCGTATCTTTCGCGAAGCTTCGGCTTTTCAATCTTACCTGTGGGATTTCTTGGAATATCCGCAAAGATAATCTTATGAGGTCTCTTGTATCTTGGAAGATTAAGAGCAAACTCATTTACCTCATCCTCTGTAAGGTTCATTCCTTCCTTCAACTCAATTACCGCAAGAGTTGTCTCACCAAGTCTTGAATCGGGAATACCTATTACCGCAATGTCATGAATTGCATCAAGACCTGCTCTTAAGAAGTTCTCAATCTGAACAGGGTAAATATTTTCACCGCCGGAAATAATAACGTCTTTCTTTCGGTCTACCAGGAAGATAAATCCGTCTTCATCTTCCATGGCCATATCTCCCGTATAAAGCCAGCCTCTGTCATCCATAACTTCAGCTGTAGCCTTAGGATCATTATAATAACAAGTCATAACACCGGGACCCTTAACGGCAAGTTCTCCGACTTCACCCTGGGCAACCTTATGACGGTTTTCATCAACAATCTTGGTTTTCCATCCAAAGCCCGCTTTTCCGATAGCTCCCACCTTATCAATGTTTTCAACACCAAGATGTACACAGCCGGGTCCGATAGATTCACTAAGACCGTAGTTGGTATCATACTGATGATTAGGGAAGTATTCCTTCCAATGTTTAATAAGTGAAGGTGGAACAGGCTGTGCACCGATATGCATCAGTCTCCACTGGGATAATTCATAATTCTTTAAATTAACCGATCCCGAATCAATAGCTTCAAGAACATCCTGTGCCCAGGGAACCAGCAACCATACTATAGTACAATGTTCCTCCGATACGGCACGAAGAATAGTCTCCGGCTTTGTTCCTTTAAGTAAAACCGCCTTTGAACATGAAAGCAGCGAACCGAACCAGTGCATCTTGGCTCCGGTATGATAAAGAGGCGGAATACAAAGGAATGTATCCTTTCTTGTCTGACCGTGATGTTCCATTTCAACATTTGCCGAATGGAAAAGGCTCTCGTGATTGTGAAGAATAGCCTTAGGGAAACCTGTTGTTCCGGAACTGAAATATATAGCGGCATCGTCCTTGGCATCAAGCACAACCTTGGGAGGCTGTGATGAATGGTTAGCGGTAAGTTCCGTATAGCTTTCCGCATATGAAGGGCAATTTTCGCCAACGTAGAATAACATTCTGTTAGGAGCAATTGACTCAACGATTGTCTGAACTCTGTCTACGAAAGAAGGTCCGAAAATAAGTACATCGGCCTCTGCCAAATTAAGACAATATTCAATTTCGTCAGCTGCATATCTGAAGTTAAGGGGTACTGCAAGAGCACCTGCCTTTAAAACACCGAAATAAATCGGCAGCCATTCTATACAGTTCATAAGAAGGATAGCAACTTTATCGCCTTTCTTAATTCCTCTCGAAATCAAAAGATTGGCAAATCTGTTGGCCTTTTCGTCAAATACCGACCAGGTAATTTCTCTTCTGTATGAATGCATGGGATTGGCTTCAACAAGATCAGCCTCCATCCATGATGTACGTCTGACTTCTTTTTCTTCCGGATTAATCTCAACAAGTGCAACCTCATCCGGGCAGTTTCTGGCATTAATACCAAGAATATCAACTATAGTCATTTGGAATAATCTCCTTAAAATTTGTAATTGGTTACGTCATTGCACTTTTTCGCTTAAACGCACCAACGCTTTAACGCTTTTACCTAGTGAAGTATATAGCGTATAATAATTCCTGTCAAGCCCTTTTTATACGCTATCTTATTACAACAGAACCTTTGCAATCCATGACAGCATCTTCCATAATAACTTTCCCAACGGAATCTACAGTGATAATTCCTTCACGGGGGTTCTTAATGGAATCTACATTTCCGATAATCGATGCTTCTACTTCCGAATACTCAAACGCAAGGTCACAGTTTTCCATGGTACAGTCAACAAGCACAAGATTCTTGCAATAGCAAAGGGGCTGGGTTCCTATTATCTTGCAGTTAACAAGAGTAAGCCCTTCCGAAAACCATCCAAGGTACTCGCCTTTAATCACACTGTCTTTAACCACAACATTCTTACTGTGCCAGAATGCATCCTTAGTATCAAGCGTAGAATTTTCGATATAAAGATTTTTGATATATTGAAAAGAATACTTACCCTTCATATCAATTTTCTGAAGAGTAATATTTTTACTGTCAAAAAATAAATATTCCGAAGTGATATCGGAATTGGTAATAACAATGTCCTTACATTTCCATCCAAACTCTGCCGAATCAACAGAGCTTCTGTCAATTGAGATATTCTTACATTCACGAAGAGTCTTTATTCCCTTCATCATGCACTCTTTGATTTTGCCGTTCGAAGAATACCAGATAGGGGCCCGGCAATTCCCCGACATATCAGAGTTCTTAAGGGTAAATTTCTTAACATGCCAAAGGGGATATCGCAAATTAAAGGAGCAGGAATTTACTTTAATATTCTTAGCTTCCTTAAGAGCCGACTCACCGTCTGCTTCTCCCGCAAACACACACTTTTTAATAATGGTGTCGCGCACTCCGTACAGGGCACGTTCTTCATCGAACTGCTGTCCTTTAATTTTAGTCATTTGTATATTTTTTTCACTCATAGTAATATCCTCACCCAAATATATTCCTATGACATTTCCCGTAATTTAATGTTTTTCAACTTTTTCCTTTATTTCGGTAATCTCATTGGCAACCGCGTTCTTTACCTCTGACAGATCGCTTGCAACCGCGTTCTTTACTTCGGATAAATCGCTTGCAACCGTGGTTTTAATTCCCGCAAGTTTTTCTTTATAGGCATCAAGATGCTCCCTAATTGAAATATTGGATACAAAAGTACCGAAGAATTTAGAAGCAATATTATGATCTTCATTATACTTGCGGATATTTTCCTTAAGTTCCTCGTACCGGATAATAATTGCATTTTCTTTGGCATAAGCCTTGAGTTTGCCTGCAACATTAAATGAATATGCAAGGTCTGTAAGAAGTACTCCGAAATAAATTCCTATAAAGAAAATAAAACCTACATTATCATAAAGCCAAAGCACCATCTTAACTATATAGGGCTGAATCAAGAAATAATAAACTGCCCCAAGTACTGTCCATAAAAATGAAAACAGTGGGCATATAATTCCCTGAATATTTCCTCTGTTACCGGAATAATCCCAGAGTTTAATATTCATACGCTTTATAAAAATGATGCCTGCAATATATTCAATGAGAGTCATCATTACTCCCATTATAATAATCGAAATAACAACCCGCTGCCAGGTAGGTTCAACCCACACTCCGTTACCTATTGACGGTACAAGAGAAAGGCCGAACAAAGCGACATTCCCGAAACCGTAAATCGGAAGACACGGTCCTACCAAAAAGCCGGGATTAATCCACTTTCGTTCCGGGTTTGTATCGGAAATAAATCGTCTAAAGAGCACCTCCAGGCACCAGCCAAGAATACTTCCAAAGCCGAACAAAAATACAACTATTACAAATATTCTCTCCCAACGGGCTATTCCGCCCATCATATCACCGAATTCAAACATATAAATTTCCCTAACCGTCAATTCACCCGGTTATTTTATTCCTGACCGTCCCAGCAGTAAGTACACAATTTTTCCTTGGGTAATCCCACAGCCTCAATCATATCATCAAGTCTGTTAAATGCCAAAGATGTGAAATTAAGTTTTTGGCGGATACGTTCCAACATTTCCTTATATGAATCGGAATCCGGATCCACATAAGAAGACAAATCAACATTCTTGCCGTCACCTTCCATTTCCTTAATTATTCTTCTGGTAATAAGTTCCATTTCGGAACTTGAACGTGAGAAATTAAGGTATTTACAACCATACATAAGAGGCGGACATGCAGGACGAATATGAACTTCCTTTGCACCGCTTTCATATAAGAATTCCGTAGTTTCACGAAGCTGTGTTCCACGTACTATAGAATCATCAATAAGCAAAAGGCTCTTACCCTCAATCAAATCCTGTACGGGAATAAGTTTCATCTTGGCTATAAGATTACGCTGCGACTGGATAGTCGGCATAAAGGATCTGGGCCATGTAGGCGTATACTTAATAAACGGTCTTGTAAAAGGTATACCAGACTCATTTGAATAACCTATAGCATGTGCAAGACCGGAATCCGGTACACCGGATACAGAATCAGGCTTTATATTATCTCGTTTGGCCATTAATGCGCCGCAGTTATTTCTCATCTTCTCGACGCTGATACCTTCATATGAACTGCTTGGATATCCGTAATAAATCCATAAGAAAGCACAGATTTTCATATCTTTGCCCGGAGCTACCAACGTTCTTGCCTCTTCAGGAGTTATAACGGCAATTTCTCCGGGACCTAATTCACGTTCATGCTTATATCCTAAATTAAGATACGCAAAGGACTCAAAAGACAAACAATATCCGTCTTCCTTGTGACCTATTGAAATAGGTGTTCTTCCCATCTTATCTCTTGCCGCATAAATGCCCATGGGGGTAAGGATGGCAATTGACATGGAACCGTCTATAATCTGCTGGGCATATTGAATTCCCTCTATTAAATTACCTCTTTGATTGATAATTGCCGCAACAAGTTCAGTTGCATTAATATCACCACCCGACATTTCAAGGAAATGTGAATGTCCGGTGTTAAATATCTGCTGAACAATAGCATCAAGATTATTTATTTTACCTACGGTCATAATTGCGTAAGTACCGTGATGGGAACGAACCAAAAGAGGTTGTGGCTCGTAATCTGAAATACAACCGATACCAAGATTACCGGTCATTTCGTTGACATCTTTGTCAAACTTAGTTCTGAACGGAGAATTCTCAATGTTATGAATGGCTCTTTCAAACCCTGCCTCCTTATTGTACACAGCCATACCGGCTCTACGTGTACCTAAGTGAGAATGATAGTCTGTTCCGAAGAACAAATCAAAAACACAATCCTTCTTAGACGCTACGCCAAAAAATCCACCCATGAATAAACTCCTTATAAATCATTTATAGTTAGGCATTAAATTTGCCAATAAATTCCTGCAGACGGGCATTATCAGAATTAAACAGTTCCTCCGGACTTCCCTGGGCCTGAATAAATCCATGCTCCATAAAAATAATTCTGTCGGAAACTTCACGTGCGAACTGCATCTCGTGAGTTACTATTATCATTGTCATATGCTGCGCTGCCAATTCTTTGATAACACGTAATACCTCGGCAGTAAGTTCGGGATCTAGTGCCGAAGTCGGTTCGTCAAAAAACAGAATCTTCGGTTCCTTTGCCAAAGCTCTTGCAATTGATACTCTTTGTTGCTGTCCTCCCGAAAGTTCGCAGGGATAAGAATCTTCCTTGCCCTCAAGCCCTAAATTTTCAAGCAGGGCTTTTGCCTTTTCAAATGCCTGTTCCTTAGGCACCCTGTCTGTACAGCAGGGAGCTTCGGTTATATTTTTCATTACCGAATAATGTGGGAACAGATTAAAATTCTGGAACACCAGTCCAAAATACTTACGTACTTTTCGCAAATCATTTTTGGAAGCGTAACGAACCTTACCGTCAACTTCCTTACAGGCTTCCATATCCAAGTACTTAAGACTTCCCCCATCCATCTTCTCAAGCAAAGTAGCGCAGCGAAGCAATGTTGATTTGCCCGAGCCCGAAGGTCCGATAATCGAAACCACTTCACCTTCGTTAACCGACAGGGATATTCCCTTAAGAACATCAAGAGTCCCGAAGGATTTTTTCATATCTTTTATTTCAAGTAAAGTCATATCCTTCGAACCTCCTACTTATAATAATCAAGTTTCTTCTCAATTCTCTCCATACCGATGGCAACCAGGAAATTGAATACATAATAGAACAATCCTGCTACCATAAGCGGGATTATCGAAGCCTCCTTGGCTGCAATCTGCTTGGCAATCGTAAACATTTCGGCCTGAGCCAAAACAAACGCCAAGGAAGTATCCTTAACAAGGGTAATTACTTCATTTGTAACCGAAGGCAGTATTCTCTTTATAACCTGTGGAAGAATAATTTTAAAGAAAGTCTGGGCTTTGGTAAATCCAAGGACCTCGGCAGCTTCATACTGTCCTTTGGGCATGGATTCAATTCCGCCCCTGTAAATTTCAGCAAAATATGCAGCGTAATTAACTGCAAACGCAATAATTATTGCCGGAAATCTGTATCCGTTTATTGACCATCCAAAAATATAATATGGTGCAAAATACACCACAATTAATTGGAGCATAAGCGGAGTACCGCGCATTATGGAAATATAGAATTTGATAATACCGCGAATAATCCCATTCTTTGACATACGTCCGAATGCGACCAATAATCCTAAAGGTAAAGACAGAAGTAGCGTCAGTAGGAAAATACCTACCGACACTACCATTCCTTGACCTAATTGTTGCAGCATAACGCTAAAAGCCATTATTATTTACCTAAACAAACCGAATCAGTTAATTCATATTTTTCTGCTACTTTCATAAGAGTTCCGTCAGCAGCCATCTCAAGTAACACTGCTTCAACTTCATCCTTAAGTGCATCGTTTCCCTTAAGGAATCCGATACCGTACTGCTCTGTAGCAAGCTTCTCATCCAAAATTACATAGCCGTCACCACGTTCTTTAATCTGGTAATCGGCAACGCCCTTATCAATAGCTACAGCATCTGTAGCACCTGCTTCAAGATCCATGAAAGCTGTATTGTAATCGGCATACTGAATCATATCACCGAATGTCTCGGCCAAAGAAGCAGCATCACCTTCCAAAGCAGCAAGTGCAGAAGAATCCTTCTGAACACCTACAACCTTACCGGCTAAATCAGCCTGTGCGGCAATTCCGGAATCAGCCTTAACTACAAATACCTGGCTGTTATCAATATAGGGAACTGACCATGTATATGCATCTTCACGACCCTGGATTGTAAAACCGTTCCAGATACAATCAATTGAACCTGAAGATAATTCCATATCTTTTGAGTCCCAGTCAACAGGCTGCTTAACAAGCTCCCATCCCTTTCTTGCACAAACTTCTTCGGCAAGTTCAAGGTCAAAACCTGTATATTCACCGTTGTCATCCATAAATCCGAAAGGAGGGAACTCCGCATCAAAACCTACGACGAACTTGGTTCTTGCTGCATCTGCAGAAGCTTCTGTTGCTGCTTCGTCTGTAGCTGCCTGTGCATTTGAAGATGTGTCGGTTGAACCGCATCCTATTAACATTGTCATTGACATTGCAACAACAAGCATTACGCTTAATAACTTTTTCATAACATTCTCCTTAAAATTAATATAAATTTATTTCTCTACCTTGCTAAAGCAAGATGAACAAACATACTCTATCAAAGGAACAAATAATCGTCAATATCTTTTACCTGTAATCTTCTTCATATTCGGAAACAATATCCAGAATTTCTTTGGCATATCTTGGATATTTGTCCACCAGGTCTTTAATCTCATCCTGAGCCTTACCTGCAACTACTTCCTTATTATAGTCCATACGTCTTCGAAGTGACTGACGCTGAATAATAAGCTTATGGCGAATCTCAACCATTTCTTTCTTATCAAGAATAGCCTCTGTCTGATGAAGCCAAAGCATAGGATCCTTAACCTGATATCTTCTAAGTTCATGAAGCAATTCCTTCTCACACTTATCAAGTTCTTCCTCTGCTTCTTCGTATCTTATGCGTTCTTCACGTTCTTCAAGGAAATCGTTGTAATCCTTGCCCAGTTCTTTGGCTGAATTAACACCGTATTTAACATACAGATAATCAAGAAGATTTGTATTATTAACATATCTTATTTTGACGGTATTCTGTAACCTTATAAGTCTTCCTATACCGTTTTCGACACTTCGAAGTTCCTTCTTTGAATCATTATGTCGAACGAAAATCATAGTAATTCCTATGGCTCCCGCAAGAGTTGCCGACAGATATCCTATGGCTGTATCCATATCAAAAGCGTATTGTAAGATCACAAGAATAACAACGCATATAACTACGGCAGCTGCACAAATAATAGACATTGAACGACAATCGTTCAAAACATTATGCAGTTCACTCTTTCTGTAAAAATATGCCTGCTTTTCGTTTTCCAGTTTCTTTAAGTCCCTTTTGATAAGCAGCTGATAATTCTCTGTCTCGGAAAGCTTCTCATAGCCCTCCTGCAGTTCCGCTTCCATACGTTCCATTTGGCGGTACTTCATCTCGTCCATATGAACCGTACGCTTAAGATATCCGGACTGTTTTTCCTTAAGATTCTGAATCTGACGTGCATAGCCTTGAATCAGTTCCCTTTCTTCATCCGGAAGAGCCTCGATTTCTTCCATATCCTTAAGCTTGGAAGTGACAATATTATACTCAGCCTGAAGAGTATCAACTTCCCTTGAAGCCTCGGCGATTTGTTCAAGACACCCTTTAACATAATCGGTTCTGCTTTGACGATTATTGATTTTTAGGTCATCGCGATCATAAACCACTTCGTTCCAGGCATCTACCTGTTCCCAGTCCTCAAGGTCGTACAAAGGATCTTCTATTTTCTTTTTCCATGCAAAAAATCTTTTAAATAATCCCATTAATCCATTACCATATCGATATATTGCTCTTTTAATCCCAGTATCAGTTTATCAACTTCGTCATAATACAATGAGACATTTCCTTCATCCTTTAATCGGATAATGCTCTCGAGCTCATTTTGTTCTTCGGAAAGTTCATATGCATTAAGTATCTTGTTCATTCTGGCTTCAAGTGCCAAAGAAGCATCTTTATATTCTTTGTTATCGGCAATAAAGGAAAGGTACTTTTCATCGGTAAGATACATTCTAAGACAGGTTAAGAACTGAAATGCACTGTCAATCAGTCCCGTCATCTCATAAGAACGCCTAAAGTACTTAGCTGCCACGTCAAACATATAAAGGTTGGCGTATGCATAACCTATATTATGAAACACTACCGGCTTAAGTGCAGACTCAACATCCGGAAGTACCGCAAGCAATCCGTCGTATTCTTCAATGGCAGATTCAAACTTTCTGTTACGAAGATAGTAATCCGCCTGATTCTTCTTTCGTTCGAACTCACTTAGACCGCTGTTGCTTGTCAAGGTTTCGTTAATTACCGCAATTTCATCTTCATCACAATAATTGGCATAATGAAGAATTGTACCAATGAATTCAGTAAGAGAAGAGCCCTTACGTAAATACACCTCAAGCATTCCCGCAAGCTCCTTAAGGTCGCACTCCTCATCCAGCCATCTTATTATATCTTTGCTCATGATATCCTGTGTAATAACAAAAGGATTAAGTGCAAAAAGATAGCACAGTTCCTCAATGCAGTATACGTTCATACATACAGTGTTAAGATAATATGGAGTTGTAGCATACTTGCCTGTGCAAACTAAAAGATTTCCCATTAAATTATTATACTCTGATTCCAAGCTCTTCCGCTTGACTTAATTATTTCTCCGAATCCCTTATCGGTTATTTCTATCTGCAATGTGTTTACGGAACTCATTTCAATATGAAAGCCAAGTCTTGTTGTTCCTCTGGGACGCTGGGGCAATCCGTCAAGAATCATGGGCTTTTCTATAACTCTTCCGCCGGTTAATGACGTAACGACAAGGGAGAACTCATTTCCCTCATCAAGAATCATGTCAAAATCGGCCACAGCTTCATACCAGGCCGTACCGGCATCAAGAATTGCATAATAAGAATCTTCGCCTCTTCTTATGGCCTTCATACCGATATTTGACTTAATCTTATCTTCACCAAGATATACGTATTCTTTAGCAATATCATTAGGCACCAGCTTATCATACATGGCATAGCAGGCGCCCTTACTGTAGAGGTTATTTCCCTGGAATACTCTTCTGTTGCGGCACAAAACCTTAAGGGACTCCTTGGCCCAGCCTTCTTTAAAACCTTCCCCCAAAAGATATACCGTTGTTATATCCTGTCCGTTACTTATATTCTCACATACACTTTTGAATTTGCTGTCAAGTTCATTTGCAACAGGCGCTTTGGCATTTTCGTCCTCCGGCCAGTCAACACGGTCAATTTGCGGATATTCTTCGGTATTAATAACCACAACATGGGGTTTTGTGTTTACGGTGCTTTGGAATGTCATACTTTTTAATGTATCGGTATATTCAAAAGCAAGAACACTGTATTCCCATAATTCCTTAGGCTGATGCAGCATGTAATGATAAAAGCTTTCGATATGGGAATGGTACGTAACAACATCGCATTTAAGGCCCAATGAACCTGCCACTCTTCCCAGGACTTCTACCACTCTTTGATTGAGCTCATCTACCGTAAAAATGAATGCCTCTATATCCTTGGCAGCCACTGTCATGTTAAGAAGGCTGAGAGCTCGTTTTACAAAAAGCGTAAGCAGAGCTACCGGGTCGTAGAATTCGTCTTCAACCAAAACCTCTTCACCCCGTACGGCCTTGCTAAACAAATCATCCACAAGAATGCATCCGCTTTCCAAAGACTTAAGTGCTTCTTTGCCGTAATACCACTGACCCACATGTGAGCGCTTGGACAATACTGTAGGTATATTATACTGCTCCGTACCTGTAACCAAAGATATGGTAGAGGGCTCCTTTTCCCCCAGATACATATAGCTTAACTGGGAATAACTGTTTCCCAGGTCAAAACCGACAACCGCTTTTCCTTTATTCAGTTTGGGATTTCCATCTTTTACCGTAATCATAATTACTCTGACATTTTAAATATCTTTTTACACAAATACTCGTATTGATTATATTCTCTAAGGAGCTTATCCATAGTATTGTAATCCCCAAGGGTTCTGGCAATGGCTATATCATTAATCATACTGTATTTACTGTTTGATTCATGTTCATCCATATCGTTTCGTGAGAAGGAACCGGACTCATTAAGCATTTCATCATCACCTTTATTTTCGACGATGTAATACTGCATCTGCTCTCCGAAGAAAAGCACGAACATCTTAACGAATATTCCGTGGAACATGTCTTTCATCTCTTCTTTAAGATATTCGTTTTCGGCCTTGCCGTTCTTTTCCATCATATAATGAATCGTTGCCCTGCTGCCGTCACTTCCGCGATACTCAACTATAGTCTTATCAAGGAAACGATGCATAAAGGTAAAGGTTGCCGCATATTCCTTAAAATACGGGAAGTACATACCCTGTGCCATAATCTGGCGTAAATATACAACCAGCGTTCTTGATACCTTTTCGGGAAGCTCATTAACATACATGGAATAATACTTGGTATATGCAAGCTTACATACCATAGGCAGTGAACGGTTATTATCAATATATTCCTGCAAAATATTAAGCAGATTCTCATCAAGAAGCTTATCAAGTACGAAATAATCAAATCCAAACTGGGATAATACCGCAAGTACCATATCCGTATTGGGTACTTTATGATTGTAGCTTTCGATAATTCCCGTAATTCCGCTTACATATGCATTTGAATACAGCATCTGCAAAAGAAGTCTTTCTTCCAGCTTCGTTGTATCAACGTTATACTCTTTGGCTTCCTTCCAGATTTCTTTCATTTCACGGCATGTTCCCGTAAAGAATTCAACGAAATACCTAAGGGAAGTCTCGTCACACTTGCCACCCACGAAAGCTCTGTAACACAAAGCGCTCATGGTAGCATCTTCTTCAGATGCAGCCATATACTCACCGGAGGAAAGCATTCGGGTACATAATCTTAATATGGTCTTGGCTTCTATATTTTCGCCCGAACATGCACATATCCATTCATAGGCTTTTTCGTACATTCCCCTGATAACCATTGAATGTACTATCTCCGAAAAGGCCGATGAAGATACTTCGTCAACCGTGATTTCACTAAGTAATGAGTCAAGATTTTCCATCATATCTTCTTCATAATAAAATCTTGCCAGTCTCAGTTTTATTTCCTTTTTGAGTTTAGACATTACAACCGGTGAATCGGCTATTCGACGCATACTTGGCGCATTTGTTTTGGACACGGGATATAATTCCTTACCGTGTTCACACATCCATAAGTCAAAAAGAATATCATCTTCAATATAATCCGCTATATATCCCGACAATTTGTCAGGCATCATTAATCGCTCTATTTCATATTCCTCTTCACGGGTAAATGAATTATCGGCATCATCATAAACCACTATCTGATAATTGCTTCCGTACAAAGGAATATATACGCTCTTATCCTTAACGGGATATGTATACGTTTCCGTAAGATTGTCATATCTTACCGTAAGTTCCACTATATTTTTGCGCGCAAATGTAATCTTATGCACGAAGATTGCTTTAACAAGTCCCGCGGCCACTTCCGGGGTAATCATTGATTCGGTAATTATATTTTTGTAAAGATATGCAAGGAACTGATTGTTGCTGCCCTTCTGAATCTCAAAAGCCACGAATCTTTCGATAGTTGACTTATAATTCTCATAAAGTTCCGGGAACTCCGCCTTATTACGATACACATAGGCATAAAGGAAGGAATTATGCATAGTATCAAGACCGGAATCAAATGCAAAATACATAAGAACCATCTTGGGAATTTCGATAATCGCTTCCATATCGATTGACATTATGTAGTATTCGTACAGTTTAGTTATTTTAAGCTCTGCTTCAATTGCCTTAGCATACCACTCAAATGCCTGACGGGTGGTCATACCCAGATTAATCAGCAAAATACAGATTGCCTGCAACACATCATTGTTGGGAAGCACCTTGTAACATGAAATAAGCAGATTAAGCATGCTCTTTTTATATACTTTGCACCTTCCGAACAAATATATAAATTGCTCTATCACATCCGGCGTAAGGATTTCCTTACGGGCCATGTATTTAAGAACCTGTAACTCAAAATCCCCCAAATTACCGAGTACCGTGGGATTATTCTGAAGAATCTGAAAAGCCTCTGCATAAGTAACAGGACTTCGTGAACCGAATCTAAACTGCTCGGCCAAAAATTCCCAGCGTTTCTGAGTAGAGCGGGCATATTCCTCGGACAAATACATCAATAACCATCCCACGCGCCAGTTGGTCATATCTTTGGAATATATGTGTGAAACCAGCGAAACTACGCGGTCGGTATTTGACTCGGATCTGTTAACAAGCGTAGTCAGATAGTAATAATAGCAATAAAGTGTATCATCATTGGTTGTTGCGATATAGGATTCCAACTGCTCAAGAATCCATCTTGCCTCGTTATAACGCTCTCCGGTAACAAGAATCTGCGCATGCATAAGCTGATAATAGATATTGTCTTTATCGATTTCCAGCAGCGAATCCACAATTTTGGAGGTTTCCTGCATCCATGTTGCAGAGGAAATCTTACGGCACCTAAAGGCCTCATAATAATTCATGAGATTAATCATATGGTGCTTGGTGGTTCTGCTTATATCCGCGATTTTACGATTAACGGGATTCATAACAACGCATACGGTAATATGAATATCATTGTATGCATTTTTTAATACAATGCTTCCGTAATTGCGGCCCTCATGAAGTTTTTCTTCCGAAACCGTATATTGAATTCTGGCACAATTTCCTATGAAATCCTCGTCCGAAATATGTGTTTGGGAAATTTCGATAAACTCATCATCGCACTCTATATCAAGTTCCGAATATCCCCATCCGTTTCTGTTAATAATTATATATTTTTTAAGTTCGCCAAAAACATTATCAATACGAACATTAGGTTCTTCGATAATGAAATCGGCGGGCTGTTTTTTCTTGATTTGTAATAGGAATTCTTCAAGATTCTGCTGTCTGTTACGACCTGTGGCAAGTGCTCTGTAACTTCCGATATGCATCTTGTCGGATCCGTTAAGAATCGCTTCAAAATCCTTTGAATGGAACAATTCTACCGCTTCGTCCCAATTGGTTCTTGCAAGATTCGTAAAGTGGAAAAGGTTCTTAATGTTGCCCAGGGAAGTATCGAGATTTTCATTACCGATGGTAATGTCATAGGGCACCATATATTCTCCCTGATTAGAGATGATTCTAAACTCCCCTTTGAAGGTATCCCCCATACTCATTCCGGTTGTATCAAAGGCAAAGGGTACTGTTGACTCAGCACCTGCAAAAGTATCAACCAGACATTTCATACGTAAACGGGTAGACGAAACCCGTCCTTCGGTCATAGCATCCCGGGGACCGTAGATGGTAAAACTTCCCTCATAAACGTCACCGGCATTAATGTTCAATTCAATAACCGGAGTCGAAAAATCAAGGGTATGTGTATCCTTATTAAAATTACCTTCCAAAATGCGTTCTACAGCAGATTGCATTAAACTAAAATGCCCCCTCAAAATGCTTTGGACACAATGCGCCCATACTAAATTAGTATAGCATTTTGAAGGGGTAATTATCAACGTTTCGGCGTAGTACCTAAGTCCTACTATTTAGTCAAAAGCATCATAATATCGTTTGAACGTGCAATGAATTTTTCCATTGCCTCAGGTTCAAGGGGAGCATGCTGAATAAGTGCCAAATCGTATAACTGTTCACAAATCATCTTAGTGTTGTCGCCCTCGGTATTATCCATGATGTAAGAAACAAGAGGATGATTCGCATTTAATATAAGGCTTATACCTTCTTTGCCGAAAGAACCCATATCCATTCCGGGCATAGAATACATTTTCATCATATCCTGCATTCTGCGGGATTCCTCAGACAAAGTAACCATTGAAGCTATCTTTTTATTCTTGAGTTTTTCGACCTTAATTGTGATATCGTCCTTCTTAAGAGCCTTCTTCATTACATCCTTAATCTTGTCTGCAATCTTGGTAAACTCTTCTTCTTCCTTCTTGGATGTCTTTGACTTGAAGCTGTCTGTCAAATCGGCATCAATTCTCATGAACTTAATACCTTCATTCTTGGCTTCAAGCTGTGATACGAAGGGCTGATCAATGTTATGTGTCAAAATAACCGCATCCATCTTGGCTTTCTTAAACATCTGAATATAAGAAGCCTGCTGCTGTTCGTCGGTTACATAGTAAATAACCTTTTCCTTCTTTTCTTCAGCCTCGTCATCCTTTGTGAGGGATTCACCGTTTTCATCCACCACATCGGTATCCTCTTCCTTATCCTTGTTTTCCGGGTCATCGGGATCAATCTTATTAACCTCAAGGCACTCGGGAAGTGTAAGATACTTGCCATCAAGGTTCTTAAAAAGAATATAGTCTGTCATCTTCTCACAGAACTTATCATCTTTTAAGCAGCCGTACTTGATGAAGGGGCTTATATCATCCCAATACTTGTCATATTCGTCTTTTTCGGTCTTGCACATGCCCGAAAGCTTATCTGCAACCTTCTTGGTAATATATTCGCTTATTTTGTTAACGAATCCGTCATTCTGAAGAGCAGATCTTGATACATTAAGAGGAAGGTCCGGACAGTCGATTAGACCCTTTAAAAGCATAAGGAATTCGGGGATAACCTCTTTAATGTTATCCGCAATAAACACCTGGTTATTGTAAAGTTTAATTGTGCCCTCGATAGATTCATACTCCATATTAATCTTAGGGAAATAAAGAATACCCTTTAAGTTAAAAGGATAATCCATATTAAGATGAATCCAGAATAAAGGCTCCTTATAATCATTAAATACCTTACGATAGAAGGCCAGATATTCATCCTTTGTACAATCATTTGGATGTTTCATCCACAAAGGATTCGTATCATTAAGAAGTTCCGGACGCTTCTTAATCTTAAGCTTAGGCTCGTCACCGTCCTTTTCCGGTTTAACTTCTTCAATGATTGTGTCATCGGGAAGGAATTCTTCTTTTTTGATAGTCTGTGTAGAATCGTCGTTTTCCTTTGAAATATAAATTTCCGTAGGCATAAACGAACAATACTTTTTGATAACTTCTTTAGCCTTGTATTCGTTACAGAACTCAAGCACGTCATCATTTAAGAACAAAGTAATCGTAGTTCCGACGGTATCCTTGTTGCCGTCTTCCATACTAAACTCGGTTCCGCCGTCACACTCCCAGTGCACCGGTTTTGCATCCTTTTGGTAAGAAAGTGTATCAATATGAACCTCACTTGCTACCATGAATGCCGAATAGAAGCCCAAACCGAAATGACCGATAATCTGGTCATCGGAAGCCTTATCCTTATATTTTTCGATAAAATCCGTTGCTCCCGAAAAAGCAATCTGGTTGATATATTCATCAACCTCATCCGCTGTCATTCCAATACCGTTGTCAATGAACTTAAGGGTTTTCTTGTTAGGATCGCAAACCACATCAATGCGGGCCTTAAATCCGTCAGGAAGTGTATATTCTCCCATCATATCAAGTTTCTTAAGTTTGGTAATTGCATCGCATCCGTTGGAAATAAGCTCTCTGTAAAAGATATCATGATCCGAATAGAGCCATTTTTTGATGATCGGAAAGATGTTCTCACTGTTGATTGACAAACTGCCTTGTCTTGCTGCCATATCTATCACCTCTTTATAAAAAATAATTATGATAAACCTCGAAAAAGTCCAAGGTATACTCATCCACATTATCAAGAACCGTTACACGATCCCATAATTCATCATTAAAATAAGTCGTCAAAGTTTGGGCAAAGTCATCGAAATTTTCGGAGAAAACCTGTTCCTTAGCCTCTTCGGCACGTCTTATCTTATTTAAATCCGTCTCTTCTCTGTTAAAAGTCGTAATGCACTTAATTATGTGGTATCCGTACTTGGTCTGAACCACATCGGATATTTCATCTTTACCAAGATTAAATGCCGCCGTCTCAAATTCAGGTTCCGTTTCCCCAAGACCGAAAGAATAATCAGCCAAATTGCCGTCCGAATACTGCATTACCAAATCCGAAAATTCATGTTCACCGTCTGTTGCTTCACCGTGAATCATTACCGCTCTGTCATAAGCAATCTTCTTTGCCTGTTCGGAATAATCCACCATCTGTCCCTCATCATCCGTAGTATATGTTTTGATAAAGATATGCTGTACCGTAATGGTTCTTGCTTCATCATCTGATATCTCGGGGCTTATGTCCTTAATAAACTCATCATACAGCTTATGTGACATGGCATACTCATAATACATCTGATAAAGTATATCCTTTGTAATGCCTGTTTTAGTAATTATGTCGCTACTCAGTGATGCATAGTAATCATTTGTGGCATTCTGAACCAGTACCAGTTCTTCCTCGTTTAATTCCGTTCCGCTCTGCTTAGCCAGAATATTCATAGCCTTAATCTGACTGATTTCCGAAAGAACATTCTCTTTAATATTTTCCGGCATAGTAACACCGTTTACCATTGTATTCCAGATTTCGTCACCGTATACATTTTCATACTTGGCCTGGGTATTAAGAAGATAAATCATAACTTCCGGAAGAAGGCATTTTTGATCCTCTATTACGAAAACCTCATTACTGTCAAATCCCGTTGTCAGGTAAACAGGAACCTTGTCCTCCGAAGAACATGCCGTTAAGCAGGTCGTGGTTAACATAACAATAATCAGGCATGACAGAACGCCTTTCATTCTGCTAAAAATATTAGATTGTTTATTTCTTGACGTGGTTGATAACATTCTATTTATATTCTGTATCTTTAAGTATATTTCCGTATCGGTCGTATATTCTGTCGCCATCTGTAAGAAGATACATTTTGTCCGATTTAATCAAATCTATATAATCCTGAGTGCATGATATCTTTGTATCCGTAAGAATTCCTCCGCCGAACATCAAGGTACCGTGAACGTCGGAGCCTGCCGTCATGGGGAAGTTATGCTCTTTGGCATACTTAATTGCTCTTACATCAAACTCGGGATCATTATGCGCTGTGCTAAGATGCGAAGCATGAGTTGCATTAACTGCTTCAACACCGTCAACATATTCCGGGAACAGTCTGATTTCCGGAATATACCATTCTTCACGATAAGGATGCGCATGAATAACGAGGCCGCCTGCGTCATGAATAAGTTTATACTGCTCTTCAATAGTAGCATCATGAAGCTCTTCATGTTCCATCATCCATTCAGGCGACACGCCGTAAATCAGGAATTCCGTTCCGTTAAATCCTGCTTCGAATCCCCACATTACAGTAAGACCGTTCTCATCGCCCCATTCCCTGGCCTTTTCATAGCCTACGGCGAATTGTCTTACCCATTCCTTCCAGGGAAGGCTTCTGTCTACGCAAGTGTTACCGCCCCAGGCATGATTCGTTACGAATATTCCGTCGTAACCCGCTTCCTTGGCAGCTCTTGCCATATCCTTGCCCGGTGTATGGCTGCAGGCGCTGCCTTCCTCCGTATGAAGGTGCGTCTCATACTTATATTTGTACTGACCTATATCTATCATCCTATCTCCTTTGTGACAGTGGGGACGGTTCTTTTTGTCACATTTTGTGACAGTGGGGACGGTTCTTTTTGTCACATTTTATTATAACCAAGTTTTTGCAATATACATAATAAAGAATGCATTAAAAATATAAAGAAACAATTAACTGGACACAAGTATCCGCTTTATTCTTCCTTAAGAGCCGCGAACTTAGCCTGCATGGTCGGATTATCCTTAGTAAGCTTCTTGATCGTAACTTCTTCAACCTTGCCTGTTGCAATTCCAAGCTGTCTGTCAGAACCGAGAAGTTCGCTTTTAACCTTCTGCAGGTGAGTTATTGTCTTATCAATTTCATCGATGGCCTTATCGAAATGGTCATGGGCAATACGATAGTTCTTACCGAAATTATCCTTAAATTCCATCAGACTTTCTTCAAAATTGGTAATATCAATATTCTGATTCTTAACAAATGCAAGTTCCTGCTTATATTCCAGCGCCCTTAATGAAGCATCACGAAGAATTGTAATTATAGGGATAAAGCACTGGGGGCGCACAACATACATTTTGTCATAACAATATGAAACATCAACTATACCGGCATTATACAAATCATTATCCGATTCGAGCAAAGATACCAATACCGCATATTCACAGTTCTTCTCCTTACGGTCTTTATCAAGTTCCTTAAAGAAATCCTCATTCTTATGCTTGGTTGCCGTTGTCTCCATCTCGTTCTTCATTTCGAACATAATGGAAATAATCTCAACACCGTTTTCATCAAATTCTCTATAAATATAATCGCCTTTGCTTCCGCTTCTTGCGTCATTATCCTTGCCGAATTCTGCTCTGGCGAATGCTGTCGCGCGAAGCTTGTTAAATTCGATTTCACAATGCTGCTCCAGGGACTCACCGACCATCTTGGTGGACATCTTCGTCTTCATATCACGATAAAGTTCAATGAGTTTATCCTTTTCCTGCAATTGCAGTTCATACTTCTCTTTTTGATTATGAAGGTCATTCTCCAGAATATGCTTTTCTTCCGTAGCCTTATTAACAGCCTCCATTACGGCAATTTTCTGTTTATCTTCTGCCTGGCTTATTTTAGCCTCAAGCTTTGCAAGTTCTGCCTCGTGCTTATCCTCAAGATGAGCAACCTCTGCTTCGTGCTTATCTTCAAGCTTGGCAACCTCGGCCTCATGTTTATCAGTAAGATGTGCGCAGGCTTCCGTAACACGATTATTCAAATCCTTCTCAAATTCTCTGTCTCTAATCTGCTTAATAATCGAATCAAGTTCGGTATCATCAACCGTAAATGCCTGTCCACAATGGGGACACTTTAATTCTGCCATAAAACCCTCCACTTCTAAGTGTGACAGTGGGGACGGTTCTTTTTGTCACATTTTTTATTTTGTAATCGTTGGAACATGATTATTCTGCAATTTTTATTAGGGAGTTCTCGTGTAGTTCTTAGTGTTGCTTAATATCAGGCATGAGCCTGCAGGATGCAGGCGAAAGAACTAACTGAGCCATGGACGGCGAATAGTTCGGTGCCGTATCATTAAGCAAAAGAGTTAATCTGCAACACTTAGAAATACTAGAGAACGTACTTAAAAATAGCGGAATAATCATATTCCAACAAAATTCTAATTTTAAAGTGTGACAAAAAGAACCGTCCCTACTGTCACACTCTTGACACATCATCTATTATAATACACTATTATAGATATATCACTAAAGAGGAATCAGTATGAGCACATATATTTCAAAAAACGAAGCAGCAAAAACAATATTGGATATCGGCCAGCGAATGTATATCAAGAATTTCGTTGCCGCTAATGACGGTAATATTTCGGTAAAAATAGGTGACAATGAATTTCTTGCCACACCTACAGGCGTATCAAAAGGATTCATGACCGAAGATATGCTGGTTGTCGTAGATTGTGACGGCAATGTCATAAACGGAAGCCGCAAGCCGTCTTCAGAACTCAAGATGCATCTTAGAGCATATAAAGAAAACTCCGCAATAAAGAGTGTGTGCCATGCCCACCCTCCTATTTGTACCAGCTTCAGTATAGCCGGAATAGAACTCAATTCACCTATTCTGGCAGAGGCCGTAATTACTTTGGGAAATGTCCCGATTGCTCCTTACGCTGAGCTTGGAACGGATGAAGTGGCAAATGTAATTGCACCATATACTCATACACATAACGGAATAATGCTTGCCAACCATGGCGTAGTAACCTGGGCAGATGACCCTTATGCAGCTTACTACAGGCTGGAATCCATGGAATATTATGCCAACATCGTTATGATTACAGACAAGATACTTGGCAATCAAAATACCTTATCAAAAGAACAGGTAGACCGCCTTTTAAGCATGCGAACCAAGTTCGGCATTACTCAAGGCGGAGAACCCAAGTGTATAAAATAAATTCAAAACAAAAGGCTTGCAGCAACCGTTGCAAGCCTTAATTATTAGTATCTCAATGTATACGCTTTATACGTGAATATTGAACTGATCCTTGCCGCTGTTCTTCGAAAGATATAACGCCTGGTCAGCAGCCTTGTACAGTTCCTGATAATTGTTGCCGCACTGACCGTAAATTGCAATACCGATACTTGCGGTAACCTGAACACTTATATCATCATTTGAATATGTATGACGAAGATTCTCATTAAGAGCCTTCGCTTTGGACTCAATCAACGCACGTGCATTACTCTGCATTCCCTTAGGAATATTAAGCATAACAGCGAACTCGTCTCCGCCGATTCTTCCGATATAATCGAATTCCGTAAATACAAGTTTCAATGATGCCGCAACCTGACACAATACTTCATCACCTGTTGCATGGCCCAAATTATCATTAACACCCTTGAAATTATCAAGATCGACGATGAAGAAGGCATAACTGCCGTCGGGATTCTTATCGATTGCACGATTAACCATCTCCTGCATTGTAATCTTGTTGTACAAGCCTGTAAGAAGATCGGTCTCGGCCTTATTCTTAAGAACGTGCTCCTGAGCAATCTGTTCATCGGAATTCTGGATATTGCCGACGAATCTGTCAAGTTCACCATTTTCGTCCATAACGCTGACACCGTTAAGTCGATACCAGCTGTAACTTCCGTCTTCATTCTGCATACGGAACTCTGTGGTATATCTGCGGTTTCCATCTTTAAGTGCCTTAGATATATTACGGCTAAGAGCCTTGTCATCAGGATGAAGTCTTTCGATCAAAGAAGCTAAATCCACAGTTCCCAATTCTGCAATAATAGGGCCAAGTGTCTGTTCAACGGCGCCGGTAAACTCTACTCTTCCCGTAAGTTTACTGTAGTTGAAGTTAACAACCATTGCCTCTTTACTAATCATTGCATACTTATTGTTCGCATCCTTAAGTTTCTTATTTCTTTCAAGGAGTTTAATAACTGTATATATGGTAGCACCGAACAAAAGTGCCATAAATATCTGGTAAATATTAACCTGTGGAAATACGGTCTGTCCGTATTTATCAGCCTCTGTAGAGGGAAGTACAAAGCATATAAGCCAGTTCTGATATCCCAAAGTCTGGAATAGGCATGTCTTTTTCTTTAACTTGTTATACTTAAACTCAAACTTTCCGCTAAGGCCTTCTTTGAGTTCTTCCGTAATCTGGTCCACAGTGGTGTCATAAAGAGTAGTCTTCTTTAAGTAACCTGTAAGGGGAACCTCTGTCATGATACGGTCACGTTTAGAACTGGATGAAACAGTGCTGTACTCCTCATCAACAATCATGATAAAACAACCTTCGGAAGTCTGAGAATCATCAATATAACTGTTAAGTACATCCTGCAAAATATATCCGAACAGTACACCGTCTGTCTTATCGTCCGAGGAAATAGGAACCGCAACAAGTAATCCCTTGGTCTTAACGGTCAAAGATGAAATAGTAGAATTAACGAATGTATTGCCAAGCATAGCTTCTTTGAAGAATACCTCATCCGCAACGCTTATAAGGTCACTGTCTTCAATGCTGTTGGCACAGATTTTGCCTGTTGCATCCGCAATGGCAAGATTATTAAATACCCCTTCTGACTGAATCTGTGTCAGAATTGGCATAGCAGTTTGCTTATCAAGTAACTCCTCGGAAGGTGTTTTGGTGGCAACGCGTAACAAGTCTTTGACATTTCTGTCAACATTTTCCATAAAAATAGTACCATGGAGCTTAAGCAGGTCACTTGCCATCCTGTCCGTCTTAGTGTTTATGCTGTCGGAAATAAATACCCTAAAAACGACGCAAGCCACTAAAAACAAGGCGCAAACCACACCGATTGCATGAAAATTCGAAGTCCTTTCGTCCTTAAAAAGTTTATGCATAAATTAGTACCCCCATATATACATTTTATGTCATAGGGGGGTACGTTGTAAATAAGAAAGTCTTTGTCTTTTAACAAATTTGTGCCGAATAAAGGGTATAATATTCACCCTTTTTACGCATCAGTTCATCATGAGAACCGGACTCTAAGATTCCGCCATCATCGATAACGAAAATTCTGTCGGCATTACGTATGGTCGAAAGTCTGTGAGCTACCACAAAAGAAGTACGTTGTTTAAGCAGTTCCTCAATTCCCTGCTGTACGAGTATTTCCGTTTTGGTATCAATACTTGAGGTAGCCTCATCAAGAATCAATATCTTAGGATCTTGAACCAGAGTTCTTGCAAAAGCTATAAGCTGCTTCTCACCAATGGAAAGGCCACCGCCTCTTTCTGCAATTTCAGTATCATACCCTTTGTCCAGTTTCATAATAAAGTCGTGTGCATGTACTGCCTTTGCAGCATTGATTATTTCTTCGTCGGTAGCATCTTCCTTACCGTATTTAATATTATCCTTTATGGTTCCGGAAAAAAGATAATTATCCTGAGTCATAATACCAAGCTGACTGCGAAGTGAGTGTATCTTAACCTTACTTATATCAACATCATCTATAAGTACGCATCCGCCGCATACATTATAGAATCTGCTTATAAGGCTCACTATCGTAGTCTTACCTGCACCCGTCGGACCTACAAGTGCTATTGTTTCGCCTTTATTTGCCTTAAATGAAACGCCGTGAAGAATTAACTTATCCGGTTCATCCGGATATGCGAAATCCACATGGTCAAACACAACCTCGCCCTTAAGAGGCGGCATATCGGTTGCATCATTATCATCGGTTACAGAAGGCTTCGTATCCATTATTTCGAAGATACGCTCTGCAGCTGATATATTTGTAATAAGTTTATTGTAGTAATTGGCCAGATTACGAATCGGTCCGAAAAACATACCCATGTATATTGCAAAAGCCGTAAGAGTTCCTACAGAAGATGCATCAACATTAAGCACTTTGATTGCCAAATAATACAGGATAAACGATCCCACTCCGTAAGAAATCTCAATAGTTGGGCTAAAAAAGTCCGCCACCCTGACAGCACTCCTGAATGCTTCCCTGTGTTCATCTACTATGTCGGAAAATTCATCGGTGCTTTCGCCTTCGGCATTGAAACTTTGAATAACTCCCATTCCGGCCAGATTCTCGTGAATGAAGGCCGTCATGTTTGATTCTTTCTTACGCATTATCTGCCAACGCTTATGCGCCACAATTTCACACATAAATACTCCGAAAACAATAATCGGAATTGCCGCAAGTGCAGCAAGCGTAAGCAGCGGTGAAACGCAAACCATTACCACTATTACTACTATTATTGTCACACCTTCGGGAACGAGCTGGGTAATTGTACTTGAAAGTACATCCTTAAGAGAATTCACATCTCCCGTTACTCTGGCAAGAATCTTACCTGCCGGACGGGAATCAAAAAAGTCAACCCCCAGTTCCTGAATGTGCATATAAAGACTTCTTCTTATTCCGTAAACAACATCATTTGATACATCTGCCATAATGTCACGCCAGATTCTGTTGGCTACCATATTTATAACAGCCAGCCCTGTCGCAACGCCTACCATAATAAGCAGACCCTTAATATCTTTATTTATTATCTCAACATCAATTACATGCTGGACAATAAGCGGATATGCAATACCTATGGCAACAGTTATCAAAATAAGTAATGTTACGATCACAATTTGTTTTTTATAGGATATAAGATACTTAAAAAGTCGCTTAAGAACATCGAGTTTTAAGCTCTCTTCAAGTTCTTCATCATCTTTGGTGGAATTGATAGCCATTATGAAACACCTCCCATCGCCTTTAGTGCCTCGTGATAGTTACCGTACTGTGATTCATATGTAGAGTAATAGAGTCCCTTCTTATCAAGAAGTTCCTTATGTGTACCCCGTTCGGCAATACGTCCGTTCTCAAGAATGATTATTTCGTCTGCATCCTTAACAGAAGAAATTCTGTGGCCGATTATTATCTTACTCATATCTTTTTTGGCACGTATTTCCTTTTGAATATCAGCTTCGGTTTCCATATCAAGAGCAGATGTAGAATCATCCATAATCAGAACTCCCGAAGTATTAGCCAGCGCTCTTGCTATGGTAAGTCGCTGCTTCTGACCGCCTGATAAGCCTATACCGCGTTCCCCAATTACAGCCTCATAACTGCCTGTAATCTTCTCAACGAACTCGTCTGCATGTGCTTTCATAACGGCACTCTTTACGGTTTCATCTGTCATGCTCTCTTTGCTTCCAAGCTTAACGTTTTCTTTGATTGTGTCGGAAAACAGGAACACGTCCTGGGTAACCACCGACGAAAAACCTCTTACATCGCTAAGCTTAAGTTCACGAATATCTACGTCATTAATTGTAATTGAGCCCTCCGTCACATCGTAGAAACGCTCAATAAGATTAACCATCATGCTCTTACCCGTACCGGTCTGACCCATAATTCCCAGTGTCTTTCCCTTAGGAAGAGTAAATGAAATGTCCTTAAGTATCTGTTTGTTATCAAGATTGAAGCTTACGTTATTAAACTTAAGGGTTCCGCCATTTTCGGACAAAGATATAGGATTTTCAATCTCTTTAATCTCCGGCTTTGCAGCAAATATAACCTTTATTTTCTTATAGGATGCTACTGCAGCGGACAGGAAATTAAGCATCCATCCCATATTTTCAATAGGCCATACAATGTTACTTGTATACTGCATAAAGGCTGCAAGAACACCGTATGTAATATTTCCCTTGATTGCGGCATATCCGCCTATTGCAAGCATACTTCCCTGCATAAGCTTCGGAATAAATCCGATGACCGGCTCCATCTTCGCCATAAAGCGTGCCTGCTCGATATTAAGGTCGTTATAGGCTTTGTTTCTTTCATCGAATTTACTTATCTCAAACTCTTCTGCAGCAAAGGCCTTAACCGTACGAACACCGGATATGTTTTCCTCTATAACACGGTTAAGAGATGCATTTTCTTCACTTATCCTGCCGTATACACCATCAAGTTTCTTCTCGAGGCGCATAACGAAAAAACCAAGAAAAGGAATGAACACTATGGGAATAAATGCAAGCTTATAGTTAAGCTTGAACATTGCTATGATTACTCCGGCAAAATACAAAATAGCCTCAACAAAAAGCATTGTTATGAATCCGGTCATATCCCATATCTTACCTGTATCATCCTTAACCCTTGCCATAAGTTCCCCTGTATTATTAGCATCAAAAAATGATTTGCTAAGAGTTTTAAGGTGCTTCATCATATCTTTACGCATGGTTTCCGCTACGTTACAGCCTGCCATATCGCAATTATATTCTTTGATATATTGCATTAATGCCCGTCCGAATCCGACTATCAAAATATATATCAAGTCGGTTCTAAGCATTTCCATATTGTGCCCTACAATTACATCATCCACAATTGACATGGTTATAAGTGGGAACCATATATCAAGTGCGGTACTTGCTATGAGGGACAACCCGCCGATTATGTAACGCGGCAGGTTCTTAATTAAATATTTCTTCACTAAAATCACACTCCCTGAAAAAACAAAAAACCCGGTATCATACGATACCGGGGTAAATAAACTTAACTATTAACAAACGTGCTGAATAAATGTCTATACACAGGAATTGACATATGTTTGCTAACAACTACCTCCCGAGGTAATCGTACATGATAATGATATTCTGTTTACTGTTCTTAATTTACAATTGCCGTTAATCATCTTAATTACCTCCGTTATTATTGACTTACGTCGCGGCTCCGACGTTTAGCCTATTGACTAAAATACGCTACAAAAATATTAAAGTCAACCCTATTTTTTATTTAATACGTGTATACAATTATATTTTACTGAATACCGTACCTGGCCTTCGTCGCTTCATCACACTCATAATCGCCCAGCATATCCTTTGCCTGCTTATAAAGCTTCTTGGGTGTTACATAAGGAAGCTTATAAAGTTCCTTACCTGTCGTGACGAAGAAACAGTTATCTTCGAATTTAACGAATTCTCTCATTTTGGCAACAATATTCATGTTCTCATCCAGAAGATATGAGTATGAATAACTGTCAATAATATATACACCAAGTTCCTCTATCTTCTCGACATCTATCAAAGAACCTTCATAGTTATATATGGTACTTAGAATTTTTCCGGATTTATCGGTTACCGAAACACTTCCGTCAACATATAATGTAAAAGTGTATTCACCGTCTTCGGATTGAAGAGAATTTACTACATTATATTCCTTATTTACAATCGCTGTACTCTTTTGAACACCATTGTCATTATATTCGTCCTGGGTAAAATCTCCCACCAATTCGCCCATTTCGGTATTTGAATATTTCATAACATAATTTGAATGTTCTCCGATAATGTATAATGCCCCATTTGCTCCGACAATATCAGTCATTCGCATATTGGCAGGCGGGTTACCTATATATGTATATGAAGATATATCCCACACTGTATTACTGCCCACATCCACGGAAAATCTGGAGCCGTCATTGGCAAACATTTGAATCTGCCCATCCGAAACTATCATCTTCAAAATGCTTACACCCGAAAGGGTATCAACACTGATTGTATCTTCGTACAACAAATCACCGGCATATGCATCAAGCACAAAAAAGGAATTGGAATTATGCCCAACAACACGTTCATTCACGTCATCATAATACAATGCTTGAAGGAAATCTTGGTCGACGATACTGTACCAAACCTGAGAAGCACTATTAATGTCAATCGCATAAACTACGGAATAACCCGGCTGAGAATATCTTTGAGCTAAATAAACCGTATCATTACTTGTTGCAATATTGCTCATTATGCTGTCCGCCGTTTGAAAAGCCGTACGTATTCTACCCGACGGAACATCGATTACCAGCACGTACGGAATACCATCTATTCCAAGCTCACAGTATACAGCCATCGTATTTCCGTCAGCAGAAAAAGCCGTGTCTTCCATATAGCTAAAGCGAATGGCATTTCCGTCGTAATCTTCTATATAATCGTCTAAGACTATGGTATAGTCATTTGATCCATCATGTGTATAATGCGTCAGATGATTCAAATCAAGGGAAAATACTCCGGAATCTTCGTTATTCCAAATCTGAGGTGATGATGTCTCCAGGACTTCATCCTCTTGGCTGAATATATTAAACCTGTGAAGACCGTCATTTGCCACAAAGTAGATATCCTCTGTATCAAATGCGCAAAGTGAGAACAGACTAATGCTGGCTTCGTAAACATCGTATGTAATCGATGCTATTTCAGTATCTTTCTCGACATCAAAAACCTTAACTGTTCCCTTTTGATCCAGAACTGCCAAATATCGCCTATCCGAAGACCATAAAAGGTCTTGAAGTCCATTTCCGCACATGTATATATCGCTTGGGTAATATCCTTTTCCAACCTCATAAGTATATAAGATATTTGACAGCGAATATGCAGCATCAGAGCTTATTGTATCTTCGCTCATACCATTGCATAAGGCATATAATGCATCCTTACGACGTCCCTTTGAAAATAATTCCGAAGCGCACGATACCATAGCACTTTGATATTTTTCCTGAATTTCGTCATATTGTTCCGATATGGTATCATTCTGCGCCGTTATTTGCTCGTTCTGTTCCAGTATCTGTGCATTTTGAACTTTAATCTTGGTAAGCAGAAAAAGACATACAGCTGCAAAAGCAACCGACACTGTTGCAACACCGACAGCTATCTTAATTCTCCTAAGAGTCTGCTGTTCTTTATGACGCTGCTTTAAATCATCATAATTAAGCCCGAATATAGCAGCACTAAGTCGCAACGTAGCATCATCTAAAAGTTTCTCTGTCTCATGCTTAGTCTTGCCTCGTACATCGGCAGCAAGGGGTTCAATTTCACGTTCTGTAGTTACCGTATTACCCTCGGCATCTACCGTCGTTATCTTCTCATGCGTTAATTCATAAGGGAAAGACTCCTCAGGTTCACCTTCAGCCAAAACAACCAGAATATGGTCTCTGTCATGCTTTTCCAAAAAAGTATTGATTTCCTTAAGACACCACTTAGACTGTGGAAGTCTGGGTGTACAGATTACAATAAGAAACTCTGTATTTGAAAGAGCATTATCTATAGGATCCGAAAGATTATCCGCAAGGGGAAGCTCATCCTGGTCTCTGAACACCCGATTAATCTTCGTTTTCGTACAAAGCTTCTTTTCTATAATACTTTTGGGAAGTTTAAAGCTTTCAAGACGTCTGTGAATTGATTTTGCAATAAACATATCAACAGGAGAATGCCTGTAGCTTATAAATGCATCATATTTTACGTTTTCTAATTCCATTTTTACACCCTTTTCTATTTTAAATTATTATTTCTTAGTTTTATGGTATCAAATGCTGCTTTAATTTAGATATCTATCTGTAATATCAGCAAAGAAGTCTGCTGACCAAAATTCCAAACCTGATTTTTCGCTTTGTGATAAAAACGGCGATACATCCGCTTTTGCACTGTCTAAATTCACAGACTGAAATCTCTGATTCAACAATTCCTTAAGACATGTCATCGTAAGTTTTTCCTCGGGATTCCACTTTCCGGATTGTTCCATTCTTTTTTGCAGATGTGCCAGATTCACAGTACACCCTTTTTGCAAATACCATATATAATCATAGAAATCGCGTCCTTTAACTCTATGCTGATAATCTCGACATAGAACAGCATGCATCTTCCCGGCAAATAGTGACGGCATATCGTAAAGCCGTACTTTATATATAGACGGATTGATCGCATTCATATACTGAAAGCCCGCTCCTTCCGGCGGGTTAGTATCAACCTCAAACTTGATTTTCAACAAGGCCTGGGGATTTATACCATAAACACTGGCGTCATTGGACGTGATTTCAAGGATATTCTGCACTGTATTGCCCTTGATAAAAGCCGATTGAACAGTTGTCTCTTTTGTCTTTTCCTTCTTGCACACAGTCATGCTGAAGTTATATGCCTTAAGTTCTTTCTCAACATAAGAAAGATAAGCAGCTAGATCAAATGCTGAATCCGGAACTTCAAGCGAAAAATCCAAGTCTTCGCTATATCTCGGCAATCCGTAGAAAATTCTGAGTGCCGTACCTCCGTAAAACGCTGCCTTTGAAAAGAAATCACTACGAGAAAGACCCATTAGGGCAACCTCCTGAACAATTTCCTTCAATGCATTTTCGTAATCTTCACTATTTCTGCAATTATAGCGTTTCATCATAGAAAGAATAGCGTCATTCATTTAACGTCCTCCTTCTTTATCAATCAGTCGTATAAGCTGATCCAGATTTGTTCTATGGTACATTGGTGCTATGCGTCTTATTTTAGTAGAATCAAGTTCCTCGAAAATATCTTCATCCAAACGCATTCCATCAAATAAATATTCACGGAAATCCTTTATTCCGCGAATAGGAGAAATGGTACTTAGCCAGTCACAAAGTGCTTTCTCCTTACTTGCTATCAGATATGGACGTTCTCCGTAAAGTTCTCTGGTGTAATAATATGGGAACACCGCACTTGGTACATCCCGATAATTAAATGCACCAAACCGGTTCTTGTATTCAATTGTTTTGTTTCGTCCATATACAGCTGATGTATATGTTGATACCCGTTCAGGAATCATTCCATAAAAAGACATAGCATATTCAAAAGACAAATAAGACGGCCCAAGTAAGTTATTCGCCAGTACAAAACCCGGAGTATCTACATCAGTTTCAAACAAGCCTCGCTTCAATGGAATAAGTTCTCCTTTTTTTACCATCGCCTGAACACGTGCTTGAGGATTTACAAAATTTCTGTTTTCATACAACAACTGCTCTGAAGAAATAATCACGTTGATTTCCTCCTGATAATGCATATTGTACTGTGTTTAATGAAGGAAATCAACATATTTTTAACTAAAAATGTTCCGATTATAATTAAAGGCTTTCAGTTGTCCACAATTTAAAGATGCCTGAAAGCCTTTATATAATCACATCTCATATGGTGAGTCACCTATCTTTTTTAATTGACTATGCTGCAGTTCATCTTTTTTATTTGTCCCATTACGTTAATGTTTTATATATCTTTTTTATTTCTGTTACATCTCGCGGTGAAACAGACAAGAAAAATTTTTTATAATCATTCAACCATGCCTTACTATTAGCAAATAAATCTTCA
>JAZUIS010000066.1:0-46584 GCA_045642345.1 Lachnospiraceae bacterium
AAAGACTGATAAACAGTGGCTTTTATGATTTAGCCACAGCCTATCAGTCTGTGCACGTCAACTATTGAAAGCGCCGTATACCGAACGGTACGTACGGTGCTGTGAGAGGACGGCGGTTAGTCACCGCCTCCTACTCGATTAATGATGCCTGGGAATAAATAGAGAAAATTCCTTGACATGTATATAAATTGTAATATATAATAGCCTTCGTTGGCCGATTGGCTGTTATATATAGGGGCATAGTTCAAAGGTAGAACAGTGGTCTCCAAAACCATCGATGTGGGTTCGATTCCTACTGCCCCTGCTTAAACCTCGTACGAAAGTACGAGGTTTTGTTGTATATGTAGATTTTTCTGACGAATCTGTCGTTTTTTTGGCAATAGTGTTATATACTTTTAAAACTTATCATGATACAATAATTTCGTTGTTTTATGTTTTTTATGGGAGGGTTCATGAACGTAAATAACGAATATCAAAATGAAAAGCAAAATGAGCTTTATGAGAAGCTGACACCTTTGTTTGCATATATCCCATATCTTAGGGACAAAGAAGGCGCATCAACCAGGTCGGTACTTAGCGGAGATGCGGCACCTAAGAGCTCGGTTCCGGTACCTGTTTATGACAGTACTGTGCTTGCCTTTGTTAAGGAAGCTCAGAAGACAGGTCTTGTAGACAGAAATTACGTATATGCTTACGGTAAGATGAAGGCCTCAACTCCGAGCGAAGAACGTCTTGCCATATCGTATGCCAAGTTTACGGATATCGACGGTGTTATTGCAATTATGGCCAAGTATGTTCTTACAGGAATGACTAAAGGCAATATGTGGTCTATAGCCGTTGAAGAAGGAATATGGCTTCATTGCTTATTAAAGATAAAAGAACTGCTGGATGTTTATGATCATCCGCTTGCATAATTTACTATCGTAGAAGGAAGGAAGAAAGAATGGGAGCTAAATCAGTTAACAAAAAGAACTTTATTCTGGAGCAGGCAAAAGAAATTTTCTGCAAGAAGGGTTACATTAAAACCACTATGAAGGATGTGGTTGAAGCCTGCGATATAAGCCGTGGCGGTGTATATCTTTATTTTGAAAATGTTAAGGACCTTTTTGAAGAGGTACTTGCCATTGAGTCGGCAAAGGAAGACGATTTCGGAGATAAAATTCCCGAGGATGCTTCATATGCCGATGTACTTGCTTTATTTGTAAAGGAACAGAAGAAGGAAATTCTTACCAAGAAACCAAGTCTTTCTGTTGCTATATATGAGTACTATTTTGAAAACAAAGTCTCAGGCAAAAAGAACTATATTAAGAATGAATTCGATATGTCTTTATATGTTCTTGAACAGCTGATAAGCGAAGGTATCGAGGCCGGCGAGTTTTACGATATCGATGCACATGCTGTTGCAAGTAACTTAATGTATGTTCTTGAAGGCCTTAAGATCGCCGCTAAAACAAGAGGCGTTTCAGAAAGTGCCGTAGATGAAGAAATAATGTATGTGATGCAGGGCATCATAGCGGAGGAGTAATTAGAATGGATGTAGTCAAACGTGTTTACGTAGAAAAGAAGGGCCCTTACGCGGTTAAGGCCGCAGAGCTTAGCGAGGAAATTGACAGTTACCTGAATATAAAAGGTGTAACTAATGTCAGAGTATTTATTACATATGATGTAGAAAATATATCAGACGAAACTTTTGATAAGGCGCTTAAGACAGTGTTCTCTGAGCCGCCGGTTGATGATTATTATCTTGAGACATTGGAAATTCCTTCCAATGCAAGAGTATTTTCTGTACAGTATTTACCCGGACAGTTCGACCAAAGAGCCGATTCGGCAGTACAGTGTATTAAATTTCTTAAAGAAGATGAAAATCCTATCATCGCAACATCCACTACTTATTTAATAGAGGGTACGATTACAGATGACGAGTTTGAAAAGATTAAGTCATATTGTATCAATCCTGTTGATTCAAGAGAAGTCGGACTTGTTAAACCCGAAACTTTGGTTAGCAATTATGATGATCCGGCCGATGTGGTTATCCTGGATGGATTCAAAGATATGAGTGAGGACAAGCTTCGTGATTTGTATGACAGCCTCGGCCTTGCCATGACATTCAAAGATTTCTTACATATTCAGAATTACTTTAACAAAGAAGAAAATCGTGATCCTTCAATGACCGAGATAAGAGTACTTGATACTTATTGGTCAGATCACTGCAGGCATACTACATTCTCGACAGAACTTAAGAATATTGAATTTGAGGAAGGATATTACAGAACTCCTCTTGAAACAACATTTGCAAGTTACTGCGATACACGTGAAGACATTTATAAAGACAGAGATGACAAATTCATTTGCCTTATGGATTTGGCATTAATGGGAATGAAGAAACTTCGTAAGGCAGGAATGCTTGAGGATATGGAAGTATCCGATGAGATTAATGCCTGCTCGGTAGTTGTTCCTGTTGAAATGGATTACGGCAACGGCCCCGAGACAGAGGAGTGGCTCGTGTTCTTCAAAAACGAGACTCACAATCACCCTACCGAAATCGAACCTTTCGGTGGAGCTGCAACATGTCTTGGCGGAGCAATAAGAGATCCCCTTTCAGGAAGAGGATATGTTTATCAGGCAATGAGAGTAACAGGTGCTGCAGATCCTACAGTGCCCGTATCCGATACATTAAAGGGTAAGCTTTCACAGAAGAAGCTCGTAAGAGGAGCTGCTGCAGGTTATTCGTCATACGGTAACCAGATTGGACTTACCACAGGATATGTTAAGGAGTTATATCACCCTAATTACGTTGCAAAGCGTATGGAAATCGGTGCCGTTATGGGTGCTGCTCCCCGTAAGAACGTTAAGAGATTAACTTCGGATCCCGGAGATATTATCATTCTTCTTGGCGGAAGAACAGGCCGTGACGGATGTGGCGGTGCTACAGGTTCTTCAAAAGCTCATACGGAAAAATCCATTGACGTATGCGGTGCCGAGGTACAAAAGGGTAATGCTCCTACGGAACGTAAGATTCAAAGATTGTTCAGAAGAGGCGAAGTATGCCGTCTTATTAAGAAATGTAACGACTTCGGTGCAGGCGGTGTTTCCGTTGCTATAGGAGAATTGGCAGACGGACTTGTTGTTAATCTTGATCTTGTACCAAAGAAGTATGCAGGTCTTGACGGAACGGAACTTGCTATCTCGGAATCTCAGGAAAGAATGGCAGTTGTTGTTTCACCTGCCGATGTTGATGAATTCTTAGGATATGCCAAGGAAGAAAACTTAGAGGCTATTGCGGTTGCAACAGTTACTAAGGCACCAAGACTTGTTCTTAAATGGAAGGATAAGGAAATAGTTAATCTTTCACGTGCTTTCCTTGATACTAACGGTGCTCACCAGGAAACAAATGTTACTGTTGAAGTTCCTTCGGAAGAAGATAATTACTTCAAGAAGACTGTACTTCCCAAGGTAGACGAAGCTGTTGCAAATAATGACTTTAAGGCTGCCCTGAATAATACATTAAAAGACCTTAACGGATGTTCTCAGAAGGGTCTTGTTGAAATGTTTGACTCATCTATCGGAGCAGGTTCGGTACTTATGCCTTACGGTGGTAAGTATCAGCTTACCGAGACTCAGACAATGGTTGCCAAGTTACCTACATTAAAGGGTAAGACGGACGTTGTTACAATGATGAGTTACGGTTTTGATCCTTATCTTAGTTCATGGTCACCTTATCACGGTGCTGTATATGCTGTTACGGAGTCAATGGCTAAGGTTGTTGCATCCGGTGGTGATCATAAGAAGATCAGATTCACTTTCCAGGAATATTTCCGCAGAATGAGTCAGGATCCTAAGCGTTGGTCACAGCCTTTTGCAGCACTTCTCGGTTCTTATGATGCACAGATCGGATTCGGACTTCCTTCAATCGGCGGTAAGGATTCCATGTCGGGTACATTCAATGACATTGATGTTCCTCCTACACTTGTATCATTTGCCGTTGATGTGGCAGAGGGCAAAAATATAGTTTCTCCGGAACTTAAGGAAGCAGGAAATAAACTCGTTCAGTTCTGGTTTGATAAGGATGAGTTTGATATCCCCGTATATGAGAATGCATCCAAGGTATTTGAATTCGTTCATAAGCTTATTACGGAAGGTAAAGTTAAGTCTGCGTATGCTCTTGATGCACACGGTCTTGCCAAGGCTGCTGCGAAGATGGCCTTCGGTAACGGACTGGGAGTAGAGTTTACGGAAGAACTTAAGCTGGAAGAACTGTTCGAAAACGACCTTGGCGATATTATGGTTGAGGTAAGCGAAGATGCAGTTTCATATATTGCTACTTTGGTAGACGAGAATGAAGATTATGATGATGTTAATTTCAGAGTTGTAGGTACTGTAATCGATAAGGGCGCTTTCGTATACGGTAACGAGACGGTTACAATGGAAGAAGCATTATCTTCATGGAAGGGAACATTGGAAAAAGTATTCCCTACCAAAGCAAAGAAAGATACTACTCCTATCGAGACTAAGCTTTATAAGGCTGACAGTATATATGTTTGTAAGAATAAGGTGGCAACACCTAAGGTATTTATACCTGTATTCCCGGGAACTAACTGCGAATACGATTCCACCAAGGCTTTTGAAAGAGCGGGCGCATCAGTTACAACAAAGGTATTTAAGAACCTTTCGGCACAGGATATCAGAGATTCGGTTGATATCTTTGTAAAAGAAATAAGCGATGCACAGATTATCATGTTCCCCGGCGGATTCTCGGCAGGTGATGAACCGGACGGTTCTGCCAAGTTCTTCGCTACGGCATTCCAGAATGCCAAGATTAAAGAAGCTGTTACGAAACTTCTTGATGAGCGCGACGGACTTGTACTTGGTATATGTAACGGTTTCCAGGCTCTTATTAAACTGGGACTTGTACCTTACGGCAAGATAGTAGGTCAGAAGGAAGATTCGCCTACACTTACATTTAATACAATTAACAGACACATATCCAAGATGGTTTACACCAAGGTTGTTTCAAATAAGTCACCATGGCTTATGGGCGCAACTCTGGGTGATACATATTGTTCGCCGGCTTCTCACGGTGAAGGCCGTTTCGTTGCTCCGAAGGAGTGGATTGACAAGCTCTTTGCCAACGGACAGGTTGCTACTCAGTATGCTGACATAAACGGTAATATCTCAATGGATGAAGAGTGGAACGTTAACGGTTCTTATGCTTCAATTGAAGGTATTACATCACCTGACGGACGTGTACTTGGTAAGATGGCACATGCGGAACGTCGTGATGATAAGGTAGCAATTAACATTTACGGTGAACAGGATCTTAAGATCTTTGAATCAGGAGTGGAGTACTTCAAATAATGGTTACATTAACCGATGTCGCCAAAATGGCAGGTGTTTCGCCGAGTACGGTTTCGAACATTCTTAACGGTCGAACCAATGTAGGTGAAGACACCAAAAAACGTGTCCTAAATATTATAGAAGAGAGCTGATTTGGCTGTCAGAAACATATTCGATCAGTATATGTTCGGTACGGAGATTATGGTTTGTCCCGTATATGAACCAATGAAGGATACAGAGACCGAGACGGTAAGGAGAGTATATCTTCCTAAGCAGACAGCATGGTATGATTATTTCACCAAGGAACGTTATGAAGGCGGACAGTATATCTTTGTACGTTGTCCTATTGATAAGATACCGATATTCGTTCGCGATGGTGCGGTAATTCCCAAAGCAACATGGAAGGGCGATACACTGTCGACCCAGACCCTTTGCAAAGATTATTATCTTGATACTTACGGTGATACAAGCAGAGAGTTTGTTCTTTATGATGATTCCGGGGACGGATACGATTATGAGCAGGGCAAATATACGTTGACGACCTTGTAGATGTAAAGTATTTGAACAATAAAAGTCGAAATATTAGTTGAATAGTAACCTCATTTATGTTAATATTTTTAAGGCGATGTAGTTTTCAAAACTACGTTTTCAAATTTTTAAAATTACGTAAATGAGGTTTTTATGTGTTCTTTTGTATTAAGTTGTTGCTCAACAGTTGATTTATCCCCTAAGACAGTTGAAGAAAGAGATATTAAATATGTTCCCTTCCACTATGAATTAAACGGAACGGGTTATTTGGACGATTTAGGTCAGTCTGTTGATTATTCTGAGTTTTACGCCAAGATGGTTGGCGGCGCGGATACCAAAACAAGTCAGGTCAATGCAGAAGAATACAAGGCTTTCTTTAAAAAGTTCCTGGATGACGGCAAAGATATACTTCATGTTTCTTTATCTTCCGGAATTTCGGGAACCGTTAATTCTGCCAATATTGCAGCTGCAGAACTTCGTGAGGATTATCCGGATCGAAAGATATACATTGTTGACAGTTTGGGAGCTTCGGGCGGTTACGGACTTATGATGGTTACTCTTGCCGATTTAAGAGACGAGGGCAAAAATATAGACGAGCTTTACGATTTTATCGAAAAGAATAAGCTTAAGATGCACCACTGGTTCTTCTCCACCGATTTAACCTTTTATATTAAGGGTGGACGAGTGTCGAAGACATCGGGCTTTGTGGGAACACTCCTTAATATCTGCCCCTTACTTAATATGGATAATGCAGGCAGATTAATACCCAGATTCAAGGTACGTACCAAGAGAAAAGTTATTCAGGAAACCTTTAATAAAATGGTGGAAAATGCCGACGGTGGTATGGACTATTCCGGCAGGTGCAGTATTACCCATTCGGAATCAATGGTAGATGCCAGAGCCCTTGCCGATATGATTGAGGCTAATTTCCACAAGCTTAGCGGTAAGGTGGAGATTAATTATATCGGACCTACAATCGGGGCACATACAGGTCCCGGAACAGTGGCATTGTTCTTCTGGGGTAAAGAAAGAGAGGACTAGATAGAATTAGAATAAGCCGATATTATGTATTCGAATGGCGCTTTTGCTCCGCTACTCTTGCGTACGTTACTAAGCTCGAAAGAACCTCGCTAAGTAACGCGTAGAGTAAGGCATTCAAATACATAATATCGGCGTTGTTTAATTAATCTCGGTGATGGATAGAAGGATACGCTGTTTATTTTGTGTGTGGGTCGCCGGGGGCATGTAAATCATTGTAGCGGCTGTAAAGCCAGATGATTATAAATCCGAGAATGGGAACAATCAATGTCCCAAGGATGCATCCCATAAGTAAATTCGATGTAATTCCATATCCGCAAATGGCCAATACTAATGAGGTAACATACATTGAAGCCAGGATAATAATGCATATCCAGGCAACTACCTTCTTAAATACCGGCGTTTTTTGTGCGTCGGTCGCTTCCTTTTGTAAATTTGATTCTTCAATTATTTCTTCGTTCATATATTTCTCCGTAAAACAGTATTAACATCAAGCATTTTCTTGAAACTTTGCACTAAATGCATTATACTAGACGTTAGTGTTTTTTTCACTATTTAATTGATTATATTGCTTTTGAAAGGAGCATTTTTTATGGCATTATTAAAGAAATGGCGTGATATGGCATATTCAGAGACCGCCAACAAAGGAGATTTACAGAGACTTTGGACTAAATATTTCGAGCAGGAAAAGGAAATATACGCACAGCTTCTTACCAATCCCGATGAAGTTGTTTCGGGTACTGTTAAGGAACTTGCTGACAAATACAATGTTGATATTATGACAATGGTTGGTTTTCTTGACGGAATCAATGATTCTTTGAAGGAAGCAAATCCTATTGAGGAAATGGAAGAGGATACAAAGGTTCAGCTTGGATTCGATAAGGAACTTCTTTATCGAAATATGGTAGCTGCTCAGGCAGACTGGCTTTACAACCTTCCACAGTGGGAAGAAATCTTCGATGAAGACAAGCGTAAAGAACTTTATCGTATTCAGAAACTCAGCACAACAGTAGTTAAGGAAGCTAAGGTTTATCCTAACGATCCATGTCCTTGCGGAAGCGGCAAAAAATATAAAAAGTGCTGCGGCAAGAAGTAATTGGCATAATTGTTAATTAAGGTAATCGGTGCTTAAGTATATCTTTTGCACTTAATAATTTTTATAAAGAAATGAGAGGAAAAAATCATGAAAGTAACATTGAAGGACGGAAGTAGTAAAGAGTATGCTTCTGCAATGTCTATCTATGATATCGCTATGGATATCAGCGAAGGATTAGCACGTGTTGCAGTTGCCGGTGAAGTTGACGGAGAAGTTAAGGATCTTCGAACTACCCTGACTACAGACTGTACCTTGAATATATTAACAGCTAATGACGAGAAGGGATTAAGAGTACTTCGTCATACTTGCTCTCACGTTATGGCAGAAGCTGTTAAGAGACTTCGCCCGGATGCGAAGATTACTATCGGTCCGGCTATTGACGAGGGCTTTTATTATGATTTTGATACAGAGCCTTTCTCCAGAGAAGATCTTGATGCTATTGAAGCAGAAATGAAGAAGATCATCAAGGAAGGCAATAAATTAGAAAGATTCGAACTTCCAAGAGCCGAGGCAATTAAGTTCATGGAAGAAAAGGGTGAGCCCTATAAGGTTGAGCTTATCAATGATTTGCCCGAAGACAGTATTATATCTTTTTACTCCCAGGGCGAAGGCTTCACAGACCTTTGTGCAGGCCCTCATCTTATGAGTACAAAGGGTATCAAGGCATTTAAGCTTACATCAAGCTCTATGGCTTACTGGAGAGGTGATGCCAACAAAGCTCGTCTTCAGAGAATTTACGGCAGCGCATTTGCCAATAAGGATGATTTGGCTGCATATCTTGAACACCTTGAAGATATTAAGATGCGTGATCATAACAAACTCGGCCGTGAAATGAAACTTTTCCTTACGGCAGATGTTATCGGCCAGGGACTTCCTTTGTTCACTCCTAAGGGAACAAAGATGATTATGAAGCTTCAAAGATGGATGGAAGACTTGGAGGACAAGGAGTGGGGATATGTTCGTACACGTACTCCTTTGATGGCAAAGTCGGATTTATATAAGATTTCGGGTCACTGGGATCATTATATGGATGGTATGTTTATCCTTAACGAAGGCAATGAAGACAAAGAAACAATGGCGTTTCGTCCTATGACATGCCCCTTCCAGTATTATGTATATATGAACGATCAGAAGTCATACAGAGACCTTCCTTACAGAATGTCAGAGACTTCTACATTGTTCCGTAACGAAGATTCCGGAGAAATGCACGGATTAACACGTGTTCGTCAGTTTACTATCACAGAGGCACATATCGTTCTTACTCCCGAACAGGCAGAAGAAGAACTGACAAGATGTATGGATCTTACAGATTATGTAATGAAGACTCTGGGTGTGGCTGATGAAGTTACATACAGATTAAGTAAGTGGGATCCTGCCAATACAGATAAGTATCTCGGAGATACGGAGTACTGGGAGAAGACACAGGGATATCTTCGTAACGTATTAATGAAACATAACGTTAAGTTCACGGAAGAAGACGGCGAGGCTGCATTCTACGGTCCTAAGATTGATATGCAGGCCAAGAACGTATACGGTAAAGAAGATACAATGATTACAATCCAGCTTGACTGCGCTTCGGCAGAAAAGTTTGGTATGTACTACATTGATGAGCAGGGTAACAAGGCTACACCTTGGATAATTCACAGAACATCTATGGGATGCTATGAAAGAACTCTTGCATGGCTTATTGAGCACTATGCAGGTAAGTTCCCTACCTGGATGTGTGCTGAACAGGTTAGAATTCTTCCTATTTCTGACAAGTATGTTGATTATGCCAATAAGGTTAAGAAGGCACTTGCCGATGCTGATGTAGATGTAACCGTAGATGCACGTTCCGAGAAGATCGGATATAAGATAAGAGAGGCTCGTCTTGATAAGCTTCCTTATATGCTTGTTGTAGGCGAAAAGGAAGAGGCAGACGGAACTGTTTCGGTAAGAAGCCGTTTCGCAGGAGACGAGGGCGTTAAACCTATAGACGAGTTCGTTAATCAGATTGTAAAAGAAATCAAGACTAAGGAAATCCGTAAGGAAGTTCCGGCAGAAGAGAATAAGTAGTGAAAAGATATACACTGTTAGCTTTGGTGCTCCTTGGTGTACTTATATCTTTGTGCGGATGTACCAAGAAGGTTATTACCGTAAAGGATGATATTACCAAGGAAAGCACGGAAACTGAATATGTTACTGTGGATGAATTTGAAGTAAAGAAGACCGATGATTCCGGCAAAGAAGAAATCGGAAGTCTGGCAATACTTATTCCGGCAGGCTTTAGTATGTCTGACAGCGTTGAAGGAATGTATATTTCGGATCTCTATCCCATTGATTCGTCGAATATCTACTATACGATCAGTGACGGAGAAGATGCAGGTTTTGTAACCGACAGTCTTGATGAAAAGAAGTATAAGGAATCTGTTGAAAACGGTTATAAGTCCCTGGGTGAAAATGCCGATATCAAGGTGGACAGCTTCGAAAAAACTGATTTTGAAGGAATTCCCTGTTATAAAATCAGATCTCACTACAACATAGGCGAAAGAGATGTTCAACAGTTGGTTTACATAATACAAGCAACTCAGACTCATGTAATTACTTATTCCCAAACAAGTGATGATGAACTTATGTATGACTTTTTGACCGACGAAGGACAGATTAAGCTGGTAAAAGAAATTTCGGGCAGATAGTTACGATTTTAGGTTATTAAGTCAAAAATATTACTTGACTTACAATAATATTAATGATATTCTAACTAAGCGTGTTAAAACAAAGCAGAGTATTCACTCTCACCTTACGACAATTGGGTCGGTAAGTGTTAATAATTTTCAAGCACTGCGTTATGAGTGCGTAGAATGGTTATTGACGGTGGATACTTGCGTATTCACCGTTTTTTATTGAAGACTCATAGATGAGCTCTTATGGAGGGTAAAACAATTAGCGAATTATTAATTAATGAACAGATTAAGGACAAGGAAGTTCGTGTTATTGGCTTGGACGGAGAACAGATAGGTGTTATGTCTGCCAAGGAAGCACAGGCGCTTGCTGATGAAGCCGGAGTTGATTTGGTAAAGATTGCTCCCACAGCAAAACCACCCGTATGTCGTATCGTTGATTATGGTAAGTATCGTTACGAGCAGGCTCGTAAGGAGAAGGAAGCCAAGAAGAAGCAGCATGTAGTTGAAATTAAAGAGATCAGGTTATCACCCAACATTGATACCAATGATTTGAATACTAAAGTAAATGCTGCAAAGAAGTTCTTATCCAAAGGTGACAGAGTTAAGATTACGCTTCGATTCAGAGGACGTGAAATGGCTCATATGCAGGAGAGCAAACATATACTTGATGATTTTGCCGAGAGTTTGGCAGATTGTGCTGTAGTTGATAAGGCACCTAAGGTAGAAGGACGTTCTATGACAATGTTTTTAGCTGAAAAGAAGAATTGATAGTAAATCTATTAATTAATATCAGTTAAGATATATTTAAGTAAAGATATGGAGGACAATAGTTATGCCAAAGATGAAAACTAACAGATCCGCTGCAAAGCGTTTCTCAATGACAGGTACAGGTAAGCTTAAGAGAAATAAGGCTTACAAGCAGCATATTTTAACAAAGAAGAGTACAAAGAGAAAGAGAAATCTTCGTCAGAGCGCTATGACAGATGCTACTAATGTAAAGAACATGAAGAAGATTATGCCATATATCTAAGTCATTGTTTGACTGGTACACCCATTAAGTGGGAAATATGGACATAAATGGAGGAATATAAAAATGGCAAGAATTAAAGGTGGCTTAAATGCCAAGAAAAAGCATAATAGAACATTAAAGCTCGCTAAGGGCTATAGAGGCGCTCGCTCTAATCAGTATAGAGTAGCTAAGCAGTCAGTTATGAGAGCATTAGCTTCAGCTTATGCAGGACGTAAGGAAAGAAAGCGTCAGATGAGACAGCTTTGGATCGCACGTATCAATGCAGCTGCAAGACTTAATGGTCTTTCATACAGCAAGTTCATGTACGGTCTTAAGCTTGCAGAAGTTGATCTTAACCGTAAGATGTTAGCTGAAATGGCTGTTAACGATGCAGAAGGTTTCGCTGCTTTAGCTCAAATCGCTAAGTCTAAGCTTGCATAATTTAAGTTAAATAATATTTGCTTATAAATAATTAAGGGCTCCACGTAAAACGTGGGGCCCTTAATCATTGCAAAAATTATGTTATTCAATAGTATAGGTTTTGTTCTTAAGTCGTGCGATGAAATCTTCTTTGGGAAGGGGCTTATCAAAGTAATATCCCTGAACAAGATTGCATCCGATGTCTGCTACATAAGCTAACTGATTTAAGGTTTCGACGCCTTCGATTACCACGTCCATACCTACCGATTGGGACATCTTAATCATTGTTTCAAGAAGCATTCTTGCTTTGAAGTTAACTTCCACATCGTTAAGAAGGGATTTATCAATCTTAACAATATCGGCATTATAGTCTTTTAACATATTGATTGAAGAGTAGCCAACGCCGAAATCATCGATTGCCACGGTAATATCATGATCATGAAGAGTCTTGATGAAATCGAGCATGGTATTAACATTGCTATAGCCTGACATTTCTGTTATCTCAATTTGTATATATTTGCCCGGAACATCATTCATCTTAAGTGTGTTGATGATTCGCTCGGCAGTATTGACGTTATGAAAGTGATGTCTTGAGAAGTTGGTGGATACTCTTACGGGTTCGATACCTTCTTTAAGCCAATTGTGTATATCTTTGCACACCAAATCAAGTACATAGAAGTCCAAATCTACAATTAAACCGTCCTCTTCAAGTACCGGTATAAATTCAAAAGGAGGAATTACCTTTCCTTTTTTGACCCAACGTACGAGACCTTCGGCACCTACAAGCTCCTGGGAGTTAATCTGGGCTTTGGGCTGATAATATACGGTGAACTCTTTGTTTTTAATAGCTATGGGGAATTCGGCAAGGATATCCTTGTTGTGGGAGAAGGTCTCCATCATCTGCTCATTGAATACAGATACAAGTCCGACACCACGACCGGACTTTGCACTTGATAAAGCTATACTTGCAAATGACATAGCTTCCGAAAGAGTAGCATCGTTTGAAATAAAATATACTCCAACCCAGGTATCGATATGAATATCAATAACTCTGGCAAATTTTTGTAAAGGAATAGTAATCTGACTTATCTTAAGGAGAGCTTCGTTGTAGTTTTCTTTTTTGACAAGCATGATTGCATTGTCACCGCCGGGACGGGCACAGAACTCGTCCTTTTTGCAAATAGCCTTAAGTGCTGCGAAATAATCCTTGATAAGTCGGTCGCCGGCTTCGTTTCCTTCACGCTTGGTGAAAATTCTGAAGTTCTTAATATTAAGGAACATCAAAACATAATCGGACAACAGACCGTCTGCTGCAAGGGGTTTTGTAATAGCCATAAATCCCTTGGCGTTGGGTAAGCCTGTATCTCCGTCGGTAGAAACGGCAATATCAAGTAAACGCTTGATTCTGGCTCTGCCGTGAACGATATATATTAACTGAATAAGTGATTCAACATTGGTTCTGTCATCTTCAGACCATGGATTGGAACGACTTGCATAAAAAACGATAGTTACAACACTGCCTTCGGGAGTGTGAAACTCTCTTTCATAAAAACTATCAGGGTCTGAATCGTTGGAATCGTAAAGAACGTAAGAATAATTTGTTTTTTCGGGGGCAACATGTGCATTAACACCCTCGAATTTAATTGTAACTTTGGCGAAATTATATGCTTCGGAAATTAAGGGCAAATTTTCTTTGTAAAGTCGGATTTGCTCTTCAAGCTCGAATGCATCAACGCATATTGCTTTAATGAAATTTAATAGAAGTAAATCTTTTGTCACAACAATCTCCCAAAATTAACTGCTGAACGATGAAAATAGTAATATTTTCATACTACCCCTATTTTCCCCTTACGCAAAATATTATAACAAAAGATATTAAAAAAATAAGGAAATTATTCAATTATCACAAAATATTTACAAAATTTGACAATATTTTAATAGTTTGTGTATTTGGGTGGGGAGTGATATGATAATTTAAGTTGAATTATTTAGTATAATAAAGTGAATTTTAAAATATCATTTGTTTTTAATGTGTAAAAGTTGGGAGGTTATGTTAACCATGAATTACCTTGATTATTTTAAAGAGATTGCCAAAATCCCACACGGCTCAGGCAATATTGAAGCAATAAGCCGCTATCTTGTTGATTTTGCCAAGGGAATCGGATTTTATTACAGACAGGATGAAGTAGGAAATGTAATTATTATAAGGGACGCACATCCAGATTATGTAAACCACGAACCCATAATTCTTCAGGGACATATGGATATGGTTGCGGTAAAAGAAGCAAGTTGTCAGAAAAATCTTCAAAAGGAAGGTCTGGATCTGGTAATCGAAGGTGACTATCTATCCGCAGTGGGAACTTCACTGGGCGGAGACGACGGTATTGCGCTTGCATACATTCTTGATATTCTTTCGGGTGACTATAAAACTCCAAGAATCGAGGCTATTTTTACTGTTGATGAGGAAACGGGAATGGATGGTGCAAATGCCCTTGATGTTTCGGACATTACAGCCAAAAGAATGATAAGCCTTGATCAGGAAGAAGAGGGTGTTTTCGTGGTTTCATGTGCAGGAGGCACTCATTTGGATATTACCATCCCAACCGATAAGGAAGTTATTTGCGGTAAAAGATATAAGATATGTGTATCAAATTTGAAGGGCGGTCATTCCGGAGTTGATATTAATAAAGGAAGAGGCAATGCTTTTAAAATTCTGTTTGATGAGTTATGTAAACTATCGGCAAAAATTGATTTTAGGTTGATAGATATTGAAGGAGGAGACGCAGATAATGCGATTCCAAACTCCTGCGGCGCATATATTATGTTAACTGAAGATACTAATCCCATACTGGCAGGAGAAATAAAGAAGCTGTCCGGAACGGAATTGTATTTCGGAACATGCGACGATATGGACTGCGGAATTGTTTCGGTTACCGAGGAAGGCGAAGATGAAATGATAGCCTTTACTCTTGAATCTACAAAGGCAGTTATTGAGTTCATGACCAAATGCCCTAACGGTGTCACTGCAATGCAGGAAGCAGATCCAAATGCGGTTGAGACATCTCTTAACATGGGTATTGTTAAGACTGATGAAGAAGGAATTACGGTATCAATACTTGCAAGAAGCAGTGTAGATGCCAACAGAAACAGTCTCACTTATGAGTTATGTAAACTGGCAAAGGAATATAACGGTATTGCCGACATTAACGGCACATATCCCGGATGGGCATACAAAAAGGATTCTGCGGTACGGAATATCTTTGCGGACAAGTATAAGGAAATGTTTGGTGAAGCACCTGTAATAGAAGCAATTCATGCAGGACTTGAATGCGGTATTTTTGCTTCAAAGATAGAAGACCTTGATTGTATTAGTATCGGACCTACAATATCAAATATTCATACATATAATGAAAAGATGTCACTTTCTTCCGCTAAACGTTGTTTTGATTTGCTGGTTGCGGCTTTGGAAGAATGCTAATTAGGAGCGGCTTTTATGAACGAATTCATATGCGGCGCAGATATAGGCTGGGCAACACAACTTGAATCCATGGGGTATTACTGGACCGATGATGCCGGTAATAAGAAGGATATTTTGGAAATCCTTGAAGGTTACGGGACGAATGCCATAAGATTCAGGCTGTTCGTTAATCCTCCGGCTACCTCATGGTGGCAGAAGAATGAAAATGAAAACGTTATGCTTGGTTTTTGCGATACAAACAGCGTTATTGAAGCTTCAAAGCGTGTTGTAAAAGCAGGAATGAAGTTAATGCTTGATTTTCATTATTCGGATGTCTTTGCCGATCCTCAGCATCAGCATATTCCGGCTGCATGGGAGGGTCATAGTGTTACGGAACTTATTAATGATGTAAGAGAGTATACACTTTGTACATTAAGGGCATTTAAGGATAATGAAATAACACCTGATTGGATACAGGTTGGAAATGAGATAAATCCCGGAATGATGCTTCCGGTGGGGGATTCTACCCAATCTATGGATACGCTGGTATCATTTTTGAATGCAGGTTATGAGGCTGTGAAAGAAGTCTTTCCCAATACGGCCGTGGTAACGCATCTTGCTTCGGGAGGATGCGTAAATGAGATAACAACCTGGTTCGACAGATTCTTTGAATGTGGCGGAAAAACAGATATAATCGGGCTTTCGCATTATCCCTACTGGAATAAGATAACACCAAATATGGAATTTACGGATTTAGGGAACAACATGCTTTTGTATTATAAGAAGTATGCAAAGCCCATTATGGTGGTTGAAGTGGGTGAAGACGAAAGTGAATGGGAAGAGTGCTATGGGCTTATTAAGAAAACTATTTCGGACCTTAAGGCAATACCGGATAATAATGGTCTGGGAGTGTTTTACTGGGAGCCGGATGTGGGCAGGGACGTACTTAAAGACGGATATCCCCTGGGGGCATCCCAATATATTGGCGAAAAAGATATACGCTTTACCCGTGCCTTAAGTGCGTTTTGCTTGAAATAGAGAGCTTTTTCTATTATAATGGAGTAGCGCTTTGCTGTGATAAATCGGCATAGTGCAGTTCTATACATACTTATTATGAGGAGAAATGATCATGAGTAGTGGAATGTTTGTGATGCTGGCGGTAATTATTATTTACCTTTTGGGAATGGTTACCGTAGGTTTTTTGTTCAGTAAGGGACAGGACAACAGTCAGGACTTTTATCTTGGCGGTCGTAAGATGGGCCCTATTGTAACGGCAATGTCTGCCGAAGCTTCGGATATGTCATCATATCTTTTGATGGGGCTTCCGGGACTTGCATATTTGACAGGTATCTGTGATGTAGGCTGGACGGTTGTGGGCCTTGCTATCGGAACTTATCTTAACTGGTTATTTGTAGCCAAAAGATTAAGAAGATATTCAGCTAATTTGAAGGCAATTACGGTTCCTGAGTTTTTCTCAAAAAGATTCCATGATGACAAGAACATTCTTTCATTGATAGCTGCGCTTGTTATCATTGTTTTCTTTATTCCGTATACAGCTTCGGGCTTTGCAGCATGCGGTAAGCTGTTTAATTCTATCTTTGGAGTTGATTATGTTTTGGCCATGGTTGTTGCTGCTATTATCATCGTATTTTATACGGTTCTTGGCGGATTCAGGGCTGTTTCGACTACAGACCTCATTCAGTCTGTAGTAATGACAATAGCACTTATTGTTATAGTTTTATTTGGAGTTAACGTGGCAGGCGGCTGGGATGCGGTTGCAGATAATGCCAAGTCGTTGCCCGGATATCTTAATCTGAACGCCACATACGACGTGGCAAGTAATTCGGCCGTACCCTATGGCGGCATTATAACTATTATTTCTACGATGGCATGGAGCCTTGGATATTTCGGCATGCCTCATATTTTACTTAGGTTTATGGCAATCGAAGATGAAAACAAGTTAAAGATTTCAAGAAGAGTTGCTTCCATATGGGTTGTTATTGCTATGGCAATTGCTGTTCTTATCGGTGTTGTAGGACTCGGAATGACTAAAGCGGGTGCAATTCCTTTCCTTGAAGGTTCAAGTTCGGAAACTATCATTATTAAGATTGCACAACTGCTTTCAGAAAATGGCATAGTGGCTGCAATTGTAGCAGGTCTGGTACTTGCAGGAATCCTGGCAGCTACAATGTCTACCGCCGATTCACAGATGCTGGCGGCAGCTTCATCAGTATCTCAGAATATAGTAGTTGAGTTCTGCGGCAAGAAGTTATCTGATAAGGCTAACTTGTGGTTTGCAAGATTAACAATTATAGGTGTCAGCATTATAGGTTTCTTATTGGCGCTTGATCCTGAATCTTCTGTATTTGAAATTGTATCATTTGCATGGGCAGGTTTCGGCGGAGCTTTCGGAGGAGTAATGCTTCTTGCTTTATTCTGGAAGAGAGCCAATTTCCAGGGTGCGCTGGCAGGAATGATTTCAGGTGGTGCAATGGTATTTATTTGGAAGTTCCTTATTAAACCTATGGGCGGAGTTTTCGGAATCTATGAGCTCCTTCCGGCCTTTATTGTTTCTGTGGTATTTATGATAGTTGTAAGCTTGATTACCAAGGCTCCGGATGAAGAAATCATTAAAGAATTTGAAGCCGCTAAATAATTATAAAAGCTGATTGATTGGTAATTGTGAGGGATTCAAATATATGGCGCTCGGGGGTAATCTTCGGGCGCCCTTTTGTGAAGTTATGACTAATAAGAAATTAAGTCCCGGAATGATAGTTTTCGGAGTGTTTCTCTGGATTGGTTTTCTGGGATGTCTTGCAACAATTATATATTTGTCCCTGCAGGACGGCGAGTCGGCAAAAATGCTTGGTAAAGAGTATATCAGAAAACTGGCCGGGTTTTATTACGGCCGGGACAATTTTACGGCAGAAGAAATGGTTGACATAACATATAGATTCCGCCAGTATGGACGAATTGTTATATTTGCCATTCTGGGATTTTTGGGAACTGCCACATTTCATCTTACATTTCACAGGTTATGGTGGATTGTCAGAGCGGGAATTTCTGTTGTATTTTTAGTACTGGTTGCCGTATTTACCGAAAGATATAAAATATATTTGCCCACCAGGCACTACAGCAGTGTTGAGATGCTTTACAGTATTATGGGAGCTATGGCCGGCTTTTTGTTTGTTTCATTGGTAACTTTGTTCTATTCATTAGGCAAAAAAATGGGGAATTTGATTTAAATGAGAGAATTGATAATTATATTTTTGGCGGGAGTCATGTTGATAACCCCGAGTGTTATTAAATACGAAGAAAAAGCCAAGATGGCGGATACCTACCGGGATGAAGCATGGAACGGTTTCCTTGCTGATGAAATTCCTGCCTATTATAAGGATGGTGAAACAACCTTTTATTATAGTGATCTTGATTATGCCATGTATGATGAGGGAACTAAGCCACAATATACACTTCGGGACTATGATAATGACGGAGAATCCGAAATGTGGATTCAGGGTGATTACGGCGGAATCTTTCTTGATAACACAGACGGAAAAATAAGTGTCTTTGAAGAAGGAGAAGGAACAGTATCCGTAGTTGCAGCGGTGCAGTATGAATCGGCATACTGGATAGAGCATTGTGATCTTACCCATTGCGGAAGACAAACGCGTTTGTTTACGAAGTACGAGGGTGCAGACAACATAGTCGATACCTTTGAGCTTAATGCCGAATACTGGGACAGCGATACGGACCAGTATGATGAAAACAGTGATTTTACTTATCGCGGACGGAAGATTACCATGGAAGAATATGAGGATATTCTTTCTAAATTTACGAATTAAAATTAAAATATAAGTGTATGTTATAACGTATTTTTATTTTCATAAAATCCTTGTTTTTTTATTATGCGTCGAATTGAAACAGTCAGTTTCGGCGCATATATTTATTTTATTAAAAGATAGTGTCAGATGACATTTAAACAAGGAGGAAATTTTATGAAAGAGGTTTCGACAGACCACATTGTTTGGAACGTATGGACGGTAATTACACTTATTATATGTATAGCAATTCCCGTATGTGTAGGAGCAATTTCATCTTACCTTACAAAAGATGCGATGATTTCGTTTGGTTCAATGAACAAGCCCCCGCTTGCTCCGCCGGCATGGCTGTTCCCGGTAGCATGGACTATCCTTTATATTTTGATGGGGATTGCCAGTTTTCTTATTTTTAACTCAAACAGCGAGAACCGCTTTATTGGCATAGTATTGTATATTTCGCAGCTGATTCTTAATTTTGCATGGAGCCTCATTTTCTTTAGGTTTGACGCATATGCATTTGCTGCCGTATGGCTTGTGGCGCTTTTGGTATTGGTGGTTGCATTAATAATCAATACAGCAAAGTATTCCATGGCTGCTATGTTTATGTTAATTCCATACGCTGCATGGTGCTGCTTCGCACTATATCTGAACATCGGAATCGCAATGCGAAACTGAATAAGAATGTACGATTAATAACTATAATAATTAAAAATGTGACAGAAAGAACCGTCCCTACTGTCACATTATTTAATTTCGGTGTATTTTTCCTCGCAGTACTTGCAGCGGTAGGTTTCTGATTCTTCATCCGAAAGAACGAAGATATGTGGAAGTCCCTGCTCGATGGAAGTGATACAACGGGGATTCTTGCACTTGATGATGTTTTTGATTTCTTTGGGAAGCTGAAGTTCCTTCTTATCAACAATTTCACCGTCTTTAATAACATTAACGGTGATGTTATGGTCAATGAAGGCAAGAACATCAAGGTCCAGGAGATTAATGTCACATTCAACCTTGAGGATGTCCTTCTTGCCCATTTTGTTGGAACGGGCATTTCTGATGATAGCTACGGTGCAATCCATCTGGTCTAAACCAAGGTGATGATATATCTGAAGACTCTTGCCGGCTTTAATATGATCAAGTACGAAACCTTCTTCGATTTTTCCTATATTTAACATGTTAGAAATTCCTTTCTGAATACATTATGTAAACTAAGCTATACTATACTTCTATTTCAAGAAGAGTAAGTATCAATGCCATTCTTACGTAGACACCGTACTGAACCTGCTTAAAGTATGCGGCTCTGGGATCATCATCAACATCTACCGAAATTTCATTGACGCGAGGCAGAGGATGAAGAACCAGCATATCATCTTTGGCAAGATCCATTCTTGCCTTATCAAGGATGTAGAAGTCTTTTAATCTTACATAGTCTTCCTCATTGAAGAAACGTTCTCTTTGAACTCTTGTCATATACAGGAAATCAAGCTCTGACATTACTTCATCAAGTGAAATAACCTGTTTGTAAGGAATGTTCAGTTTCTTTAGATTATCCTTTATATAGCTGGGAACCTTAAGTTCCGGCGGAGAAATAAATACGAAGTTGATTCCTTCATATCTGGTCAGGGCATTTATTAATGAGTGAACGGTACGTCCGAACTTTAGGTCGCCGCAAAGGCCGATTGTAAAGTTCTTAATTTCACCTTTTAGTGAACGGATTGTAAGTAAATCCGTAAGAGTCTGGGTGGGATGCTGATGGCCACCGTCACCTGCGTTGATAACGGGTATGGCGGATTTTGATGCAGCTACCATGGGCGCGCCTTCCTTGGGGTGGCGCATGGCGCATATATCTGCAAAACATGAGATTACACGGATTGTATCCGATACGCTTTCTCCCTTGGCTGCGGAAGAGGAATTGGCATCCGAAAAGCCTATTACGCTGCCGCCTAAGTTAAGCATTGCACTTTCGAATGAAAGTCTGGTACGAGTGCTTGGTTCGTAGAAGCAGGTTGCCAGCTTCTTGCCCTTGCAGGCTTCCTTGTATTTGTCCATATTGTGTTCAATGTCCGTGGCCAATGTAAAGAGTTTCTCAAGTTCATCGACCGTAAAGTCCAAAGGACTCATTAAGTGTCTCATGTTGTACTCCCTTCAGTAAATATAATTGTAAGGATACAGTGTAAACCTTCCCCTAAAAAAAGGAACGAGTAAATACTCGTCCCTTAAAAATCATTTAAATACCAATAAATCGGATACTTCCTTTCGCTTGGGAGCGATAGGTGTCTCATCCGGATATCCGATAGGAATTAAACAAGCAACTTCCTGTGTGTCGGGAAGCTCTAATTTAGAAGCAATAATATCTGCATCATATATTCCCATAATAACTGTTCCAAGACCTTTGTCATGAGCGCTTAAGCAAAAACTCTGAGCATATATTCCGGAATCGAACATCTGCCAGCCGCCTTCTTTGGTGGTGGAGTAGCTGCCGTCTCGCTCAAAGCCCGAACGATTCTTAACAAATGTCATTACGATAAGCATGGGAGCCTCGGCAATAATTTCACCGTTATGGGGATATGCAGGAGTTCCGACCTTACCGATTTCATCTTTTAATGCACCTTCAACTGCGTAAAATCTGGCAATCTGGGTGTTTTTCCAAGATGGAGAGAATGAGGTTGTCTTAATCAGTTCTTCAATAATACTATGATCAATAGCGTCCGGTTTGAATTTTCTGACGCTTCGTCTTGTTTCGATACATTCTACAACGTTCATAAGTACCTCCTTCGTAAAAAAGTATGCTACATATAGTGTCGCATAAACTCATTTGATACATATTAACAAATTAGAATAAGGTTAGTCAATGGTTAGTTTGAACTCTTTTGGGATTAGAATTATGGATGGTTTCGGATAAAATGTGATAGACAATAGTCAAAGATATCGTATATTATATTCTTTATAATTATATAAGGAGTAGATGTGTAATGGATGGATTTGAAAAAGTTTCGGAATTTATGGAAAATATGCAGGATACAGCGGCGAAATATGCTGATTATCAAAGAGTATCCCCTGCCCAAATTGAGTATCATGAAGTTAAAAATGATGAACAGCTTACGCTGGTGAAAAAGGCAGGAAGCAGTAATGCCCTTATTATTGTGGTTGTGTTGCTTGCCTTTGCGGCAACCGGCATCTTTTCGATAGTTACGGGTAGTATTCCTGTGGGTGTGCTGCTACTGGCATTTGTCGGATTGCTTATGTATTTTTATCTTCCTGCCGTAACGGGAAAACCTATGGTTAAAGAAGGAAAAGCAATCTGGAAGCAGGCTAGAAGAACCGGCCCCAAAAGACGTAAAGGATCTAATCATACATATTTTGTTACAATTATATTTGAAAGTCCCGAAAAAACTCTTTGCCAATTGGTTCAGACAAACAAGAGGGATTATGAGGAAATAGTTGAGGGTACCCCGATGTTGCTCATTAAAAAAGGCAATATGTTTTATGCCTGCGTTGACAGGACGCACATGACTGATTATTGATTTTATTGTTAAAGGCCGGACATAAGTCCGGTCTTTGATGTGTTATGGGGAGAGGTGATAATATGCCCGGTGGACAAAGAGGCGGCTTGGGACCGCGTGGATTCCTTACAGAAGAAGAAAAAGCTAATATGCCGAAGGTGGACGGAAAACTGATAAAGAGGATACTGTCTTATCTTAAACCATATCGAATACAGTTCATTTTTGTATTTTTGGCTATCCTTGTTTCGGCAGTGGTAGGTCTGTTACCTTCCATTATTACAGGGCGTATAGTTGATGAGGCCTTAATAAATAAAGATATGAAGCTGTTAATCAAGCTTCTTATTGCTGCATTTGCAACCCTTATAGTGTCACAGGTAATAGGGGTGCTGGAAACATATATAAATGCCTGGATATCGCAACGTATCATTTTTGATATGCGTAATCAGATGTATTCACATTTGCAATACATGTCTCATTCCTTTTTTACTACGGAAAAGCAGGGAGATATTATTACCCGTATGAATACTGATATAAGCGGCGTAAGCACTATCATATCGGGAACACTTTCAAGTATCGTTAGTAATACCGCAACTGTGGTAACTACGATGATAGCCTTGTTTTCGATGAGCTGGCAGCTTGCTCTTGTGGGAATTATTGTTATTCCCATGCTGGTACTTCCCACTAAATCCGTGGGAAAGAACCAGTGGAAGATTCGCACCGATTCTCAGGAGAAGAGCGACGAAATGAACCAGCTGATTAACGAGACCTTAAGTGTGAGCGGCTCTATGCTGGTTAAACTCTTTACGAAAGAGAAAAAAGAGATAGAAAAGTTCAGAAACGTAAACGAAGAAGTGAGTCGTCTGTCAATGAAAGAGATGCGCAGCGGCAGCTGGTTCAGGGTCATAATGGGAATGTTTACGCAGGTTGGTCCTTTACTTATATATTTTGCCGGCGGATACCTTATCATTGCACATATTGATGAAGCGCTTACGGTAGGTACGATTACGGCCATGGTGGCACTTATTAACCGACTGTACAGACCGGTTCAGTCTTTACTTGATATTTCCGTTGACTTTACAAGAAGCCTTGCTCTGTTTACCAGAATATTTGATTATTTTGATATGGAAGAGACAATATCAAATCCCGTAAACGGCAAGAAGCCCGAAGTAAAAAACAAAGAAATCACATATGATCATGTGGCATTTTCGTATATTGAGGAAAAACCGTTGCTTACGGATGTTTCTTTTACCGTTCCGGGCGGAAATATGTATGCAATAGTCGGCCCCTCCGGTTCGGGAAAATCCACAGTCGTAAATATGATTCCGCGACTTTATGATGTAAACGGCGGAAGTGTAAAAATAGCCGGAGTGGATGTCAGGGATTTTGATCTTGAATATTTAAGACAGAATATCGGTGTTGTTACCCAGGAAACATATCTGTTTAACGGGACTATTAAGGATAATCTGTTGTATGCAAAAGATGATGCAACGGACGAGGAGATAGTTAGCGCCTGTAAGACTGCCAATATTCATGATTTTATTATGAGTCAGCCTGAGGGATATCTGACGGAGGTTGGTAACAGAGGCCTTAAACTTTCGGGCGGAGAAAAACAGAGGTTATCTTTGGCTAGGGTAATTCTTAAGGATCCGGCAATATTGATTCTGGACGAGGCTACATCAGCTTTGGATTCAATTTCGGAAAATGCCATACAGGATGCGCTTACGGTACTTATGAAAAACAGAACCAGTATCGTTATTGCTCACAGGCTGTCGACCATTCTTAAAGCAGATAAAATATTGGTTGTCAAGGACGGTGTGATTAAAGAGCAGGGTAAGCATGAGGAATTGCTTGAACTTGGTGGTATATATAAGGAACTGTATGAAACACAGTTCAGACTGGCCATCGAATCAGAAAAGGACCCTGTTATGGCCAGCGATTATGCTGGAATAATAGAAGAGGATGTTAATGGCTTCTAGGAAAAACGCTACTCAACTGTTTGCATATACAGATGGGATTTAGTATACTTAATAAGTGGTATTCATGTGATGTTTATTACAATGAAAGGTGGTAATTACTATGGCTGATGCATATACAGAGAGAAAACGCTGGGGATTCTTCGGTATTCCGTGGACATTTACGGTATATCACATTAAAGAAGATATCCTTACAATTGACAAAGGATTTTTGAATAAAGTGGAGAATGACTGCTTTATGTACAAGATTTCCGATGTAAAGCTTGAAAGAACTTTCTTCAACAGATTGTTCGGACTCGGAAAGGTTATATGCTATACCTCCGATGTAACCGAACAGAGAATAGAAATTGTAAATATTAAGAATTCCAAGGAAGTTAAGGATTACATCCTTATGAAATCCGAAGAAGCAAGATTAAAGAGAAGAACTCTTAATATGCAGAATATAGGAGCGGACGTTTCGTTGGCGGATACTGACGGTGACGGAGTTCCGGACGGTATATTTGAATAATGTTTAAGGGTATGGTAACATACCCTTTTTCTTTGGGCTGCGCTATGGCGCTCCGTAACATACGGTAAAAGGATATAATGATAAGACTGGGTTTAGATAGCATAAGTTATTTATGTGAAAAACTTAATAATCCTCAGGATAAATTAAGATTTATCCATATTGCGGGAACTAACGGAAAGGGCTCCACAGGGGCTTATATTGCTTCCATTCTTAAAGAGGCCGGATACCGGGTCGGACATTTCAGTTCCCCTGCCGTATTTAGCAGGGAAGAGATAATCAAAGTCAACAATCGTAATATTTCCAAGAAGGATTACGACGAAGGAATGGCAATGATTGACGGTCTGTGCAAGGAAATACAGGATGAAGGCCATCCGGTACCTACGGAATTTGAAAGACAGACAGCGCTGTGCTTCTGGTATTATGTAAACCGAAAGTGCGATATAGTGGTTTTGGAATGCGGGATGGGCGGAAGAACAGATGCCACCAACATCGTGTCGAACACACTGGTAAGCGTGTTTACGGCTATCAGTCTGGATCATACGGATTATCTTGGCAAAACAATATCCGAGATAACATCCGTAAAGGCAGGAATAATTAAGCCCGGCGCAGCGGTAGTAAGTGCCCCCTGCAGTGATGAAGTATTAAAGGAACTTACAAAAGAAGCTTCGCAATATGGCACCGATGTTAAAATAGCAGAAGTTATTAAATTCAAACGCGGTGTATTGGGTATGAAGGGCAGTAAACAGCCCCAGAATGCATCCCTTGCAATTGAAGCAGTAAAGGCTCTGCCGAGGAACGTATTTAAGATTACCGATAAAAATATAGAAAATGGTTTACATAACGCTAGACTATCCGGTCGATTTGAACTAATTAAGGAAAATCCCAATATTATTATTGACGGAGGTCATAATCCGGATGCGGCTCAAAATCTCTATGACAGCCTTATGATGACATATCCCGACAGGAGAATTATATTTATTGTGGGAATGCTGTGTAACAAAGATCACAAGAAGTATCTTGAGACAATAATGCCGATTGCAAGTGCGCTCTTTACCGTGTCAACGGATTCCGACAGAGGCTATAGCGCTCAGGAACTGGCAAATGATGCCCTTGAAGCAGCACCCGACCCTAAGGTGGTTACTTCCATAGGCGGGGTTGAGGAAGCAATAGATATTGCGCGTATGATGGCAGATAAAAAGGATGTAATTGTGATTTCGGGATCCTTTACCATTCTTGCAAAGGCCGTAAAATACATCTGTAGATGAATACAATTATAGAAGACAGCTACTTGGGATAGTTATAGGATACAATTACGGGAGTTATTCATGGAAAGATATGAAAAGATAATTCACAATGAAGTTTACATAACACATATCAGAAGATGCGAAGAATTCGAAAAGGACAGAAAGTTCGGTCATCACGACATGGCACATTTCCTTGATGTGGCAAGAGTGGGTATGCTTATCAATCTTACGGAAAACTACAATATTCCAAAGGATATGATATATGCGGCTGCACTGTTACACGATGTGGGAAGAGATGTTCAGTATTCTGACGGGACACCTCATGATGAAGCTTCGGTAACTATTGCAAGAGAACTTCTTAAAGAAACTGATTATTCTCCTAAGGAGAAGGAAGAGATACTTGCTGCTATAGGAGACCACAGAAAGGCCGATATCAGATATGAGAAGTCCTTATCCGGGCTTTTGTACAGAGCCGATAAGGAAAGTCGTCCCTGCTATTTTTGTATAGCTGAGCCTGAGTGCAACTGGAAATCTGATAAGAAAAATACGGAACTTATATGGTAATAATGGGAATATTAAACATAACACCCGATTCTTTTTCGGACGGTGGTATGTTGGGAACAACTGAAAATGATATATTTGTCCCTGATATGGATAAGGTTCTGTTCAAAGTCGAGCAGATGATTAATGAGGGTGCCGATATAATTGATGTAGGCGGAGAGTCAACAAGACCGGGCTTTAGCAAGGTTGTGGCCCGGAAAGAAATTGATAGAATAGCGCCAGTTATCACAAACATCAAATCAAGATTTAACATTAAGGTGTCGGTGGATACATACAAAGCAACGGTGGCCCGGGAGGCTGTCCGATGCGGGGCCGATATTATTAATGATATAGGCGGATTTACTATGGACGAAAACATGGGATATGAAGCTGCCCGGCTTAATGTGCCCTATGTATTAACCTACAACGGATTTTCTCATGATCCTTTTAAAGACATTAATGGATTAATAGATAAAGCCTGTTCCTACGGAATAAGCAAAGATAAGCTGATAATAGATCCGGGAGTCGGATTCGGTAAAACGGCAGGCGAGTGCCTTAGAATGGTGGAAAGGCTTGACAAGTTATGTAAACTAGACGCTCCTGTGCTGCTCGGTACTTCACGTAAATCTTTTATAGAGCCAAATCTGGAAGCACTTAGGGAACTTATACCGGGAAAACTCCTTGCGGCAATAGATGAATACGAAAATCCAAGGCTTAAGGGAACATTAATAACTACGGCTCTTGCTGTTAAAGCAGGCTGTTATGCCCTAAGAGTTCATGATATTAAAGAGAATGTAAGAATAGTAAGTTTGGCCGATGAGTATTATAATGGAAGATAAGACAAGCCATAGGAGATAATATGGATAACAGAAGTATTATAGAAATTAAAGGTCTTCATGTATTTGCCAATCACGGAGTATTGGATTTTGAAAAGAAAGACGGTCAGGAATTTATTGTTGATGCGAAACTGTACGGTAATTTATGTAAACCAGCCTTCGACGATTCCATAAATTCTTCTACCAACTATGCATCTGTTTGTGAGACCATCAGTAATTATATGAAATCAAGAACATTTGATTTGATAGAGAAGGTCTCTTATGAACTTACGAAAGAAATTCTTATAACATATCCGTTGGTGGACGAGGTTGACATAACACTACACAAGCCCAATGCGCCTATAGAACTTGAATTTGATGACGTAATGGTTAACATAAGTAATATGTGGAACAGAGTATATCTTTCAATAGGTTCCAATATGGGGGATAAGAAAGAGTATATTCACACAGCGTTATGTAAACTAGAAGATTCAAAGTACATCAAAAATGTTAGACCTTCGAGTTTGATAGAGACCGAACCGTATGGTTATGTTAACCAAGATAAGTTCATAAACGGAGCAATATCTTTGCAGACGGTATTTAATCCCTATGAACTGCTTTCGTTCCTGCACGAAATCGAAAATGACTGTAACAGAGTAAGAGAGATTCACTGGGGCCCCAGAACTCTTGATTTGGATATAATTTTTTACAATGATTTGATAATGGATGATCCGGAATTGCTGATTCCCCATGTGGATATGGCAAATCGCGAATTTGTATTAAAGCCCTTAATGGAACTGTGCCCGAATTATGTTAACCAGAGAAACGGGCTTACGGTTAGACAGATGTATGAAAGATTGGAGAAATAATGAGCGCTTGTGAAGAATGTGCATACTATGCATATGATGAAGATTATGATGAATACAACTGTGAAATGGATTTGGACGAAGATGAAATGGCTAAATTCATGTCATATTCTTTTAGAGACTGCCCCTATTATGTTCCCGGGGATGAGTATTTGGTTGTTCGCCATCAGATGTAATTTGTGTTATAATGTCGAAGTTTGAGTGTTTACTTATCGGAGTTTCGCTCATAAGATTTAAGGATTATAGAAGTAATTAATCAATAAGGATTTAGAATTGATAGAAGTAATTAACAGATGAAACGTAATTTGAGCAATTTATTAAATAGAATAGCAGCTATCGCCATGAGTGCGGCACTTACATATACACTTTGTATATGTGCGGTTGCAGCACCTAACGTAGCAAACATACCTACGGCAACGGTGAACCCCGCTCAGGATACAGTGCCTACAACAACGGTAGCTCCCGCTCAGGCCGCAGTACCTGCAGCAGTGCCCACGGCAAATTCTGTTACAGTGCCTACAGTACCGGTATCTCCGGCACCTGTGGTATCACCTTCCAATATTGCAGACGGAAGTGCCAATACAATTCCTTATACTCAGGTGACTGAATTTAAGGCACCTGCAGAACTTATTAATCTGAAACCCTCAGCCAACTGTTTTATCGTATTCGGCGACAGCCGAAGCTGTTCTTTGGCATGCACGTTAATCACAGACAAGACCTGGAAAAAGATATACGTAAGTAACAATTATCCATACTCCGATATAGTTGCCGTTAAGGATAACACAATGATGGTTATCTGTGCCGAAGCAGGCGGTTATTATGATAACGGTGCATATAACAGAGCATATTCCCGCTTTAACAGAATTAATAATGCAACTACAGGAATAGTTAACAGCGCAGTTCATTATTACTGTAATTTGTTCGGCGTTAATGATGTTATGATCGCCAAAAGGAATTCTACTTCGGATTATCTTAGAATGAATGAGGCAATAAGAAGCGCCAATAAAAATGCCGAGGTATTTTATCAGTTTACCGCAGGCCCGATTGATGAAACGGGAACTGCGGAACTTACCAATGCGGAAATTGAGAAATTTAATTCACATTATAAGAATACCAAACGATGTGCAATTATAGATTTATATGCGTATTTAGCGGATTCGGGATTTAAGGCTGCCATAACGGCAGAAGATACAACGGGTCTTCATTATAATACGGATACGAATTACAAGATTTTGGGACTTATTCTTTCAATTGCCAAGTCTGAGAATACAGCATCAGCAGCACCTGCAACTACTGCAGTTCCTGCATCTGTAACAGCACCTGCAACAGTACCGACTGCCACACCTGCAAAAGCACCTACAGCAGCTCCGAACACAACAATTCCAACCGTAATGCCAACTGTGGCACCTACGGCAATCCCTTAGATTATTAATAATTACTTCTTTTGATTGGCAATGGCTGCTTCACTTGCAGCATTGAAGAAACCGACAGAACCGCCGTTAATCGGTACGTGGTAGATATTGTTTGGATCCTGGAAGGATCTAAAATATGCGTAATTCGAAGTAAGATTTATATCTTTGTACACCCCGTCCATAATCTTCTCGGGGGAACTTCCATCAATTCTTATTTTCATAAGTGCCGGGAAATCCTTATCAGATTTCTGGTAAAAGATATATGCATCGGAAACGTTGTAACAGTCGACTCTGTCCTCTGTCAGAACGTCTACAGTCTGAGTTGAGGGATTGTAGCGGCATAAGCGGTAATTGTTCGGAACATCAAGATAATAGATGTATCCGTTGGAATACTGCGGGAACCAGATGTTGCCTTCAAACATTGTGTAGGCGGTATCGGTCTGGGTGTTAAGTGCATACAAATAATGATTCTTGCCGGTGCCGTTATAATAAATTGTTCCGTTGTAGGCATTGGCAGGGTCAAGAATTTCGTCCGAAACCAGGATGGATTCGGATTTGTCCGTTTTAATCTTAAAAAGCTTGGGAATATTCTGGTTATCATACTTTTCGTAATAAACGTAATCCCCTATAAGCTGCATGGAAATAACCGCCTCTCTGTCAAGACAGGCAGCGTCTTTGCCGTTTGTTTTGGAGCGATACAGACCTACTGTTTTGATAACATAGCCAAGACCTGTTCCGCCGGTTGCGGTGTCGATGTAATAGTAGACGTATTTACCGGAAGGACAGATGAACTTTGAATTGGAACCGTTAACTTTTTTGATATCCGTCTCGTCGGGATTCATGGAATACATATAGCCGTTATCGTAGGCATTTGAGAAGTAAACGCGTCCGTCCTCGCTGTTGGTGGCAAAGTATCCGCCGTTCTGAATATTTCCCGGTGTGTTGCCAACGTAGGAAATGGGATTGGACGGAACCTTGGAAGTTATGTAGTTAAATACCGTAAGGCCCGTAAGAAGCAACAAAAAAATTACCAGAGCCAATATGATTTTAAGGTTATGTTTAGTCTTTTTATTCATAAAAATAGTCTTTCTAAATGGAATATTTCTTGTAAATATTATAAAATAAAGAGTATGTTTGTGCAAACGAATAGAAGCATAATAATTATTAGTGGGGTGACGTAAATGGATTTATCCGCCGAACGTAAAAAGATAGACGAAATCGACCGAAAACTGGTTAATCTCATAGAAGAAAGAATGGATTTGTGTCTTGAAATAGGACGAATCAAAGCGGCAAACAATGCACCTGTGCTTGATACTTCAAGAGAACAGGAAAAGCTTGATAAAATTAAAAACATGACTGTGAATGAGGAGTATAAAGAAGCAACCAATAATATCTTTGTAAAGGTAATGGAAGAAAGTCGCAAATTACAGTCTAAAATAGACAGATAGGAGAATAAAGACAATGCGTGAACAGGAGTTGATTGTTTACAAGCATTTTGATGGTGAAGAGGCATCATTGCTCACGGATATGGTGTTTCTTATGGAGCACTATGATGATGAATACTATAACGAGGAGGATGTTAGAGGGCTGTTCTACGAGAACATGCACCGTCTGCTTGAAATAGCCGGGAATCATGGGTTCTACGGAAATTTGTGGCATTGTTATCTGGCCAATCTTCTTGTTAATAACGAGAATTCATATTCCAAGGCCTGTGAGATACGGGGAGAAATCGAAGGCTCGATTAATGAAGCGGTGCTTCACGATATTGTAATTTTTAAGGAGTTCTTTGACTATGATTTTCATCCCATGGTGGAACACCTGGGAATTAACGGCTTTGAGTTAATCGAGAATTATACATCCTCTGATTCGGAGTCCAAAGTGTATAACTCAAGAATCAGGGAAAGAATATGTAATCTGGCCAAGAAATTCACTCAAAACGATACACCGTTGGAGATGAAAGCAACTCTTACGGAATTCTATAAGGATTACGGAGTAGGCAAATTTGGTTTACATAAAGCATTCAGAATAGAGGTTGATCCGGAAACGGATAAATCTATGATTGTGCCGATTCTTAATATTGCGCATGTTAAGCTTGATGACCTGGTAGGATATGAAATTCCCAAGCAGAAACTTGTGGAGAATACAGAGGCATTTGTCGAAGGAAGAAGAGCAAATAACTGTCTTTTGTTCGGTGATGCGGGAACCGGCAAATCAAGCTGTATCAAGGGAATTACCAATGAGTATTACGAAAAGGGTCTTAGAATAATCGAAGTATATAAGCATCAGTTTAAATATCTTAATGAGGTTATAGCTCAGATTAAGAACAGAAATTATAAGTTCATTATTTATATGGATGATCTTAGCTTTGAGGATTTTGAGATTGAATACAAGTACTTAAAAGCTGTTATCGAAGGCGGCCTTGAGAAGAAGCCCAAGAATGTTCTTATTTATGCAACTTCCAACAGACGCCACCTTATTAAGGAATCATGGTCGGACAGAAACGATGTGGCTATGGAAGACGGAATGCATCAGTCCGATACAATTCAGGAGAAACTGTCACTTGCGGCAAGATTCGGCGTAACTATTTATTTCGGAAAGCCTGACAAAAAGGAATTCCAGAATATTGTTAAAGTACTTGCAGGAAGAAATGATATTAATATTCCGGAAGATGAGCTGTTACTTGAGGCTAATAAGTGGGAGTTATCACACGGCGGTCTGTCAGGAAGAACGGCACAGCAGTTTATAGATCATATTCTGAGTATCTCATAATGGTTTACATAACACAAATCAGAGACGGTCATATTACAAAGCATAGGATGCATACAATAAAGGGGTTAACATAACTATGGCAAATACATTTGCGGCTATTGATGTAGGTTCTTATGAACTTTCGATGAAAATATTTGAAGTATCTGCCCGTAAGGGAATGAAACAGATAGACCATATCGTGCGCAGTATTGATATGGGTACCGAAACATACGCAACAGGTAAACTGTCGCCCGAGCGTATTACGGAATTGTGCGAAACCCTCAAGGAGTTTCGTAAAATCATGAAGTCCTATAAGGTAACCGAGTACAAAGCCTATGGTACATCGGCTATAAGAGAGACTGTAAATACCACGATTCTTCTTAGCCAGATTAAGCAGCGTACCGGAATTGAAATCGAAGTTTTAAGTAATTCGGAACAACGTTTCCTGGACTATAAATCAATAGCTTTTCAGGGTGAAAAGTTCGAGAAATTCATCGAAAACAGCACCGCAATTTATGATGTGGGCGGCGGCAGCATACAGATTTCCCTGTTTGAAAAAGATACACTTATTTCAACCCAGAATATGAAACTTGGCGTACTTAGAATGCTTGAGAGAATGAATACCTTAAAGGCTTCCATAAGGCAGTACGAAGATTTGGTGGGAGAACTTGCAAAGACACAGCTTGGCACATATAAGCGTCTTTATCTTAAGGACAAAGATATAGACAATTTGATCATAGTAGACGACTACATCTCAAACATTCTCAATAAAGGTAACTATGGGGCAAAGTCAAATAATACGGCGGATCTTGAGACCGTTAACGAACACCTTAAGATGGTTAAAACAATGTCCCGCACGGAACTGGCCAAGGCTCTTGCTATTTCCGAAGATGAGATACCGAGACTGTATATATCTTTGATACTGTTACAGAATGTTATGTTAACCACGGGAGCAAAGGTGCTTTGGGCACCGGGTGTTACGCTTTGTGACGGAATTGCTTACGAATATGCGGAAGAAAACGGAATAGTGTCTTCAAATCATAACTTTGAGGATGATATTATTTCCTGTGCCCAGCAGATTTCAAAAAGATATATGGGAAGTAAAAAGCGTTCCGAAACCCTTGAAACCATCGCCCTTACGATTTTTGATGCTACCAGGGAATATCACGGACTTGGTGACAGAGACCGACTTCTTTTGCAAATCGGAGCACTGCTTCATGATTGCGGCAAATATATTTCAATGGCCAATCTTGCGGAATGCTCATATAACATTATTATGTCAACCGAAATCATAGGCCTTTCCCACAAAGAGAGAATTATTATAGCCAATATGGTTAAGTATAATCAGCAGGTATTCGAATATTACCAGGAACTGTCCGAGCATGAATCTATCGAAAAAGAAGACCATATGCGTATTGCCAAATTAACTGCAATCCTGAGATTGTCCAACGGACTTGACCGTTCTCATAAGATGAAGTTTAAGGATGTTAAGGTATCAATCGAAGACGATAAACTTCTTATTATGGTACAGACGGATGAGGATATATCTTTGGAAAAGGGATTATTCGGAAATCGCGCCGATTTCTTTAATGAGGTATTTAATCTGCAACCTGTAATTAAGCAGAAGAAATCTATATAGAGTTATGTAAACCAAACCGGAGATTAGTATGAAAACTTACGACTATCAGGACACACAATATTATGAGAACCGCGAACTTAGCTGGCTTAAGTTTAACGAAAGAGTTCTTTCGGAAGCTAAGGATGATGATAATCCGTTATTTGAAAGACTTAAGTTTCTTAGCATAACGGCTTCTAACCTTGATGAATTCATTATGGTCAGAGTAGCTTCTTTGATTGACATGGAAAGAGCCGGAATAGAAGTGACGGATATTGCCGGAATGACGCCGAAGGAACAAAGAAAGGCAGTCAGTACGGCTCTTCATAAGTTCGTTGATGATCAGTATGAGATATACAACAAGGAACTTGTTCCTGCTCTTAAGCGAAACGGAGTAAGAATTATCGATTCCTATGATGATTTGTCTGCAAATGACAGACTTTATGTGGAAAAATTATTCGAAAACGAAGTATATCCCGTGCTTACCCCCATGGCGGTTGATTCATCAAGACCCTTCCCTCTTATAAGTAACAATTCCCTTAACATAGGAGCTCTTGTTACGGCCAAAAAGGGAGAAGGCGAAAAAGCGTTGGAATTTGCTACAGTTCAGGTGCCTTCGGTACTTCCGAGAATTGTGGAACTTCCCGTTACACAAGGAGAACCCAAAACCGTTATTTTCCTTGAAAAAGTTATCGAAAAGAACATGGACAAGCTATTCTTAAATTATGATATTGTTTGTTCATCAAAATACAGAATATCAAGAAGCGCCGACCTTAGTATCGACGAAGACGAAGCAGAGGATTTGCTTAAAGAAATCGAAAAGCAGGTCAGGATGCGTAAATGGGGTGCCGCAATACGCCTTGAGGTAGACAAAGATATAGATGAAAAACTCCTTAATGTGATTAAGGAGAATCTGCTTCTTAAGGATAAAGGCATATTTAAAATTGACGGACCTCTTGATCTTACTGTGCTTATGAAGATGTATGCATTTGAAGGCTTCGATCAGTTAAAGGAACACAGTTATGATTCCGAGCAGATATTCCCGTATCTTCCGGAAGGTTGTGATATCTTTGAAAAAATTGCGCAGCAGGATATGCTGCTTGTTCATCCCTTCCAGTCATTTAAGCCGATTGTTAATTTTATTGAGCAGGCTGCGGATGACCCGAATGTTCTTGCTATTAAGCAGACACTATACAGAGTATCCGGTAATTCGCCTATTATCGCCGCCCTTGCCAAGGCCGCAGACAACGGAAAGCAGGTTACGGTTCTGGTTGAATTAAAGGCAAGATTTGACGAAGAGAACAATATTATCTGGGCGAAACGTCTTGAGCAGGCAGGCTGCCATGTAATTTACGGACTTGTGGGTTTAAAGACACATTGCAAGATTACGCTTGTTGTAAGAAGAGAAGAGGACGGAATCAAAAGATATGTTCATTTGGGAACGGGTAATTATAATGATTCTACGGCAAAACTGTATACTGACGTAGGATTATTGACTGCCGATGAGTCAATCGGTGAGGATGCAACAGCTGTATTTAACATGCTTAGCGGATATTCGGAACCCCGTAACTGGAATAAATTATCCCTTGCTCCACTGTGGCTTAAGGACAGATTCCTATTCTTAATCAATCGCGAAAAAGAGCATGCCTTAAATGGTGAAAAAGCACATATTATAGCTAAAATGAACAGCATCTGTGATCCCGATGTTATTAAGGCATTGTATGAGGCAGCTGCCGCAGGAGTTAAGATAGACCTTATTGTAAGAGGAATATGCTGTGTGAAACTTGATACTCCGGGAATTGAGGGAAATATTAAGGTTAGATCGATAGTAGGCAATTTCCTTGAGCATGCCAGAATATTCTATTTCGAAAATGCCGGAAAGAACGAGTATTATTGCGCAAGTGCCGACTGGATGCCCCGTAATCTGGAGCGAAGAGTTGAGATATTATTCCCTGTTGAAAGAGAAGAACTGCGCAAGAAACTTGATAAGATTCTTAAACTCCAGCTTGACGACAATATTAAGGCACATATTCTATCAAAAGAGGGAATTTATCAACCGGCCAAGGTTGTTGACAGAAACGATCCTGACCTTATGACTAATTCACAATTAGAGTTATGTAAACTAGCTTTGGAAGAGGCTGAATATATGAATAAAGATTCCAATTCAAGAGTCTTTGTTCCGAGAACTTCAGAGGTGTAAAGGGAAATGAAAAAAAGTATATCTTTGTCCGTTATTGTATTAATGATGATAAGCCTTCTTATGGGCTGCACATTGTTTGAAGGAACCGGTTCTTCAAAGGATGATGAGCGTATGGAAGAGTCTGATAACAAGGACAGCAAAAAGGATAAAAAACGCCACAGCGATGAACCGGAGCTGGCAACGGAAATGGCCGTAGATCCCGATGAAGAAATCGAAGATTCTCCCGAAAGCGGTATGCGCAATGTGTTTGCTTACTATGTAATGGGGGATTATATGGAAGTACCGATTGTATATGCTTATGCCACATCCCAGCTTGACATTGAGAAGGATTACTATAAGTATCATCCGGAAAATCTGTATGACGGCGACACATCAACAGCTTATGTTGAAGGCACAGACGGTGACGGAATAGGTGAAATGGTCAGATTTTACTTCGGAATCGATGATGACAGATGTACATACCCGATTACAAGAATTAAGGTTTGGCCGGGATATCAGAAGTCAAAGGAAGTATTCGAAAATAATTCCGTTCCAACATTACTTGAATTCTATTTTACCGACGGATCAATGGTAGACTGTGAAGTTCCCGAAAATTACAGAGGCGACGGACCTATCAGTATTTCGCTGCCTAAACCTGTATTAGCAACAGGCTGTACCATGCTTATTGCAGATGCGGTTTCCGGTAAAAAATATAATGACTGCTGCATAAGTGAGATTGAATTCGATTATCAGGAAACTGACGGAATGATGTATTACGGACACAATACTTCTTCCGGTGATGCGAAATTTACCTACGAGATTGATGCATACCTCGGTGATGAAATGTATTGGTCATATACCACCAACAATATGATTACGGAGCTTACTTCAAGCGATCATATCTTTGCATTCCGTAAAGGAACAATATACGCATATGATGACGGGAAGATAATTGCCATAGACGGTCTTACAGGCAACAAAATATGGGAAAATGAAGAATTTGGCGGATATCCCATAGCCTGGGATTTTGATGATGCGGGTAACTTATATCTTTGTGGATATTACGGCCCGGACCTTGCAATAATTGACAAGGACGGCAATACGGTAAGACGTTCTACGGACATTACGGATGATACTGTATGCTGGCCGAATATGATTATTGTTAACAAGGGAATTAACGAAGGAAAGGTAAGTATTTATTATAACCATTGTGATGGTTACGATGATTATCATGGAATAATAATTACCGTGGACAAATAATTTGGGAAAAACTATTTTAGTAGGACTGTGTACCGACAACGAATCGCAGATTGATAACTCTATGGAAGAGCTGGCATCACTTGCCGAGGCTTGTGATATGGAGGTCGCAGGAACAATGGTGCAGACACTCTCGCACCCTGTTTCGGCAACATATATAGGTCAGGGTAAAGCTGAAGAAATATCGTATATGGTTTCCAATATGGAAGTTGAATATGTTATTTTTGAAGATACGTTAACACCTACCCAGCATAAGAACTTAAGTAAAATAATTAAGGCCGAGGTCATGGACAGAACCGGCCTTATTTTAGAGATTTTTTCACGCCGCGCCCAGACACGCGAAGCTAAATTACAGGTTGAAACCGCGCAGCTTCAATATATGCTGCCCAGGTTAATCGGAATGTGGGAAGCAATAGGTCGTCAGGGAGGAACAAGCGGAAGTAAGAGTAGTAAGGGTGTGGGTGAAACCCAGCTTGAACTTGACAGACGTTGGATTCAGCGTCGTCTTACCCAGCTTCGACGTGAACTTGAGACTATTGAACACGACAGAAATGTTCAGCGTGCCCGTCGCGAAAAGTCACGATATCCTCTGGTATCTTTGGTAGGCTATACCAACGCAGGCAAGTCCACATTGATGAACAGACTTCTATCTTTGTACGGAGACGAAGATAAGCAGGTGCTTGAAAAAGATATGCTTTTTGCCACACTTGATACGTCTGTCCGCAAAATAGATATGCCTGATAAGAAGAGCTTCTTGCTGTCCGATACGGTAGGATTCGTAGATAAACTGCCACACTCTTTGGTCAAAGCATTCAGATCTACCCTTGATGAAATTAAATATGCGGATTTACTTATAGAAGTAGTAGATTATTCCGATGAGCGCTGCCTTGAACATATGAGAGTAACAAATGAAACTCTTCGTGAACTGGGGGCTAATGAAATTCCGATTATTCATGTTATGAACAAGGCCGACCTGTGTCCTTCGGAACTTAAGTTTCCCCGGGTATCCGGAGATAAGATATATATGAGCGCTTCATCTATGGTGGGCATGGATGAATTGCTTGAAATGATAAAAGAAAGAATTTATTCCGGTAATAAAGTTGTTTCTTTGTTGCTGCCCTATGATAAAGGTGCGCTTGTTAATGAAATCAATAATGACGGTAATGTCATTAAAAGCGAGTATCGGGAAGACGGTGTATACATAGAGGCCGACCTTACTCCCCTATTGCTTGGAAGATGCCGGGAATATGTGGTTGGGGATATATAATAGGAAATAGTTTATGCCTGCTGCCCGGAAGGGGAATGTTCTACATATGCTGCCCGGAGGGGGAATGTTCTGCATATGCTGTCTGGAAGGGAATGTTTTTGCACGTGCTGCTCGGAAGGGGCAGGTGTATGTGATTGAGGATATTAAGGAATAGGAAAATGACAGATAATTCATTAACCATATTAATAGATATGGACGATACAATTGAGTTACTTGTGGATGCATGGGTTGACCATCTGAATGCCAAGTACGGATATAATACCACTGTTGAGGATGTGGTAGACTGGGACGTAACAAAGGCATTTCCGGGACTTACGAGAGAACAGGTTTATTCCGTTATAACTGAGCCTGAATTCTGGCGAAGTGTTAAACCGGTGCCGGGAGCTTCGGAAGTAATCAAAGGTTTCCTGGATGCCGGTCACAAGGTATACATCGTTACAGCTTCGGGACACGATCAGGTCTATAGCAAGATGGAAAATGTGCTTTTTAAGTATTTTCCCTATTTTACATTTGACGATGTGATTATTACCACCCATAAGCAGCTTATCAAAGCTGATATTTTGATAGACGACGGATTCCACAACCTGGTAGGCGGCGACTACCATAAGATATTGGTGGATGCCCCTTATAATCGTCAGTTTGATGCCGAGGCCAACGGAATGGTGCGTGTTTATAACTGGGAAGAAATTGAAAGAGAAGTGAATGCATATATATATTCTTTGGGCAAATAAGTATTTTCGTTAAAATAAGTATTTGCAGTTAAATAAGTATTTGCATTTGCTCAATGTTTAAGTTAGACTACTGATACATAATTGTGTTAGTAGGTGAAATTGTCTATTTTTTTCGTAAATACGTAATCTTTTAGCCGCGTAAGAGGTGCTAGGGGTACGTAAATCAAGAAAAATTAATCAAATATGTAAATAGGAGGGCAATGAATGGAAGAAAATTACAAAGTATTTGATATTAAAAAGGATATAGACGAAAGACTGATATATTTGAGAAAGCAAGCGGATAATTTGACAAATCTGTTTGCTAAATTGCCGGAGGGGAATTTACTGGTGTCCCCGGGAAAAACGAATGATTCTTTTAAATATTATAATCGAAAATCACCACAAGATAAAAGAGGCGAATATTTAAGCAAGTCGGATGACACACTAAAAAAGAAACTTGCCATGAAAAAGTATGTAGTTACCGCTAATAAAAATATTTCCAAAGAAATTAATAAACTGGAGAAGATTAAGAAGATGCAGCTTTCGGATTCTATTGTAGATACATATGTAAGCATGAATCCCGGAGTAAAGAAAATAATAGATCCGATAACTGTTGATGATGAAACATATGTGAAAATGTGGAAGAGCATACCATATGAAGGTTTGGGATTTTCAAAGGATGATAAGACTGAATACTATTCGGATATAGGGGAACGCATGCGCTCAAAAAGTGAAGTTGCAATTGCAAATCAGCTTCTTAAGAGAGGAATTCCCTATAAATATGAATGTCCGGTGATCAGGAGTAATGGTGAGGCGCTTTATCCGGATTTTACTATCTTGGATATGCAGCGAAGGAGAATTATATATTGGGAACATCTCGGAAGAATGGGAGACATATCTTATGTATCGAAGAATATATGGAAACTGGATGAATATAAGAAGAATGGAATATATCTTGGAACAAATCTTTATGTTACATATGAATCCGGCACGGCGCCGTTGGGAACTAATGACGTTTTAAGAATTATTAATGAAATCTGCAGTAATTAATGAGAAATATAATCAACCGTCATTAAGAATGTAAACAATCTGAAATCATTGAACAGATGTATTTTACAGCCATATGATATTAGGAAAGTCATAAAGATACATACTGATTATTGGAATGATAATTGTTATGTTAACCAGATTGCATTTCTGTTATTGTACTGGCAAATACAATTTGTAAGAAGAAAAAATATCTTGTGCATCATATATGATTATGCAATATAATAGTTATTGAGGAAAGGAAGGTGATGCATAATGCATACTTCGAATCATATCTCGGAAAGAGATATTTACCTCAATAGGCGGTAGCCGATAATTGGTGAGCCGCATCATATATATCGGCTCCTACGGTGTTTATTGTGGGAGCCCTTTATGTATATGTGTTTATGAAAAAGTATTTGCATATGGCGAATAAAATTTAAGTAAGGCAGGCAAATTTGAATAGGGCATGCCAATTTGAGTAGGGCAGGCAAATTTCAATAAGGCATGCCAATTAGAGTAAGATAGGCCAAATTAGAATAGGGTAGGTCAATTTGAGTAGAACAGGTAGATTTCAATAGGCAAGCCAATTTCAGTAAAGGGGGGCTTTTACGATGGAAAGACTATTATGGAAAGACGAATTTAATCTAAATATTGATTATATTGATAATGCACATCAGAAATTGGTTAGTGTGCTTAATAAGACTATATCTTTGATTGAAGAACAGGATTATGCGACTACCAAACATGCCTGTATTGAATCTGTTAAATTCTTAAAAGCATATACGATAAAACATTTTGCCGAAGAAGAAGCTTACCAACTGGAAATTGGATATGCCGGATATGCAACTCACAAAGCAATCCATGATAACCTTAGGGAAAATGTTCTTTCGGCACTTGAGGAAGATCTCGTGCAGCAGGACTTTTCGAAGGAGGCGGTAACTTACTTCCTGTCAGTGTTTACCGGCTGGCTGTTTTCGCATATTTTGATAGAAGATCGTGCCATTGTTGGTACGGCACTGAGTCGATATAACAGACCTGCGGACCTGGAGGATGCAAAACTTCTTGATACGGAATTTAAGGAACTTATGAAGAATCTTTTTGGGATAAGTGCCACGCTGGTTGACTCTCATTATCAGGGGCAACTGCTCAACGATGCGTTATATTATGTTCTTGATTTTGAACATAAGAATACAGGAGAAATCACGAAGATTGTCATTATCGGCGAAAAGAAATTAATCATATATATGATTAAGGTACTGACAAACGGCGGGTTTACTACTCTGGATAAGGCATCTCTCGGTGCTTATTTCCAACTTGCATATAATTGCGCTATTGAGATTATGGACTTACTTTATGCAGATGGAGATTATGAGTTTAAATCCCATAAGATAGTTGATAATGATGAGTTAAATCGAATCTATGAACATCAGCTTCCGGAACACGGCATAATCTGGAAGACGGATTACGGTCGCATCGGATGTTGTGTGCTTACTATGTAGCAGGAAACCTGAATTCCTAATTTTACTGTGAGTATTTAAGGAGGAAATACATGAAGAAGATTGGTTTGGTTGGTGGCACCGGTCCTGAATCAACATTAATGTATTACAAAGAACTGAATTCTAAAATTGATGAAATGACAGGAAATACAGCCATGCCGGATATAGCAATTGAAAGTGTTAATTTCCGAAAAACATGGAATATGGTAGTTGCAGATGATTATGAAACTTTAGCAGAATATTTATCTGAAAAAGTCAGTTTACTAAAAAAGTCCGGCTCGGAAGTAATCGCTTTGACTGCAGTTACTATGCATATAGTATTTGATTTAATTCAAGAAAAGACAGGTGTTAGCTTAATAAGTATTCCAATGGCTGTCTGCAATGAAGTGAAAAGACGCAATTACAAGAAAATAGGCTTGTTAGGAACAATCTTCACAATGGAACAAGACTATATGAAAAAGGATTTTGAGCAGGCCGGAATTGAAGTGGTAGTGCCAAATGAAGATGATAGGAAGCTTGTTGCGAAAAGAATATTAGAAGAACTTGAAGTGGGAATTGTAAATGAAAACACATTAAAAGAGTTTAATGAAATTATCGCTGATATGAAGACAGAACATGGAATTGAAGCCGTCGTGCTGGGATGTACGGAATTGCCATTGTTATTAAACGATGAAAATTGTGTTTTGCCTTGTTTAGACAGCGTTGCAATTCATATTAACGAGTTGATTGATTTAGCAGGTATTGAAGAATAAAAAATCAAATAGAACTGTTTAATGCGGGGGCTATATGAAAGAACTTTTTGATCTTGACATGAATGATTATAACTTGGGCGGAAAAGTGTATTCCAGACCATCTGCCAGAGCGATTATCTATAAAAACGGGAAAGTCCTGCTGGTTTATTCTAAGAAATATAATTATTATAAGTTTCCCGGTGGCGGTATTGAAAACGGAGAGATACCGGAGGATGCTTTAGTGCGTGAAGTCAGAGAGGAAACCGGTTATTGTATTATTCCCGAATCGATAGAAAAATATGGCAGGGTTTTGCGCCGTCAAAAGGATTCATATGACGAAAACGGAATTTTTGAGCAGGAAAATTTATATTTTTTTGCATCCGTTAGTGACTGCCGGGAGAACAGAGAACTTGATCCTTATGAAGAGGAGGAAGGTTTTACCCCTGTATGGACGGATGCGGTAACGGCATCCCGCCACAACGAATATGAATATCACCCGGATGGAACTGATTTAATTATGATTAAGCGAGATGCCAAAATACTTGATATGGTCGATCTCGAAATCAGAAGACGTGAAAGAGAAATAAGTAATAAGAATGCAATTACAAAATTAGGGAAACTTGATTATCAGGAAATGCTTGATTATGTTGAGCAATGTTTAGAGGAAGATTCTGAATATACGCAGAGCGGAAAAAACGATATTGCGTATAGTCGTTTTGAACACACAAAGCGAGTATTGGCGTGGGTTAAACGATTATATGATATGTCGAAAAATAAAGAGAATTTGCGATATGAAGATTTGATAATTGCAACAATTTTTCATGACGTGGGCAGAACTATTGCGGTTAAAACCGGTGAATCCCATGCAAAGGCAGGTGTCCCTATTACTATGGATTTTCTGCTCAAACATGAGTTTTCCAAAGAACGTGCGGAGTATATATGTGAATTGGTGAAAAATCATTCCGATAAAGAGAGAATGAAGGAAAACAACCTGGATGCTAACCTGTTAATGCTTATGGAAGCGGATCTTTTGGACGATATGGGAGCACTGGGGATTGTGATGGACTGCATGATAACCGAAGCAAGAAATCCGGAAGCTAAATTTACTGATTGCCTGGATCATATTATGCGTTTTACGCATCGAATTCAGAATGATAATCCTATGGTCACAGATGATGCAAGGCAGCTGTGGGATGCTAAGACGAAACTGGTTTGTGACTTCACGAATGCATTGAGATATGATATTGAAATGTAATGAAAATTGAAATTGTGGTGCGACAGCATCAAATTCATATTTTATGAAATAAACAAATTTGAATTTGTGAGGAAAAGAGAATGATAGACGGCCATATTCACATAGAAAGAGGTGATTACACTCTGGAATGGATCCAGCAGTTCGTTAATAGAGCTGTTGCGATGGGACTTGATGAGATAAGGCTTCTTGAGCACAATTACATGTTTAAAGAGTTCGAGCCTATGTATGACATAGTGCGTGCAAACTCCGATTTTGTGAACGACTGGTTTGTTCGCAAGGCTGGCAAAAAGGACTATAAAGAGTACCTTGACCTTATAGATAAAGTCAGAGCAAATCAGTATCCTGTCAGCATTAAGTTTGGCCTTGAAGTATGCTATTTCAAAGGCTGGGAAGAACTGATAAAAGATCAGACCAGGGATAAAGAATTTGACTTTTTGCTAGGCAGCATTCATTTTGTCGGCAACTTTGCTTTTGACCACACCGCGCAGTTATGGGATGGAATAGATGTAGATAAAACCTATATAGACTACTTCGAAGACTCCATAGAGCTTGCAAAAAGCAAAGTTTTTGATGGACTTGGTCATCCTGATAGTATTAAGCTTTTTGGGCACAAACCGTCTTTTGATCTGACAGATTATTACGAAAGGCTTGCTGTAGCACTTTCAGATAGCAACATGTATGCAGACCAAAACAGCGGAACGCAAAGAAGATGTCCAGATACATCACCTCTTGGCATGGATAAAGAACTGATAAAAGCGCTTAGAAGAAATGATGTAAAGATCATAACGTCTTCAGATGCACATTCCCCAGAAGATGTTGGATATAAGATAAGAGAGCTTGTTGAATGTGTAAATCTCTGAAAGTGAATTCCAGTTTGTAGAGATAAACCTGCTAACAAATAGCAAGCATTTTTTGAAATTTTAATTCAATGGTGAAAGCATGGAAGAGATACTGAGAAAACTAACCGATAAAAATGACAAAAACGCGTTTGAATTTGCGAAACAGCTTGGTGTTGAATCCGTTGGGTCTGATCGGTACCTTGCGATGACCCCGATGTTTGCAGAATTGCTTCAGGATAAGAGTTCCTATGTTCGTACCAGAGCGTTTGTCCTAATTTGTAATCAGGCCCGGTGGGCAAACGATGGGCAGCTTGCGGCTGTTTTTGACCGAATGCTCCTATTGTTGAATGATCCTAAGCCTACAGTAGTCAGGCAATGCTTGAACGCATTGCATGAAGTGGTTTTATTCAGGCCGGAATTATCTGATAAAATCGAAAATGCTTTAGCTGAAATGGACGTTAGCAAGTACAAGGACAGCATATCGCCGTTGATATTAAAGGACGTTGAAGCATTGCGCAACCTGCTTTAAGAGGGAAAATTTTTAATTTCATGCGCCAAGGAGGGACTGTTGGTGACGTATAGAGGGACACTGATCGTTGTGAAAGACTGTCATCAGGCTTTGCGGTTTTACAGCGAAATGTTTGGGCTTGTGTTGATTCAAGACAATGACGGAAATATGGAACTGACCGGAAACATATATTTACAGGAAGCTGTGTACTGGGAAAAATTCACGGAAAGAAATGTGATTCCCAAAAGCAACAGCACAGAACTGTATTTTGAAGAACCGGATATTGAAGCCTTCGTGAAAAAGCTTGAAATGCTCTATCCTGAAACGGAGTATGTGAATCGGCTGATGACGCACAGCTGGGGCCAGCGGGTGGTTAGATTTTATGACCCGGATGGGAACCTGATTGAAGTCGGTACACCGGTATAAAAGAATAACTTTTAGTTTTGTGGAGAAAAGTATGATGTTAAAGATTGTAACGCTTATCCTTATGGCTGCCTTTTATATCTGTTACTTTGCAAAGATGCTGAGTCAGAAAAGACAGGGAATCGATACAGATCAGTTGGGCAAGGATAAGGAAGGCTTTATGTTAGGGTGCCACTTCTCAAGGAGGTCAATTTTATGAAGGCGAATCGTTGCTTGAGCGTATTAATGGCTGTATTTCTGGTACTTGGCCTTGTTGCCTGCGGACGAATCAGCTCTTCCGATATACAATCCAAGAACAATGAG
>JAZUIS010000067.1:0-36906 GCA_045642345.1 Lachnospiraceae bacterium
GTTTCCACTATAGGTACCGTTATTTCTATATATCCGTTTACCTTATCGTAATTGTTACTGCTTATTCCGTTAAGTGCCGACAGAACTTCCTCGGCTACCATGGTCTTTCCCTCCGAAATACCATATGTATCCTTAACAATCTTCAAGTTTGAATTAATAACCATAACTCTGCCCGAATACAGATTTGACAGTAATTTTAATTCCGCATTAACAACATCCGAGGAAGGGTCTGACAGATAATTATATGTCAGCAAATGATTCGCAAGAATTGTAAGCTGTGTCTGGACATCCGAAGTACGCACCGCTACGGCACGCTTCTCATATCCGCGCAAAATGCTCTGATAAACAATAAGCGACGGTATAGTTCCGACTATAAATATTAAAATAAACAGGCGAAGCTTCAAACTTCGCCATGGTTTAAACTTATTCATAATAATATCCAACACCCCATTTGGTATGAACATACACAGGATCCGAGGGTGTACTTTCTATCTTTTCTCTAAGGCGGCGAATGTGGACATCCACTGTACGCACATCTCCCGGGTAATCATTACCCCAAATTGTCTTAAGAAGTGCTTCTCTGCTAAAAACTTTATTGGGATTGGTAACCAAAAGTTCCAGCATCTCATACTCTTTCTGAGTCAGATTATATTCCCTGTCTGCAATAAACACACGTCTCGATTCAGGATAAAGCTTCAAATTCTTCGATTCAATTACCTGATTATTATCCTTGTCAGGTCTGTCGAGACGTCTGAAAATAGCCTTTATTCTGGCTTCGACCTCAAGAATATTAAAGGGTTTCGTTATATAATCGTCGGCACCGTACTCAAGTCCCGCAATCTTATCACTGTCATCCGATTTGGCCGTAAGCATAATAATAGGAACATTCGAAAATTCCCTGACCGCACGGCAAACCTCAAACCCGTCCATCTTAGGGAGCATTACGTCAAGAAGCACAACATCGTATGAACCGTTCTTAATCATTTCAAGTCCGCAGGCTCCGTCAAAAGCCGCGTCAACCTCGTAGCCATGCTGCTCCAGAGTAAACGTAATTCCCTTAACTATTAACTTTTCATCATCGACTACAAGAACCTTCATACCTTGATTTTATCCTTAATCTTGTTAAAAAGTCCATCCTTTATTCCGCTGATATTCATAATCTGCGAAATTGTCTCAAACCTTCCGTTTTCCTCACGATACTTAATTATCGCATCGGCCTTTGACTCCCCCACTCCCGGAAGTGTCATTAATTCATCTCTGGTTGCTGTATTTATGTTAACCAATCCGTCATCAACATCCGCACCGATGCCTATCATACCCGAAGATACAACATCCGCACCCGTCATGCCCGAAGATACAGCACCACCGCCTGCCGCGTCAAAAGATATACTTCCATCCCGTTCCAAATCTTTCGTTTCATCCACAGATGGCACATATACCTTGACCCCGTCCTGCAAAAATCCCGCAAGATTAAGGTAATTCACATCAGCCTCCGGCGTAAATCCGCCCGCTGCAGCAACCGCATCGTTTATTCGTGCGCCTGCACAAAGTGTATAAACTCCCGGATTATTGACACAACCGCATACATGAACCGCAATCTCTATAGCCGCAGCCGCATCCACGCTATCGGCAACAACCCCCGCAGCCTTATCAACGCTATCGACAACAGTTCCCGCAATCTCATCATCAGACACGCTAACTGTATCAACCACAGTCGCCTCATCAACCCCGGTTCCGTCATCATCCGCAGTCTCAGGACCCAGAGATTCCAGAATTATCGCAGCCTCTTTCTTTTCATGGGACCGGACTCCTAATACGGCCGCAAGAACAATTACCGCAATAATTCCCAATATTCTAATTTTATATTTCATCGTTTACCTTCTTTCTTAATAAAGAAGGCTCCTTAAACGAAAATCACTTAATCACGTATAATCCGAACCTGTCGTTAATTTGTATTATTTTCGGATTGAGCCGATGCCTTCTCGGCATCCTCATCATAGTATTCAATTTCCTCTTCGTCAGATACTTCCTCGATATACTCAAGTTCGCATTCTTCGTCAGTTACCTGATGAATCATCTTCTCGGCCAGTTCCTTTAATAAATCGTTGGGCTTTTCACCATTCCAGATATCAGCAAATACAGCCTCCAACTGAACCCAGAAATTACTTGTCTCCATGATCTTAGGCATGGAAATTGAATATCCGTACTCCTCGGCGAAGGTCTTTAATCCTTCGTTTTCGTATTCTATATTTTTGTACACAGGTACCTTACCTGATCTGCTGTACATAATATTCGCATAATCCGTAGTCATAAAGTATGCAAAGTCGTTAGCAATATCAATATGAGTAGAGAAAGGATTTATTACAACGCAATCCGTAATAGATAATGAACGTGTATCAATATCTTCATTCATATCAGGTATCAGTGTATAAGCATACTCATAATTAAACTCGCCGTTAGCCTTGGCAGTTTCAAGGGTGTTTAAACTGTCGGTTGTTGCAATCGTAAATACAATCTTTCCCTCTACGAAATCCGCAATTACATGGGAATACTGGGAATCCGCAGTATCAATTGAGAAGAACTGATTAAGGGACTGATATGCATTAAGTGATTTGATTGCATCAGCATTATAAATATCAAGCTGTGACTTATCCCAGCCCGCTTCTCCTCCAAGATTAATTGCATCACCTATAAAGAAATAATTATAGAACACATCCGTTACATCCCAGGTAAAGATAGACTCAACCTGTTCCGGAGCATCGTAATTGTCTGCAAGAGTAGTAATCTCTTCCATCATACGAGGCATAATTTCACTTACCTTTGCATCAATTTCATCCTGAGAATAAGGACATGGTGTAGGCACCGGAGTTGCCGTGGGAGTTGCCGTGGGCGTAGCTGTGGGAGCCGGAGTAGCACTTGGATCCCTGGTTGCCGTAGGCGTAGGCGTAAACATCGGTGTTTGCGTCGGTGTAGATGTAGGTGTTGCTGTTGCCGTAGGTGTTGCTGTCGGCATAGGTGTAGGCGACGGTGTAGCCGTCTTAGCACGTTCAGCCTCTTCTTCTGCTGCCTTTGCAGCCGCATCTTCATCAAGAAGCTTAATTGCCATATCTTCCATATATGTTTTGTTGTACAACAAGGTACTTGTTTCGAAGTACAAAGGATATCCCAAATACATATCCTTATAGGAAATTGCATTATATGCCTGGCTTAAATAATCATCCTCAAAAGTGGCATACTGCGGAACGTTAATAGGCTCTGCAAGGCCCGCAAGATATGCCTTTACCAGCGAATCGTTGGTTGCAATATACATGTCGGGAACGTTTGCCTCTACAGTCTTTTTGTTGATTTCTTCATAAAAATCAATGCCCTGCTGAAGAACCGGCATAATTCTTACACCATGAAGTTCGTTATACGCAACAGCGGCGCTGTTTAAATAATTAGTCAGCGCCTCATCGGTATACCACAAATATACCGTTTCCTTATCATAAACAACTTCATCCGCAAGAACCGCTTCATCCTCGGCAATCTTTTGGGAAATCGGGATGTCCAAAACACCCACAACCATTACAAATGCAACAATTACCGCTATTACCAGCAGTGAAAAAAACTTCTTTCTCTTCATAAAACCTCATTGCCGCGAAATTAATTATTTCCGAGGCATTTATCCAAAATACAAATCATTTCATCAACATTATCTTTAGTTATAACAAGGGGCGGTACAAAGCGTATAATGTTAGTTCCCGCATTGATAAGAATAAGACCTTCATCCATACACTTTTTGATTATATCCCCAACCGGAACCGTAAGTTCAAGTCCCTGCATCATACCGATACCGCGGTGGTCCTTAACCACATCATATTTAGCTGCAATTTCGTCAAGCTTCTTATATAAATAATCGCCAACTTCACGAACATTTCCAAGTACGTCAAGACGCGCGAACTCGTCAAGCACGGTCTTGGTTGCTGTTGCAGCAAGGGGATTACCGCCGTATGTGGTTCCGTGATCTCCTGCAACAAGTGAGTTCTCGGCGACCTTTTTGTTAAGCATAAATGCACCGCCGGGAACACCGCAGGTTAATCCCTTTGCCGAAGTTAAAATATCCGGCTTAATGCCATATTTTTGCCATGCATACATATATCCCGTTCTTCCCATACCGCACTGAATTTCATCGAGTATAAGAAGTATATCTTTTTCGTCACATAACTTACGAACGCCTTCCATAAATTCCTGTGTCGCAGGATAAATACCGCCTTCGCCCTGAACTGTTTCGAAGATAATGGCACATGTTTTATCATTAACAAGAGCCTTTACCGAATCAAGATCGTTCATTTTGGCAAAATGTATATTTCCAATACCAGGCTCGAATGCCTCACGATACTTAGGTGTTCCTGTTATAGACAATGCACCCATGGTACGGCCGTGGAATGAATGTTCCATTGCGATTATTTCATGATCGGTACGTCCGTCCTTATTGTATCCATATTTACGGGCAGCCTTTATTGCACCCTCAATTGCTTCGGCACCGGAGTTTGTAAAAAACACGCGATTCATTTGCGAAGCCTCAAGCAAAGCCTTGGCTGCTTCAATTGCCGGAACATTATAGTAATAGTTTGATGTATGAATAACCTTGTCTATCTGAGCCTTTAATGCATCATTATAATTCTTGTTCTGATAGCCCAAAGCAAATACCGCAATACCTGCGCAAAAATCCAGATATTTTTTGCCTTCCGTATCATAAAGATATACACCGTCGCCCTTTTCAAGGACTACCTGATACCTGTTATATGTATGCAGTAAAAGGCTTTCTGCTTCATCAATATATTCTTTCATGCTCATTTTATTTTTCCTCATCTTCGTCTTTAAGAATCATGGTTCCTACACCGTCCTTGGTAAATATTTCAAGTAACAGGCAGTGAGGAATTCTACCGTCAAGAATATGTACTCTGTTAACTCCGTTGGTAATTGCTCCGGTACAGTTGTTAAGCTTGGGAAGCATTCCGCCGCCTATCATTCCCGAATCAATTAATTTATTGGCTTCAGAAGCTGTAATTCTCTGAATAAATGAACTCTTATCATTAAAATCTCTGTAAAGACCTTCAACATCCGTAAGGAATACGAGTTTGTCGGCACCTACTGCCTTTGCAATGGCACATGCAGCATCATCGGCATTAATATTATATGTTTCAAAATCATCTCCGTATCCTATAGGAGCCACGATGGGAAGGAAGTCCTTCTCAAGCAGATCATATAATATCTTGGGATTAACATTCTTAACATCCCCTACAAATCCGATGTCCTGTCCGTCCGAATACTTCTTGTCAACATTAAGAAGTCCGCCGTCTTTACCCGAGATACCTACGGCATTTACACCAAGTTCGCCAACCATATTAACAAGACGCTTATTTACCTTATTAAGAACCATCTCTGCTATTTCCATGGTCTCGGCATCCGTAACTCTTAATCCGTTTATGAACTCGGATTCTTTGCCAACCTTCTTAACCCAGCTGCTTATTTCCTTGCCGCCGCCGTGTACGATAATCGGTTTAAAACCTACCAGTTTAAGAAGAACAACGTCCTCAATAACGTTTTTCTGGAGTTCTTCGTTGCTCATGGCAGAACCGCCGTATTTAACAACAATAATCTTACGATTAAACTGCTGTATATAAGGAAGCGCTTCAATAAGCACCTCAGCCTTTTTTAATAATAAGTCGATACTCTTTTCCATAATTAACTCCTGTAGTCTGCATTTATTTTGACATAATCATATGTAAGATCACAGCCCCATGCTGTGGCACTTTCATTTCCCATCTTCATATCAACAAGGAAACGCACGAACTTTTCGGAAAGAAGTTTCGTTGCTTCTTCTTCGGAATAATCGCAACCTGCTCCGTCCTTATAAATAAGCATGCTTCCTGTTTCTCCCTGATAATAAAGTTCCATATTCTCAGGATCAAACTGCGCGCCGGAATAACCAAGGGCGCACAAAATTCTTCCCCAGTTGGCATCATGTCCGTAAACCGCTGCCTTTGTAAGCGAAGAACAAATAACCGACTTGGCAAGTGTTCTTGCATTTTGCTTAGTATCGGCATTTACTACCTTACACTCTATAAGTGCCTGGGCACCTTCGCCGTCTCCGGCAAGACGCTTGGCCTGTGTCTCATTAACATAGTGAAGGGCCTCCTTGAAATCATCATAAGCTTTGGTGCCCGGCAGGATTTCATCATTCTTAGCCATTCCGTTAGCAAGTACAAGCAATGTATCATTGGTAGAAGTATCTCCGTCTACCGAAATCATGTTATATGTATCAACCACATCTTCCTTAAGAAGCTTGGTCAATGTTTCCTTTGAAATAACGGCATCCGTTGTAACATATCCAAGCATTGTGCACATATTGGGATGAATCATTCCCGAACCTTTGGACATAGCACCCAGCGTAACTGTCTTTCCGTTAACATCTATGGAAACCGCAAGTTCTTTATTAACGGTATCTGTTGTCATAATTGCCTTTGAAGCCGCTGTGCCGTCTTCGGGCTTAGTTGATTTAGCTTCCACAAGTTTGGCTATTCCCGCTTTGATTCTGTCTATAGGAAGCTGAGCTCCTATAACGCCGGTTGAGCCCACAAGAACTGCATTTTCGGGAATTCCCAGCAATTGGGCAGCTGTTTTAGCTGTTTCGGAACAATATCCCATGCCTTCTTTACCTGTTCCGGCATTGGCAATACCTGTATTAACGATAACTGCCTGTCCGAAAGGAGAATTATTTACTATATCCATATCCCACTTAACGGGAGCTGCCTTTACCACGTTTGATGTAAAAGTTCCTGCAAGAACACATGGCTTCTGGGAATAAATAATCGCCATATCCTTACGATTTTCGTATTTAACACCGGCTTCGATTCCGGCTGCTTCAAATCCTATTGGTGCATTTATACCACCGTCTAATATCTTCATATTACATTCCTCCTAGGAATTAAATCTAATAATGTTTTCTTCGTTAAGAGTAAAGTCATAATAGTTAAGGTCTTCTCTTTTGGTCCATCCGATTTGTTTCCAAAAGGCATTACCTATATCGTTTGTCGAAAAAGCTATCAATGATACTTTACTTATCTTTTCGGCCTTAAGTGCATTCATGCAGTGTACAACCATTGCTTTTCCTATGCCCTTAAGTCTGCAGTCTTCTCTTACGCATACATGATAAAGACATCCTCTTCTTCCGTCATGACCGCAAAGAATCGCGCCTACAATTTCATTGTTCATAACCGCTACAACAGATGTTGTGGGATTTCTTCTGATGAAACGCTCCACTCCTTCATAAGAATCGTCAATACTTCTTATTGCAAATCCTTTGATACTCATCCACAGTGCCTTAACCCCGGGATAATCTTCCGTTGTCATTGTTTTTATAATAAATTCTTCCATTTACAAAGATAGACCTTTTGCTTCATCACATCCAAGCAGAATGTTCATACACTGAACCGCAGCACCGGATGCGCCCTTTCCTAAATTATCAAATCTTGTTGTTACAACTATTCTTTCATCATTTCCCGTAACAAAAAGTTCAAGTCCGTCCCAGCCGCTTCTTACATTGGCTGCAATAAATCCATTGGTATCGGCCTCGGCACCATAGGGCATTACATGTATGAACTTCTCACCTTCATAATGCTTGGCAAACATATCATGTACCTGTTCGGGTGTCGGATTGTTATTAAGCATATCAGCATAAAACTGCAATGAAACGAACATTCCCGAATAATAATCATCTACCACCGGGCTAAAAAGCGGTGTTCTCTTAAGTCCCGATATCTTTTGCATTTCTTTAAGATGCTTATGCTGCTGCGAAAGTGCATACTCTCTCGGAGAATCAAAATCTGCCGGCTTTTCGTCGCTTTCATAAACAGCTATTGCCTTCTTACCGGCTCCCGAATATCCCGAAAGCGCAAAACATGAAACAGGATAATCATCCTTCATAATGCCTGAAGCTACCATGGGATATGCAATTGAAATAAATCCTGTTGCATAGCATCCCGGAACCGCAATACGTTTAGAATTCTTAATAGCTTCTCTTTGTCCCTTCTTAAGTTCGGGGAATCCGTATGTCCAGCCTTCTTCCGTTCTGTGGGCAGTAGAAGTATCTATAATAGTAACGTCCGGATTGGTAACCAGTGATACAGACTCCTTAGAAGCCACATCAGGCAGACATAAGAATGTAATATCCGAAGAATTAATCATTTTTGCTCTTTCTTCCGGATCTTTTCTTTTATCGGGATCGATTTTTAAAAGTTCAATATCATCTCTTCCCTCAAATCTTTCGTATATTCTTAATCCTGTTGTTCCTTCCGAACCGTCAATAAAAATCTTTTTTGTCATTTTCTCACCTGTCTCTTTCGTGTGCTCTTTCATATGCACACTATCCGCTATATTGTACTCTTATTGTGTCCAAAACTCAACGTTTCCTTATTATATAGGCATCATTTCCTTTTGTTGCGTATAACTATACACTATTGGTTTATATTTATCAACCCCTATTTTGAGATATGGCTACACATAGCAGATTTACATTGTTTCGGTGGGTTTTTATCTTTGTATCGTCATAAATACATTTTTATGCAAAAACACTGTTGCAATACCCGAATATTTGTTGTATGATAATCCACGTGACAATTAAAACATTATTTTATTGGAGGAATATATCATGAAAGAAAAAGTAATTTTAGCCTATTCCGGCGGACTTGATACAACAGCTATCATTCCCTGGCTTAAGGAAAACTTCGATTATGAAGTAATTTGTGTATGTATCGATTGCGGTCAGGCCGAAGAACTTGACGGATTAGAAGCAAGAGCTAAATACTGCGGTGCGGAAAAATTATACATTTTGGACGTAACCGATGAATTCTGTGATGATTATATCGTTCCCTGTGTACAGGCCCATGCGGTATATGAGAATAAGTACTTACTCGGCACATCAATGGCAAGACCTTTAATTGCCAAGAAACTTGTTGAAATCGCCCGTAAAGAAGGTGCAAGCGCCATCTGCCACGGTGCTACAGGTAAAGGTAATGACCAGATAAGATTTGAACTTGGTATTAAGGCTTTCGCTCCGGATCTTAAGATTATCGCTGCATGGAGATCTGACAAGTGGGTACTTGATTCACGTGAATCAGAAATCGAATACTGTAAGCAGCACGGAATCGACCTTCCTTTCAGTGCAGATTCAAGCTACAGCCGTGACAGAAACTTATGGCACATTTCCCACGAGGGACTTGAACTTGAAGAGCCCGGCAACGAGCCTAACTATGATCATCTTCTCGTTCTTGGTGTTACTCCCGAGAAAGCTCCCGAAGAAGGCGAATATGTTACAATGACATTTGAAAAAGGTGTTCCCACATCAGTTAACGGTAAGAAGATGAAGGTTTCCGACATCATTCGTACTCTTAATGAATTAGGCGGAAAGCACGGTGTAGGAATCGTTGATATCGTCGAGAACAGATGTGTAGGTATGAAGAGCCGTGGCGTGTATGAGACACCCGGCGGAACAATTCTTTACGAAGCTCATCAGCAGCTCGAAGAATTAATCCTCGACAGAGAAACAACTAAGGTTAAACTTGATATGGGTAACCTTTTTGCTCAGATTGTATACGAAGGAAAGTGGTTCACTCCTCTTCGTGAAGCTGTTCAGGCTTTCATCGAGTCTACACAGGAATATGTAACAGGTGAAGTTAAGTTCAAGCTTTACAAGGGCAATATCATCAAAGCCGGCACAACTTCTCCTTATACACTTTATGATGAGAAGATTGCCTCATTTACAACAGGCGACTTATACGACCACCACGATGCCGAAGGTTTCATCAACCTCTTCGGTTTATCAACAAAGGTTCGTGCCATGAAGAAATTAAGCAGAGGAGAAGATCTCTTATAATATGACACACCTGTCAGTTCAGACTTTTCTTATTGGTTATGTAATAATAATCAATGTAATCGGTTTCCTTCTTATGGGAATCGATAAACTTAAGGCTAGAAGAAGGGGCTTCCGGATTCCGGAAGCCACCCTTTTTATAATAGCCCTCATCGGAGGAAGTATCGGCTCGATTCTGGGCATGTATCTTTTCCGACACAAAACCAGGCACCGCACTTTTACAATAGGGATGCCTGCTATTTTGATTGTTCAGATTATTTTTGTTTTAGTGCTTATTTTTAAGGTGGGAGTCAAATGCATATAGCAATCTGCGATGATAACGTCGCCGACAGAAAGCAGCTTGAACGGCTTCTTTCGAGAGAATCTGACTTTAGAAAATCTGCAAATGGTCCATTCTACACCGATTCTTACGGACTTGGTTCGGAACTTATGTCCAAAAGACAATCTTATGATTTGTTTTTTATCGATATAGTCGAGGAATCCGAAAACGGTTTGGAATTTGCCTTAACTTTATGCGATGAGGGCGTTACCGTTCCCATCGTTTTGTGTTCTTCAAAGCACGATTATAAGAAGCAGGCAGACGAGCTTCCCAACTATCCCAAGAATCTTTTATTCCTGAATAAACCTATTATCAAAGCCGAGCTTAGCCAATTACTTGATGAAGCAATTCTTATAGCAAGTAATCGCGAGCCTACCATTGAGCTTAGGCATAACAAAGAAACCTATTACGTCCATGAAGACGACATCGTATACGCTTTGTCCGACAAACAGTATGTATATGTATATCTTAAAGACGGTACGGAAATTCCTCTTCTTACCGCCGCAAACAATTTATTCTCGGAACTTGAACAATATACGCATTTTGCGTTTATCAATAGAAAAACAATGATTAATGCCTTTTACCTTAAGAGCTACTCTCCCGTCAAAGCAACCCTCAAAAGCGGACTTAGCTTCAGACTGGATTTTCAGGGACGCCGTTTACTTAAAGCAGCCCTTAAATATCTTAAAGACGAAGGCATCAAGGAGGAAATATGACAACTAACGAAAAAGCTCTTATGCTCCATGAACAATGGAACGGTAAAATCACAACCGAAGCAAAATCAAAGGTTAATTCCCGTGAGGATTTAGCCCTTGCATATACACCCGGCGTAGCAGAGCCCTGCAAAGTTATTGCAAATGACAAAGAAGCCGCTTACAAATACACCATGAAAGCCAATACCATAGCTGTAGTTTCGGACGGTAGTGCCGTCCTGGGTCTTGGTAACATAGGTCCCGAAGCTGCTATGCCCGTTATGGAAGGAAAGGCAGTCCTTTTTAAGGAGTTCGGCGGAGTTAATGCCGTTCCTATCTGTCTTGATACTCAGGATACCGAAGAAATCATTAAGGCCGTAACTTATCTTGCACCTACCTTCGGCGGAATCAATCTTGAAGACATTTCCGCACCAAGATGTTTCGAAATCGAAGAACGTCTTAAGGCTACACTGAACATTCCCGTGTTCCATGATGATCAGCACGGTACCGCCATTGTGGTTCTTGCAGGCCTTATTAATGCTCTTAAGATTATCAAAAAAGATAAAGCCGATTGTAAGGTTGTAATTTCAGGTGCCGGCGCTGCAGGTATAGCAATCTGTAAGCTTCTTCTTAATTACGGTTTCAAAGATATCATTCTTTGCAATTCCAAGGGCATTATCTCAAAGGATGCTCCTAAGCTTAACTGGATGCAACAGAAAATGGTTGACATAACCAATCCTCGCGGTATCAGCGGTTCCCTTGCGGATGCTCTTAAGGGCGCAGATATCTTTATCGGTGTATCGGCACCGGGAATTGTCAGCGAAGATATGGTAAAATCAATGAATAAGGATGCCATTATATTTGCCATGGCCAATCCTACTCCGGAAATCATGCCCGATCTTGCCAAGAAGGCCGGTGCCAGAATTGTAGGAACCGGAAGATCCGATTTTCCTAACCAGATTAACAACGTAGTTGCCTTCCCCGGCATATTTAAAGGTGCACTTGAAGGCAGAGCGCCCCAGATTACAGAAGATATGAAGATGGCTGCTGCCCTTGCGATAGCCGCTCTCGTACCCGAAAGCGAGCTGTCTGAAGACAACATTATGCCGGAAGCCTTTAATCCGGAAGTTGCAATCAAAGTTTCGGAAGCTGTCAAAGCAAACATTAAATAACTTATGAAAAAAAGATATAATTTTCTGGATGTAATACGACTTTTATCAATGGCAGGCATTGTTTACTATCACCTTATAGTAACCCTTTACCTTAAAGGAATCCGCCAGCTTGAGTCTGTAAGCATTCTTTACGAAAACTCCAATATGCATATTGCCAAAGTCTGTGTCGGATTATTCTTTATGATTTCCGGCGCCGGCCTTATGCTCTCTACCAAGGATAAAGAGCACTTTAGCTACGCAGAATACTACAAGAAACGATTCTTCAGGATTCTTGTTCCTTTTTATCTTGTATATGTTTTGTACCTTGTTACCTTCATTCTGCTTACCGGCGAGACTCTTAATTCAATCTACAAAGACCATAATGCCCACCCCTTAAGCATCATCTTTACCCTGCTTGGTATGGACTCATATCTTTCAAGCTACGGTGTCGGAACTTTTGCCCTGGGTATAGGTGAATGGTTCCTGGGCGCCTTGGTATTGATGTATATTATTTTCCCGCTTCTTAGATGGGCTCTTCTTAAGAATAAATGGATTACTTTGGGAGTTGCATGTGTATATTACATCGTAATCCTTGTGACATACCCTATGATGTCATACGCCTCCACCAACCCCGGCTTTGTGAACTTCACCGTAAAAGTATTTGATTTCTTCCTCGGAATGTTCTTAATTCTTTTCGTTGATAAATTCAAAAAATGGGTTTGTTTCGGCGTGGGACTTCCGGTTTTTGTTTTCTTCCTGGTATGCCCGATTAAGCTGCCCATTGACGATTCGCTTATGATTCTTATGCAGATAACTTCACTTTTCCTTGTCTTTAGGGGATTGGAAGATGTCTTTAATAAAACACCGAAGTGTATGAAGGTTGTTACTTTCCTATGTAAATACACATATGAATTCTTCCTGGTGCATCATTTTATTATCGACTATATGACTCTTCAGGTGGTGGGACGTCCGTACGGTAACCTTGATATTCTAAGGCTCTTCGTCTTTGAAATCCTTGTTGTTACACTTGCCACCATACTGGTTAAGCTCATACTTAAGTACGGCGGTATTGCAATCAATAAATTATTTACCAAAAAGCAAGGAGCAGCCAAATGAAAGATGCATTGACTTTATATAAATTAATAGTGCTTTACATGCTTGACCGCGTGGATTTTCCCCTTACGAAGGCCCAGATAGGTGATTTTATTCTGGAAAAAGAATATACGAATTTCATGACTCTGCAGCAGGTAATCGGAGAGCTTCTGGATTCAAAGCTTGTTACTGCCCAGTCATATCGTAACAGAACCCACCTTAAGTTGACCCGGGAAGGAGCCGATGCAATTCACTTTTTTGAAAATGATATCAATTCGGAAATCAAAGATGAAATAAATGCTTTCTTCAAAAAGAATTCCATCGAACTTCGTAATGAAGTATCAATAATAGCCGACTACTACAAAGCAACCAACGGCGAATATGAAGCTCACCTTATTGCCAAAGATAAGGAAGTTAAATTAATAGATATGACCCTGCAGGTTCCCATCGAAGAAACTGCCCAGGCCATCTGTGATAACTGGAACAAAAAGAATCAGGAAATTTATCAGTACCTGGTTAAACATTTATTCTAAATTAAAAAGTCTCCGTTTAAAACGGAGACTTTCTTATCTCATTATCTGTGACCAGTTGCTTATTCCGATTATGGATTTTGCAAATTCCGCATGAGACTCGAATTCTGATGTATCCATATATTTAAACACATCATATGATTTTTTGGTACCGCCGCCCAAAGTGGTAATACCTGTAGCAAGTCCCTGAGCTATTTCCGTAGCATCATCGGTCTGCCTGTTAAGAAGCAGTCCGTCTATCTCAGGATAGTGATTAATCTTATAAAAAGCGTATGCAATAGCTGCTGCCTGATATGATTCTCCTCCCGAACCCGATGAGGTATACCCAAGCTCTGTAATATAAATACTTCTCGTGTTACCCGAAGTATCAAGATAATTATCCTGCTTCAGATAATTAATAAGCACTTCAATATTTGCCATGGAAATCATAGGCGAATCGGCTGTGTGCTTAATGTATTTGGAAGAAGACCATGTGGCGCAGGTGGTAAGGGGCACATTATAAGGATGGAAGGCAAGGCCCCAGTCAATATTTCCTTCTGCCTTAAGATATGAGTTAAAGCAGTCCAGCACATCTCTTCCGTCATAATCGGGGTTCTTGGACATATTTCTGTCCCATTGCTGGTCCAAAGATATATAAACTCTTGCAGAACCGGAAACACTCTTAATCGCATTATAAAGAACTCTAAATCCCTTGGCATATTCTTTGGTATAAGAATCCACATCGGTATATGCCATATAGTTCCATTCTTTTCGGGCATTAATCTCGTTTGCTATAACAAAGTTTGATATTCTTCCGTGGGAAGAACCGGAATATCTTTCGGCAAAAAAGCTTCCCACTGCCGCAAGGTATTCAACACCGTCATTATCTGCCGCATTAAACATATAATAAGGGCAGACACCGGGATTTCTGGAATCCGGATGAATCAGTGAAATATTAGAGCCCGAATAACTGTTAAGCAAAATAGCCGTTACGGTAATTCCGTTATCGCTAAGATATTTAACCGTTTCATCAAAGCCAGAGAGCATTGCGCCGTTAAAGGTATATGTTTTCCCGTCATAAGAATAATGAATGGTAGGGAACAACGCATTCGACGTAGGTCCCAGGAAATCCGCTATTCTAAAGTTAAGGGCTACCTGCTTAACTCCAAGATCCTGAAGTTGTCCGGACTTATATTTGGTATAGTCAATAAGTATTCCCTTCTTGGAACTCGGTTCCATATATACATTTGAATATCTGCAAATATTCTCCGGATTTGTAATGTACTTCGGCTGACTTACAAGTATATACTTGCCGTCAACCTTAACTCCGAATGCAAACTTCTTAAACAGCTTTGAAGAAGAGGAGTTGTAATTTAGCGAACATGTAAGGGTCGAAGAATCATTCTTATACGCTTTTGACACATATTCAGCATCTTCCGGCAATGCATCGGTATATGTATCAAGCGCAAATAGATAATAATATTTATCATCCGACTTGGGAATTCCCGTAGAAGAACCGGTTACATTAACCGTTCCCCCTTCAACAACACATTCATCAATGTTTACGAAATTGCTTGTGTTCTCATCTGTCAAAGGTATAGTTGCAGGTCGTGAATTATAGGCATTTTCTACTGCACGTCCCGCACCTACGATATGTTCAAGGACTCCCGTTCCCAATATACCGTCATCTATCATTCCTTCGGGAATATCCTCTATAATATTCTCAATAGGAACAGGTGTAGCTCCCGGTGCCAATCCCTGGGAAACATTTCCCGCGCCGTCCCTTAAGAACAAAAAGTATACCGCCAAAACAACTGCAGCTGCCACACCCAGGGAAGATGCAATTATGACGGGAAGCTTAATCTTTTTATGCTTCTTCTTGATTCCCTTTTTTGTTTTTTTAATTTCTGAATTGTTCTTTGAATCTGTATCTGCCATCAAAACCTACTTACTGTTATTATCTTTCTTAATTCTGTCGAATAAATCGGTTATATCTTTTTCGTATCCGTTAGATGAAGGATTATAGAATTTCATATCCTTAATCGCATCCGGCAGATACTGCTCATCCACATAATTATTCTCATAATCATGAGGATACTTGTAACCAATGCCATGGCCCAACTTCACGGCACCCTTGTAATGGGTATCCTGAAGGTAAGGCGGAATCGGCAAATCTCCGCTTCTTGCAACCTCTTCCATTCCCGCATCTATGGCACAGACTACGGAATTGCTCTTAGGAGCTGTTGCAACATACATTGCTGCTTCCGCAAGAATAATTCTTGCCTCGGGCATTCCGATTCTTTCCGCTGCAAGGGAAGCCGCAACCGCAACCTCCAAAGCTCTCGGGTCTGCAAGTCCCACATCCTCGGCTGCATGAATCATAATTCTTCTTGCAACAAAGGTTACTGATTCACCTGCATAAAGCATTCTTGATAAATAATATACCGCAGCATCAGGATCGGAGCCTCTCATGCTCTTAATAAATGCCGATATTGTATCATAATGGTTATCACCCTTTTTGTCGTATCTTACCGCGCGCTTTTGGACGCATTCCTGGGCCACATCAAGGGTTATATGTATCTTATTATCATCGCTTCTGTCTGTTGTCATTATGCCAAGTTCGATGGCATTTAAAGCGCACCTTGCATCTCCGCCGGAAATATCGGCAATAAAGTCAAGTGCATCATCATCTATTACGGCATCATAGGACCCCATACCTTTGTCATTATCATATACGGCGCGATTAATAAGTGCCTTAATATCATCCAAGGTAAGCGGCTTAAGTTCAAATATAATTGAACGGCTGATTAAAGCCCCGTTAACTTCAAAATAGGGATTTTCGGTAGTGGCACCGATAAGAATAATCGTTCCGTCTTCGACAAAAGGAAGCAGATAATCCTGCTGCCCCTTATTAAAACGATGAATTTCGTCTATAAAAAGAATAGACTTTCGTCCGTACATCCCCTTTATATCTTTTGCCTTGGCAACGACATCTTCCATATCCTTTTTGCCGGCTACTGTGGCATTAATCTGCATAAATTCAGCCGATGTCGTATTGGCAATAACTTTGGCAAGTGTTGTTTTGCCTGTGCCCGGAGGGCCATAGAATATAATGGAACTTAATTTATCCGCCTTAATAGCTCTGTATAAGAGTTTATCTTTGCCTATTATGTGCTGCTGTCCCACAACTTCATCAAGAGTCGTCGGGCGCATTCTTGCGGCAAGGGGAGATTCCTTTTCCTTATTAAGTTCACTCATATATTCGAAAATATCCATAATTAATTATTATAGCATATAAAATCTAATTAATCATTTTCAGATTTTTTCGCAAATACCCACTTTTTCTGGACAGTATAACTGAGTATGAAAAGAAGACCGTCTACAATCATCTTAAGAAATACTCTCATGGAAGGGTCTTTGGTAATTATGGTTGCAAGTTTGGATACTCCAAGCCACGACAAGGTCATCATGCATAATGCAACAATGAAATACTTGGGTGCCGAAGAGACTACGCTTGCCTTATTCCTGAACACAAAATTTCTGTTAAGAACATAATTAAGAAGCGAAGAGCATATTCTTGCTATTACCGTACAAATGAATACTTCAAGTGAAATATCATCGAGAATAATCGATACCGAAAGAATATAAAAAAGCAACAGATCGGTCAAAAAAGACACAACCGATGACACAATCTGTTTCAAAAATGTAGAATGCTTAAAAAATACTCCCGTGATTCTCAGGGAATCATACAAAGGTCTGTAATGAGAGCCGGAATTATCGTTTATATACACGGTTTCGATTCCGACTTCTTTAATATTTACATTTTTTTCACGCAAATGAATAAGCATATGAGTTTCATACTCATACCTGTTTCCCTTAAGGTCTGTGGTTAACTCTTCAAGATATTTAACGGGAATGCCTCTCAATCCCGTCTGGGTATCCGATAACTTAAGTCTGCATGCGAACTTAAACCATGAAGATGCAAGGGAATTTCCCAAATTACTCTTCCCGGGTACATTCGAAGCTTTAAGGTTACGGGAACCTAAAATTACATCGTCCATTCCGGACTTAAGTTTTTCGGCCACTTTATGTATATCGGTAGGGAGATGCTGTCCGTCGCCGTCAGCCGTTACCACACCGTCAATATACGGCATATTATCAAGGATATATCTGAATGCTGTTTTTAAAGCAGCTCCCTTTCCCTTATTCGTATCATGCTTTAAATAAATAACTTCTTTGTGAGCGGCTGCATTCTCAAATAAAGGAGCATATTCCTCACAAGAGCCGTCATTAACTAAAACGATATGGGTAAAGCCTTCGTTTAATATGCCGTTTATGGATTTATTTAATTGTTCATCCGGATTAAGCGACGGTATTACTACCGCAATATTATCCAAATCACCGATATTTTTCATATTATTTAAACTTTAGTTGATTCAAATCCTCATCATATACTATCTTTGCTTTTTCCAAAGCACCTTTAATCTCAACGGGATCAAGGTCCAAATCATCTATAAGTTCATCAAGGGATGAATATGTATCACGTAATTTCAGATTGATAAAGGATAGCAAAATATTAGGTTCTGATGGAATATTCATTAGTCTTCCATTCTCCTTTTACAATAGTCACAACTCTATATAAAATATACTATCCTGCTCAATTATGCAAGGTTGCTTCCAGATTGTTGTCTTTGACCACTATTTTAATAGTATCTCCCTGGCTTATATTGCCGCCGAGAATAAGCTTGGCTGCTGCCGTTTCAACATACTTTTGGATATACCTTTTAAGGGGACGGGCTCCGAAAGCCGGTTCATAAGCATTTTCGGTAATATAATCTTTAGCCTCATCCGACAAGACAACGTTAAGTTCCTTATCCTTTAATCTTTCATTCAAATCTTTCATGATAAGATCAACAATGTTTGCAATATTATCCTTGGTCAAAGGCTTGAATAAAATAGTTTCATCAATACGGTTCAAAAATTCCGGTCTGAATCTGCCTCGAAGTTCTTCCATAACTTCGGATTCGGCCTCGGGAGTGATTTGACCATCAGAGTCAATTCCCTCAAGTAACGTCATTGCACCGATATTTGAAGTCATAATAAGAATCGTATTCTTAAAATCGACAGTTCGTCCCTGAGAATCCGTAACACGTCCGTCATCAAGCACCTGCAAAAGAACATTAAACACATCCGGATGGGCTTTTTCGATTTCATCGAATAAAACTACGGAATAGGGTTTACGTCTTACGGCTTCCGTAAGCTGACCGCCCTCTTCGTATCCCACATATCCGGGAGGCGCTCCTATAAGTCTTGATACGGAATACTTTTCCATGTATTCACTCATATCAATTCTTACCATGTTGTTCTCATCATCAAAAAGTGAAGCTGCAAGAGCCTTGGCAAGTTCCGTCTTGCCCACACCTGTAGGGCCTAAGAATATAAATGAGCCTATGGGCTTTCCCGGATCCTTAATGCCTGCCTTGGACCTTATTATTGCCTCTGTCACCTTGGTAACACCTTCATCCTGTCCCACTACACGTTTATGCAGTTCTTCGTCAAGGTGCAAGGTCTTATTTCTTTCGGTTTCATTAAGTTTGGTAACCGGAATTCCTGTCCAGCGTGAAATGATCTTGGCAATTTCTTCTTCAGTTACTGCTTCATGAACTAAAGTTAAGTTCTTATCCTCGGACTTTTCTTCGGCTTTTTTAAGGGTTTCTTCAAGCTCTCTTTTTTTGCCGTACATAAGCTCCGATGCCTTTTCAAAATCGCCGTTATTCTGTGCTATCTGAATCTGGGAATTTACAGCATCTATCTCTTCACGTATCTTAGAAAGTTTTTCTACCGATGCTTTTTCACTGTCCCATTTAGCCTTAAGGGAATTGTATTCTTCCGATAACTGTGAAAGTTCTTTTGATAATGATTCAAGTCTTTCCTTCGAAAGATTATCCTCTTCCTTTTCAAGTGCCAGCTTTTCTATCTTTAACTGCATTATCTTACGATTAAGTTCATCAAGTTCCGCAGGCATGGAATCAAGTTCCGTCTTAATAAGGGCACAGGCCTCATCCACCAGATCAATAGCTTTATCAGGCAAAAATCTGTCGGAAATATATCTGTGGGATAATGTAGCTGCACTTACCAGTGCATTATCAAGAATCTTTACACCATGGAACACTTCATATCTTTCTTTGATACCGCGCAATATGGAAATAGTATCTTCCACCGTAGGTTCATCAACCAATACCGGCTGAAAACGTCTTTCAAGAGCAGGGTCCTTCTCGATATACAATCTGTATTCATCAAGTGTCGTTGCACCTATACAGTGCAGTTCGCCACGGGCCAGCATGGGCTTTAACATATTTCCCGCATCAAGGGCACCGTCTGTTTTGCCCGCACCTACTATGGTATGAAGTTCATCTATAAAGAGTATAATTTGTCCGTCGGAATTCTTAACATCCTCAAGGACCGCCTTTAGTCTTTCTTCGAATTCACCTCTGTACTTGGCACCTGCAACCAGTGCTCCCATATCAAGGGCAAAAATCTTCTTGTTCTTAAGAGAATCCGGAACATCCTCATTGGCAATTCTCTGTGCAAGACCCTCTACTACAGCAGTCTTTCCCACACCCGGTTCGCCTATAAGTACAGGATTGTTTTTAGTCTTACGCGACAGAATTCTTACGGCGTTTCTTATTTCTTCATCTCTTCCTATTACAGGGTCAAGCTTCTGGGCTTTTGCCTTTTCAACAAGCTCCGTACCGTACTTTTCCAAAGTATCGTACATAGCTTCCGGATTGTCTGTGGTAATATTTCCGTTAGGTCTTACCTGCATCAATGCAGCCAGGAATCTTTCTCTTGTAATTTCACAGGCTGTAAACAGGTCTTTGACTCCCTTATTGGGATACTTAAGCATGGCAAGGAACAAATGCTCCGGCGCAATATACTCATCTCCCATCATCTTGGCTTCGGGCTCTGCATTAATAAGAGCCTTGTTCAAGGCTTCCCCAACATAAGGTTTACCACCCTGAACCTTAACCCTTTTATTGAGGGCACTTTCGGTAGCATTAAGGAAATATTTGGGGTCAATTCCCATCTTCTCTATAAGATTAAGTATCAGGCTGTCCTCTAAAGTAAGCAGCGCATAAAGAAGATGTTCCTGCTCGATTTCCTGATTTCCGTACTCCATAGCAACTGCGTCAATGTTGCTAAGGGCTTTTTGTGATTGTTGCGTAAATCTATCTAATGTCATATATTTACCTCCATAGCGAAGTTATACGTTTTGTATATGTACGCTTACAATTGTGATATTATCACCCGTTGTTAGCACTGTCAATCATCGAGTGCTAATCATTCTGTTAAAAAAATATAAACAAAATATAAAGTGCACAAATCCCGAATTTACCGGGATTAAAACCTCTTAAAATTAAGCCGCAGTGCGTTCATTACAACACAAAAACTCGACAAGCTCATGGCAAGTGCACAGAACATCGGGTTTATTGCCGAACAGGCAGCCAATGGTATGCCTACACAATTATAAATTATAGCCCAGAAGTAATTCTGATAAATGACCCTAAGTGTAGCGTGGGATACCTTAATAAGTTTAACCACATCTTTGACACTGCTGTTAAGAAGTACAATATCCGCGCTGTCAATCGCTATATCTTTACCCGTTCCAGTGGCCACACCCACATCGGCACGGGTCAGGGCAACAGCATCGTTAATACCATCCCCCACCATCATTACTTTCTTACCTGCTTCCATTAAGGAAGATACCACTTCTTCCTTCTGTCCCGGAAGTACTTCATATATAACGTTGCTAATCATAGCTTCGTCTGCTATTTTCTCGGCCTTTTCTTTTTTATCACCGGTAAGCATCGTGACTTCATATCCCATTTCAAGAAGTTCCTTAACAGCCTGCTTACTGTCTGCTTTTAAGGAATCTTCCTTCGTAAGATCACCATAGGTTAAGGTTCCTGTCTTATCAAACACAATATGATTAACTTTGGCGGCAATCTCAAGAGCTGTAGCATTCTTGTATAGAATCTTATTTTTTGCTCCCACTCCCGTTCCTACCATTACCGCCACAGGAGTAGCAAGTCCAAGGGCACAGGGGCAGCTTATTACCATTACCGAAACACCCCTTTGTACCGCACGGGATAAGGTAACTGCTCCGTCCGCATCCTTAAATACCAGCAGCCAAAGTAAAAATGTAGCAACCGACAGCCCCAATATTACAGGTACAAAAATAGACGCTATTTTGTCAGCCGTTCTGGAAATAGGAGCCTTTGACGCACCTGCATGGCTTACCATATCTATAATGGATGCCAGGAACGTATCTTCTCCCACCTTCGTAGCCATGCACTTTATTTCACCTTCCATCAGGAATGTTGAAGTATACACTTTGTCCCCCGGGACCTTATTAATAAGAATGCTCTCGCCTGTAAGGGATGATTCGTCAACCCGGGCATTTCCTTCAACCACATCACCGTCGGCAGGAAAACTGTTTCCCTGTCTTACAACAAACACATCGCCTGCTTTAATATCGGCCGCGGGAACTGTGATTTCTTTTCCGTCCACCACTAAAACGGCCTCGTCAACGCTTAACGCCTTAAGGCCGTCAATTGCATTCGTAGTGCGTCCCTTTGAAATTGTTTCAAGGAGTTTTCCGATGCTTATGAATGTAAGAATCATTCCGGAAGAATCAAAATATAGATGTGAATGGGTATTACCGCTAAAAAGTGCCCAAAGGCTGTAAACATATGAAACCAGTGAGCCGAGAGATACCAGCGTATCCATGTTGGGGGCTTTGTGAATTATACCCTTTGCCCCGTTTATAAAAAAAGAATAATTGATTAAGATAATTGCCGTAGATAATAATAATTGAGTATAAGCAAACAGTCCCCTATAGCAAAATACCATTAGGGGAACTGACATTATGACAGACGCCACAAGTCGCACTGTCATCTGCTTTATTGGACTGTCCGTGTCAGATTCGTTTTTTTTTAGAAGTTTTGCCTTAAATCCGGTTGCTTTGACAGCTGCCATAATTTCCTTAGGCTCGGCAGTGCCCTCAACGGACATAGAATTGGTAAGTAATGAAACCGTACACTCTTCCACGCCCGAAAGCTTTCTTACCGCCTCTTCGACTCTGCTTTGACAACCCGCACAGCGCATGCCTTCTACGCTAAATTCGTTCATCAATCCAGTTCACACTTTCCTGTATAAAGTTCGTAATAACGTCCCTTATTCGCTAATAAATCATCGTGATCGCCACGCTCTATTATCTGACCGTTCTCAAGTACCATAATTGCATTGGCATTTCTTACGGTTGACAATCTGTGTGCTATTACAAGAGTTGTTCTTGTAGCCATTATTCTGTCCATACCATGTTCGATATGTTTCTCGGTTCTTGTATCAACCGATGACGTTGCTTCGTCAAGTATAAGAATGGGAGCCTTGGAAATAGCTGCTCTTGCTATATTAATGAGCTGTCTTTGGCCCTGTGAAAGGTTACCGCCGTCACCTTCAAGCATGGTATCATAACCGTTCTCAAGACGCATAATAAATGAATGAGCCGAAGCAACCTTTGCTGCCTCAATAACTTCTTCATCCGTAGCATCCAGTCTTCCGTATCTTATATTCTCTCTTACCGTACCCGTAAACAAATGTGTATCCTGCAAAACCATGGCAATATTACGTCTTAATGCATCACGCTTAATCATTGTTGTGGGTATATTGTCGATAAGTATTTTACCTTCATTAATATCATAGAACCTGTTAATCAGGTTTGTTATTGTAGTCTTACCCGCACCGGTAGAGCCTACGAATGCTATCTTTTGAGCCGGCTTTGCGTACAAAGATATATTCTTTAGAACAATCTTTTCCTCAACATAGCCGAAGGTAACATCTTCAAGGGTCACACCGCCAAGTACCTGCATATAATAGTTGTCATTATCTTCGTTGTCGATTATTTCCGGCTTTCCGAATTCTGCTATATACTTTGAATTCTTGGGAATAACATAAGTTGCAACATCATTTATCATTTTGATGTCAACAGCATCCTCATCATCCGGTTCCTCAGGACATTCATCCATAATGTTAAATACTCTTTCAGCTCCCGCAAGTGCCGAGAAAATAACATTAACCTGCATGGCAAGCTGATTTATGGGCCATGAGAACTGTCGTGAATAGTTAACAAATACAGTAAGTCCACCTACGTCAAAGCCTCTTGCCACGCAAAGGACACCGCCCACACAAGCAGTTATGGCGTAAGTCACCTGTGAAAGGTTACCCATAACAGGTCCCATTATTCCTCCGTAGAACATTGCATTAATCTGCTTAGACTTAAGGTCTTTATTTAAATAATCGAATTCTTCTTTTGCCGCTTCTTCGTGATTGAATACTTTAACAACCTTCTGACCGGTCATTGTTTCTTCAATATAACCGTTAAGTGTTCCGATTGCAGCCTGCTGTGCCTTGTAATATTTCCTTGATCTTCCCGAAATTGCTTTAACCGCCTGCATCATCAAAGGAACCATTACTATAGTAATTATGGTAAGCATCCAGTTAGTATAGAGCATTAAAGCCAAAGTTCCCACCAACTGAATGATGCCGGAAATAAGCTGAATCACGGTACTGTTAATCATTTCACCCACAGTATCCACATCATTGGTAAATCGGCTCATAATATCTCCGTTACTGTTCCTGTCATAATAATTGATAGGAAGTGTCTGGAGCTTCTTAAATAAATCATTCCTAAGCTTCTGAATGGCATTTTGGGATACACTGACCATTATCCTTGACTGAGCATACTGGGCAGCAATGCTGCAGCAGTAAACGATTGCCATTGTTATAAGACCTCGTATAAGCTTTCCTACCGGATCGTCGGGAGAAGTCAGATTATTGATTATCGGTCTTAGCATATATGACGCCGCCAAAGACAAAACTGTCTGTACAAGCAAACATATAATTACGATAACAAGTTTCCATACATCACCTGACATATATGAAAGAAGTCTTTTTATGGTAGCTTTGGCGTTCTTGGGCTTACCGCTTGCCATTCTTCCGTGACCGCGTCCGCCACCACCGCCTTGTTTTCTTCCTTCAAGGGACAATTCTTCGTCTGTCTTCGGTCTTAATTTTTCTTCGTATTTCTTCTGGAGGAATGCTAATCTTTGTTCGTTCATTACGCACTTACCTCCTTATCTTTGTCCATCTGAGAATAATAGATTTCTTTGTAAGCCTCACAATTCTTAAGAAGCTCCTCATGCGAACCTATTGCATCAACCCTGCCGTCGTCCATGACAACAATCATGTCCGCATCCATTACCGATGTGATTCTCTGGGCAATAATAATCTTCGTTGTATCTTTTAAAGTGCTGTAGAAGCACTCACGAATCTTAGTCTCCGTTGCCGTATCTACAGCAGAAGTAGAGTCATCCAGGATTAATATCTTAGGTTTCTTAAGCAGTGCTCTTGCGATACAAAGTCTCTGCTTTTGACCTCCGGATACATTTACACCGCCCTGGCCAAGTTCATAATCATAGCCGTCCACCAGATTCTTAACAAACGTATCTGCCTGTGCATCCGAAGCAGCCTTTACTACTTCCTCCATTGTGGCTTCATCATCCCCCCATAGCAGGTTTTCCTTGACACTTCCCGAGAACAGAACGTTCTTTTGAAGTACCATGCCCACACCGTCACGTAAATGTGTAAGGGAATAGTCCTTAACATCTGTTCCGTCTACAAGAACCTCACCTTCATCCACATCATAAAGACGGGGAATCATGGATACCAGCGTTGTTTTACCTGAACCTGTAGAACCGATAATTCCTACAGTCTGTCCTGCCTCTATGGTAAAGGTAACATCGTTAAGTACCTTTTCTTCACTGTTTTTGTAATATCTGAAGGAAACATTCTTAAATTCTATCTTTCCGGCAGTAACCTTCTTGGATAATTCCTTGGCATTTAAATCATTAATGTCTATGTCAGAATCGAGTACCTCTCTTATTCTGTTAAGGGAAGCAAAAGCTCTCGTTGTTTGCAAAAGCATAAACGCAACCATCATAAGAGAACTTAGAATCTGAGTTATATAAGTAATGAAAGCTGTTAAGTTACCGACTTCCATTTCTCCCAAAATAATCTGCTGACCACCGAACCATACTACTGCAAGGGTAGTTGCATTCATCATAACGGACATAATTGGCATAACAAGTATAAGCAGTTTAAAAGCTCCTAAACTTGCTTCTTTTAAATTACTGTTGGATTCTTCAAACTTAACCGTTTCAAAATCCTCACGCACGAATGACTTGATTACTCTTACGGAAGTAAGTACCTCCTGCACATTGGAATTAAGCATATCAAGTTTGGTCTGCATATTCTTAAATCGTGGCATTGCCGCTCTTAATACAATTATTATTACAATAACAAGAAGCGGAATAACTACCAAAAGAACCATAGCAAGACGCGGGTTCATGATAATCGCCATAATAAGAGCACCTATTAACATACCCGGAGCTCTCAGCATCATACGAAGCATCATGTTAATGAGGTTTTGGACCTGTGTTACGTCATTCGTAAGACGGGTAATCAATGAACCTGTACTGAAATGATCCAGATTGGCAAAGGACATCTCCTGAATTTTGTCAAAAGTATCTTTACGAAGGTCAGATGAAAAACCTACACTGGCTTTAGATGCAAAATATGCACCTCCGACGCCGCCAAGCATCATCAAAATACCCACACCTGCCATAAGAGCACCATGTGTCCAAATGTATGTATAATCTTTGTTTGCAACACCTGTGTCAATAATTCCGGCCATGAGTTTTGGCATGACAATTTCGCCGACAACCTCCACTATCATAAGTAAAGGTCCCAGAATAAAGGCATAAAGATACGGCTTTATGTACTTCGAATACCGTTTCATTTAACTTCTCCCCTAAATTAATATTTCTTATTTATAAATTATGTACCGTAGACTATGATAACACGGTACATTACAGTGTCAACGAATTATAAAATGTTTAATTCTTTTTTAATAGAATAGTCACGATTTACTCACATTTTAAAAAATATGCGCTGTAGCCCTTAAGACATGCTCCGCCGCCAAAATCAAATTTTTCGCCGGTAATAAGATCCGTAGCGCAGCCACAGCCGTAATCGGCATGAGCAGTATATTCGTTTTCATCCATATTAATGGCAACAAGCACTCTTTCACCCTCGGCGCACCTTTCAAAGATGCACTGTCTGTTGGTAAGAACCAAAGAGCGCATTCCTCCGTAATTTAAAGCCTTTGAATTAATCTTAGCCTCGGCAAGTCTTGAAATGTATTCACTTAAGTCGTTGAATTCCGGCTTGTCAAAAGATGCCCTAAGAGCCGGGTCGCCCTCGGATTTATCTGCTTTGGCTCCCCACTCCGAACCGTAATATGTGCACGGAATTCCCGGCATGCCAAAAACCATGGCATATACAAGTTTAATATGATTGGGGTTTTGTATTATACTTGCGATTCTGCTAACATCATGATTATCGCAGAAGCTAAGAAGATGTGCGCCGCGGCATACAGTCCAGTCCTCCGGTCCGAACAATCTAAGAAGGGAATGGATTATCTCAAACATATTGTAGCTGTTAAAAGAAGAGTATATCCCTTTGTAACACTGATAATTGGTAACGGAATGTATATTCATTTCGTTAAGCATTCTGCCGTATTCACCGTGAAGTACCTCTCCCACCAAAAAGAAATCTTCCTTTTTGGAGTCGGTAAATTCTCTTAAGCGTCGCAAAAATCCCGTATCAAGGCAATAGGCCACATCAAGCCTTATTCCGTCGATGTCAAACTCTTTAATCCAGCCCTCAACAGCTCCAAATATATGATTTACAACATCCTCGTTATAAAGGTTAAGCTTAACAAGGTCATAATTGCCTTCCCATCCCTCATACCAAAGGCCGTCATTATAATTGGAATTACCGTTAAAATCTATTCTTGAAAACCATGATACATACGCAGATGCCTCTCTTTTTTCCAGAACATCCTTAAAAGCCCAAAAACCGCGTCCTACGTGATTAAACACACCGTCAAGGACAACTTTTATTCCTTCCTTATGAAGTGCCTTACATACTTTTTTGAAATCCTCGTTGGTTCCAAGTCTTATATCAACCTTTGTATAGTCTCTCGTATTATATCCGTGTGTATCGGACTCAAATATCGGACTAAAGTAGATTGCGTTCATATTCAGTTTCTTAATATGAGGAATCCAGTCTATGACCTTAAGAATTCTGTGCTCCTGTTTACCGTCGTTTTCATATGGCGCGCCACAAAATCCTAAAGGATAAATTTGATAAAAACTACTTTCATATGCCCACATAATAATTCCACCCCTTTTTACTGTTTTTCTACAATATACTGTATTATTATAACCAATACCGGTTCAAATTGCACAACATATTGTTTTTTGACCAATATAGTCATAAAACGTGATACCAACTTGGTCAAATTATCCACATCCTTTTATCCAAAATTCGATAGTTTTATGTATACAATCTGCCAAATATGTCATTTCTAACGGTGGAAAACTTTAAAATCGAGCATTTTTTCAATGAGAAATCCCCATTCTCCACAAAGTTATCCACATATGACACTCTTGTCATAAATAGTAAATCGTATGTCAGAATACACTGCTACATCAATATATTTTTATTTTTGCTAAAATTCTATCAAAGCCACTCATTCCAAAATCTATCTAAATTTTTAGTTATATCATCCTCTGAAACAATCTTAAAATTACTCCATTCCCGGGGGAACATTCGTAAATACTGGTTCTGCATGAAACGTTCATCAAGTAACACAACAACGCCTATATCTTCCGCGGTACGTATTACTCTTCCTGCTGCCTGAAGTACTTTATTCATTCCGGGATACTTATAGGAATAGTCATATCCGTTCACACCTTCTTTGTCAAAGTGCTTTTTAAGTATTTCTCTTTCGGAACAAACCATAGGAAGCCCCGTACCTACTATTATTGTTCCGATTAACCGGTCCTCCTTAAGATCAATCCCTTCAGAGAAAATTCCTCCAAGTACACACATTCCGATTATTGTACGATCTTCATTGGAAGCTTCCGAATCAAAATTACTTAAAAATTCTTCTCTGTCTTTTTCTCTCATCATGGAATTCTGAATCAGTACGCCTTCAGAACCGTATTCGCTTAAATATATATCGGCTACCTGCTGCATAAATGCAAATGAAGGGAAAAATACAAGGTAATTACCGTTACGTGCAGAAACTACTTTTTTAATATATTTGGCTATATTGGAATATTCTTTAATATTTCTTCTCGTATATTTGCTTGTAACGTCATTTGCTATGTATAACCCGCGCTTGTTCGGATCAAATACCGATTCTGCATACACTTCATAATCATCTTCGCCGGCGCCGAGAAGTTTCTTATAATAATCAATTGGCAGTAATGTTGCAGAAAACAATATACTTGACCTTCCCCGCATCATGCATTCCCTAAGATTCTTACCGGGATTTACATTAAACAGTTTGATAAAGAAAGAATTGTCATCTCCGAAATCGGTAAATATCACATAATTATCGTCAAGATTATCATTCATAAGAAGGAAATGGGATAATTCAAAATAAAACAGCAGAATATCCTTCCTTATAGGTGACTCCTCATGCTCTTCCAGATAATCTTCTATCAGTGAAGACAATCTTAACAATTTTCGTATAAAAGGAGCTATCTCCTCCGGTTCCAGGACATTGTACTCAGGACTAAGCCGCTTTAACGATAATAATTCCTTGTTACAAGATTCGAGAGCATTTGTTATTTTATTATCGTAATCCTTCGTCAAACGCTTTAGTTTAAGGAATTCTTCCTTTACGAGCACCGCACTGTACATATCCCTTCCCCTGTCAACCAGGTTATGCGCCTCATCTATCAGAAAGGTATATTCTCCCCGTACCCCTTCCGTAAAAAATCTTCTTAAATATGCATGGGGGTCGAACAGATAATTGTAGTCGCATATAACCATATCAGCAAAGAGTGAACAGTCCAGACTAAGTTCAAAAGGACACACCTGATATTTAATTGCGTACTGCAAAATTGTTTCTCTCGAAAGGTTGTCCGATGTGGTCAATATGTCATAAAGTGCCTCATTTACGCGATCGTAGTGACCCTTTGCATATTCACATGTAATCGGGTTGCAATCGCTCTCATCCATAAAACATATTTTGTCCTTAGCGGTCAACGTAACTGATTTAAAAGATAATTCCTGTTCTCTTAACAAAGCTAACGCCTGTTCTGCTACAGTTCGTGTTATGGTTTTGGCTGTTAAATAAAAAATTCTCTCACTTAAATTTTCCCCCATGGCTTTGATGGCCGGGAATACCGTCGCCAGAGTTTTGCCTACTCCGGTAGGTGCCTCTATAAACAATTTCTTCTTGTGATATATTGTCTGATATACATATGTGACCAATTCTTTCTGGCCTTTTCTGTATTCAAAGGGGAATTCCGTCTTCTTAATTGATTCTGTACGCTTACTTTTCCACTCAAATTCAAAATCTGCCCACTTTTTATACTCTTTCATCAGATTATCGAACCATTCTTTAAGTTCTTCAAAGGAATAGTCAAAATGGAAATATCTAATAAACTCTGTTTCCATGTTGCAGTAGGTTATTCTTACTCTTATACTCTTAAGTTCATTTTGAGCAGCAAAAATATAAGCATAGCACTTCGCCTGGGCCAAATGTATAGGATCTTCCTTCTTAAATTTGGTAACATCCTTATACGTACCCTTAATTTCATCTATGGTAACTGTAAGATTATCTTTGATATCAGGCGTTATTTCATCGCATCCGATTTCCGGAACCGCAGTAACATCACCGATTGGCTCAAATATAATACCGTCAGCTCTTCCCTCTATAACCACATCATATGAAGGATAACCGACCACATGATTGAGGGTCACCTCTGCATGATAATTAGGGCCCATTCTCCGCTGAATCATGCGATGAATGCGCCCTCCTTCTAACATAGCATCTTGTTTTGATGCGCTTTTTCGATTGTCAATATCTCCGTTCCTTAATATAAACTCTACCAGGTTACGGACCGAAACTCTTATTTCCATACAGTATAATTTAGCACATATACACCAACATTAGCAACGACATGAACTACTATAGGAGCAAGTATTGTCTCATATCTGTCATATACCCATATAATAAACAATCCCATAATTGTTCCGTATATTCCCTGCACTATATTTCCATGAAAAATTCCGAACAATAATGCGCCTACAATAAAGGAAATTGTTATGGGAAATATTCTCTTTAATCTGTTAAATATAATTCCCCTGAATATAATTTCTTCAACCAGTGGCGAAATGATTCCGTATATCATAAGTCCCGATACAAAAGTCACACCATACTGAGACCTGCTCACCGAATCATAGGTCGATGACAGTGATGTGATTCCCAAATACATAAACAGATAATTCAAAAATACGGCAAGGCCCAGGGACGCAATTACTATCCTACACCATACAAAAGGGGTAAGCTTGTTATCCTTCTCCTTGTGGTCTTCCACATACTTAATCTCATTTAATGCAGAAGCTTCCAGTATACATATGCTTACAACAAGTCCTATGGCATAAATTATTCCCTTTACGGTAGGCGAATATTCTGTCAAGATTCTTATCGTATTCGGAGACATCCGTTTGGACAGGGAATCAAGAATAAACCATAAACATATTTCCGTAACATCTCCGGCAAAATAATAGATAATTACCGGAAATATCAAATATGCAGTTTTATACACAGATGACCAAGGAGCAATCTGTTCCTTGGTCCATCTAGTGTTTGCTTTAACCCACAAATTCATAAAATTCCTTTTACTTAAGATGCCAAATGTCTTTGTTGTACTCGGCAATTGTTCTGTCCGATGAGAAGTATCCTGCCATAGCTATATTATGAAGCGCCATCTTCTTCCACTTATCACGGTTCTCATAATCTGCAAAAGCCTGATCCTTTACCTTAATATAATCTTCAAGGTCGAGTAATGTCATAAACCAGTCTTTGTTAAGAATTTCATTGTATAATCTTTCAAGATTCTCTTTATTACCGACTTTTAATGCTTCCTTTGATACTATAAAGTCCACAGCTTCTTTGATAACGGGTGATTTTTTATAGAAATCCTTTGAAACATAGTCAGCATCTTCATAGTGCTTAATGACCTCATCCGAATCCTTACCAAAGATATAGATATTGTCATCTCCTACCAAATCATGAATCTCAACATTAGCTCCGTCTGCAGTTCCCAATGTAACAGCTCCGTTAAGCATAAGTTTCATATTTCCCGTTCCTGAAGCTTCCTTTGAAGCAAGTGATATCTGTTCCGAAATGTCACATGCGGGAACAAGCTTCTCTGCATAGCTTACATTGTAGTTTTCGACCATAAGTACCGACATATACGGGCTAACGTCAGGATCGTTGTTTACTATCTCCTGAAGCACTAGAAGAAGATGAATTATATCCTGTGCGATAACGTACGCCGGTGCTGCCTTAGCTCCGAAAATAAATGAAATAGGTCTTTGCGGCTTCTTTCCACCCTTAATCTCCAGATACTTATGAATAATGTATAATGCGTTCATCTGTTGACGCTTATACTCGTGTAAGCGCTTGATTTGTATATCAAAAACAGAATCAGGATTTAATATAACACCTTCTTTTTCTTTGACATACTTAGCCAGGTCTTTCTTCCTGTTCATCTTGATATCGGCAACTCTGTCAAGTACTTCCGAGTTGTTTTCAAACTCGAGAAGTCTTTCGAGGCAATTAGCATCTTTTTTATATCCGTCACCGATAAGTGTCGAAATATATGAAGCAAGTTCTCTGTTACAGCTAAGAAGCCAGCGTCTGAATGTAATACCATTTGTTTTGTTATTAAATTTCTCAGGATAAATCTTATAAAAATGATTAAGCTCCGTCTGTTTTAATATATCCGTATGGATAGCCGCCACACCATTAACCGAGAAGCCATAATGGATATCAATATGAGCCATATGTACCTTCTCGTCCATATCAATAATCTGGACCTTAGGATCATCATATTTTTCTGCGACCCTCTTATCCAATTCTATAATGTAAGGAATAAGCTGCGGAACTACCTTTTCAAGGTACTTCATCGGCCACTTTTCAAGGGCTTCTGCAAGGATTGTATGATTGGTATAAGCACATGTCTTGGATACCACATCAATAGCCTCGTCCATTGTAAATGCCTTATCTTCAACAAGGATACGGATAAGTTCCGGAATTACCATTGTAGGATGCGTATCGTTAATCTGAATTACGGCGTGCTCATTAAGCTTACGTAAATCATATTTACGTTCCTTCATTTCATGGAGAATAAGCTGTGCTGCATTACTTACCATGAAATACTGCTGATATATTCTAAGAAGATTGCCTGCCTCATCGGAATCATCCGGATATAAGAACAATGTAAGATTCTTCTCAATATCTTCTTTGTCAAAATTGATACCTTCCTTAACAAGGCTCTCATCTATTGTTTCAATATCAAATAATCTAAGTTTGTTAACTCCTGCATTGTATCCTGCAACATCCACGTCATAAAGGCGTGATGTAACTTTTTTCTTACCGAAGAACACATCAAATTTAACATCGGTTCTTGTTAACCAGCCATGTTCTTCTATCCAATCATTCTTTTCGGCATCCTGCAGTCTGTCTTTGAATACCTGTTTAAAAAGTCCGAAATGATAATTAAGTCCGATACCTTCGCCCGGAAGTCCCATTGTAGCTATGGAATCAAGGAAGCACGCTGCCAGTCTTCCAAGACCACCGTTACCAAGTGACGGTTCCGGTTCTATCTCCTCAAGCATCGCAACATCTTTGCCATACTTGCCCAATATCTTATTCATCTGATCGTACAGACCCAAATTGATTAAGTTGTTCGAAAGCAGCTTACCAATTAAAAATTCTGCCGAAATATAATATACTTTTTTCTTTCCGACATTTTCATCGGAAACCTTCATAATTCTCTTGGTAAAAGTCAATACTACATAGTATATCTCTTTGTCCGATAAATCCTTGAGTTCTTTCTGGAACATTTCAGATGCAATATCTGTAAGCTGATGCTCCATATTGAGTACTAAAATGTCCTTCTTTAAATTTGACTCAGCCATAATAATCTCCCTTAAATCCTTTATGCAATAATATCCTCGTAGTTAATCCGTACCAACGAATACGGAGCTTCAACTCTCCGTCCCTTTTGTCCGTTGAACAGATTGTTCAGTTCATCCATAGCCATTGCCGAAATTTGTGTGAAATCCTGTCGTACGGTGTTCATCTGCTGGCCTACATATCCCATAAGCATTGTTCCGTCAAATCCGCATACCGGTCTAAAGATATCCATTTCCTGCAATGCTTTCATCGCTCCGATTGCCATAAGGTCTGATGCACATATGATGATATTGGCTTTTTCACCATATTGAAATGTAATGTTACGAGCCTGCAGTTCACTGAATTCACCGTAGACAATATTAAGCACCAACCCGCGTTCATGCGCCAGTTTCTTCATTCCGTCAATTCGATCATCCGTAACATATCCGTTTTTCTTGCCGGCAATATAAAGAATCTTATCAAATTCATTCTCGTCCACCGTTTTAAGTGCGACATCATACTGCGCCTGCATATGATCAATTGAAACATAGGAAGTATTTTCATTTACTATAGGACCGTCAATAACAACGCATTTGAAATTTTGCTTGCTAATCAGCTCATGGATTACCGTATCTTCTTTTGACAATCCGTAAATAATTATTCCTGTGATGCTCTGTGACTGAAGATAACGGGTTAATTCATCTACTGTCTTGTCTTTAAACATAAAAAAGAATAGCGTAATAACATCAAGATTAAGCTCCATAGCTTTTTGAAGAGCTCCCGATATATAACGCATATCAATCTCATCAATAGCCTGGGCCGCAATGTTAAGGTTAACCAATAATGCTACTCGCCCCGCACGTTTGGAAGAAAGCGCTGCAGCCACGGAATTAGGTACGAAGTTAAGCGCTTTAACAGCTTCGTTGACCTTATTCTTAGTTTCTTCGCTTACGTTAGGGTAATTGTTTAAGACTTTGGAAACGGTAGAAATTGCTACACCCGCTTCTTTCGCAACATCTTTAATCGAAACCATCAAACCCACTCCTTATCACTCGGAAAACGATTTCCATAAATAACTATATCCTATCCCCAAAATAAATGCAAGCCTTTTTTTGTGACAGTAGGGACGGTTCTTTTTGTCACACTTTTGCTCTACAATATCGTGCAGATATGATTATTCCGCTATTTTTAAGTACGTTCTCTAGTATTTCTAAGTGTTGCAATTCGACTGCTACGGTCAACAGAACGGCACCGAACTATTCGCCATCCATGGCTCAGTTAGTTCTTGCCCCTGCATCCTGCAGGGGCATGCCTGATATTGAGCAACACTAAGAAATACACGAGAACTTCCTAAATAAAAATACCGGAATAATCATATCCCCCACTTATTGTCGCATTTTATGTAACAAAAACTATGAACGCGCAATATTATCAGTGTGAGAGCCTTAGTCTACGCGTTACTTGACGAGGTTCTTTCGAGTCTAGTAACGTACGCAAGACTAATGGAGCGAAAGCGCCTCGAACACTGATAATATTGCACGTCACATATTTTTATTACGAAAAATGTGACAAAAAGAACCGTCCCCACTGTCACATTTTTGCGTAAAAAAACGGCCCACGGATGGGCCGCTGAAAATCATGGTTTATTACATTAAAACTCTTTTTAATATTTTCTCGACTTCTTCTTTTTCGTATGGCTTTGTTACGAATTCCGCAGCGCCGTACTTAACTGCCTGGATCATTTTATCTCTTTGTCCGGCAGCGGTAATCATCAGGGCTTTAGCCTCGGGATTGTATTTGCGTATTAACTGAAGAGCCTGAATTCCGTCAAGTTTCGGCATTGTAATATCCAAAGTAACCAGGTCCGGATTAAGCTCTTTATATTTAATAAATCCATCCTCGCCGTTAACTGCTTCGCCAATAATCTCATGACCGAGTTCTTCAAGCAGCTCTCTAAGCATTCTGCGTGATGTTCTGGAATCATCAACAATTAAAATTTTTGCCATAGCTACACTTCCCTCTTATCTAAACTCCAAGCGTTCTCCCACGCAAATCAGGAGATTGCAATTATTGCCCTTAATCGTCATAGGAAATACCAGTGTCTTATATCCTGTAATTCCCGTACATGCTTCATTATACTCGGGAGGATACAATTCCATAGGAATTCTGTTAAGACTCTTAGCTGAAGCATATAAACCGCAAATACAGTTCATAAGTTCCGCCACCGCATCCAGTGCATCCATGTTAACGCAAGGGAACTCTTCTTTACCGAATTCTGTTGCTATGCCTATAAGAGCATCGCCGTCACCGCAAAATCCGGCTGTCATACACGGGTCACCGTCTACGAACTGAAGTGATCCGTTCTGACAATCTATATCCTCTACATAATAACCTCTGGTCGGAAATACATCATTATCAACAAGACGCATAATTGTCTTAAAGGCCAGGGTTGCAAATTCAACATATTCATCGGCATCCGACGGTAAAAATAAAGGTACAATTCTTTCAACTTCGTCTGACTTAAGTGCCTCTATGCTGGAAATGGTAAGTTCCTTCTCTGCCTGATACTTTTTCATAAGAAGGTCCAAATCCGTAAGACGCATTATACCTAAATTCTCAAGTGCCTGTGCCAGCGAAAGATATGGGTCACCCTGTTTACGCAAAAGCTCCTGAACCTGGTTTTCCGTAAGGAACCCCTTGTCTACGGCCAAGTCACCGAATCTTTTATCCATAGTAGCCTGAAGCATATTAACCGTATCGGCCTGATACTCTGTCATCAATCCTTCATGAACGGCAATAAGTCCCAATTTCGCACGAACTCTCTTAAGTTCGTCAAAAATAGCTCGTGACTGATCAACGGATATTCTGCCCTTTTCTACCAAATAATTGGCTACTATATTAGCTATCATAGGTTGCCCTCCCCCGATTACACCAAGAAAACTATACATTTATTTTACATTTATTCAAAAATCTCTTCAAGTACTAATTATATGCACTTCATATACGGACTGTAAATTGCGGTCCGGACCAGTTTTCTCTATATAGAAAAAAAATGTTTTT
>JAZUIS010000068.1:0-17609 GCA_045642345.1 Lachnospiraceae bacterium
TTCATCTGATCCATTTTCTGTACCTCCTTTCGATGGAATCCTAGCAATTATCTTCAAACATGAACATGTCATACCCTGAGTAATCCCCAAAAATACGGGCAGACACACCTGTCACCTCATAAAACCGGCCCTTTGTACATATTCGTCGTAAATAGACACATCGATTTCTTTGTTCCACAGTTTGCAATACACCTTACCTTCACGGTAGGTAAAATCATTTCCAAGCGATTTTTCCTTAATATCATTAATCATTGTCTCAACTCCATATGCTTTATTTCTTTGCCAATGTATTTAAATCGAATATTCTCTTATCAGCTCCTCCAAGAGAAACTGTAACATATGATTCGGTTACCTCTTCGATCTTATCGCACCACTCAATTTCATCTGTCCGGCCTGTCTCAATCCATTGCGGTGTTACAGTATCATAAGAATACTCGTCAAATGGTTTTTCAAAATTGTATTTGATGATTCCACAACCGATAACAATACAGAACCTTTCTCCGGGATCAATATATGCATCAAGTGGATCACCATAGAAATCACCAACACAAGTAATCCGTTTTGAGCCTTCTTTTAAATACAAAACTGCCTCTTCAGAGTCTTTTTGTATGTAGTAATGTTCGGATTCCGCAAGTATTTCCATTTGCTGATTCTTCCGTTCTTATGATTTCTGTATCCTTTACTGTTTATTTGCTGTACTACTCTTAACATTATAGTTTAGTCATCCAAGCATTTCTGCATAACGATTGCATCATGATAAGCATTGTTTGCAAACCAGTATTTCCTGAATACACCAACATCAGAAAATCCCATTTTATGGTAGAGCGCAATGGCAGCCTTATTATCAGCAACAACTTCCAGCTCAATATTCAGAAGATTCATTTCTCTGGCGTTTTCAATGATCTCTGTCATGAGTCTTGTGCCTATCTTCTTATTCCAATAGTCTTTTCTGATTGCGATCGAGAACGTGGCATTATGGCGTAATCTTGGACCGGTGTTTCCGGCAAGCTCTGCGCGGCCTATGATCTTCTCCCCGTCCAGGGCGATCAGGATCACACTGTTATTTGATTCATGGGAAGCCTGGATCCGGCGTCTTACAGCTTCGACCGGCGCTTTAAATCCATCCGATCCATGCATGAGATTATCGGATTCACCTCCAACAATATTCAAATAAGTGATCATATCTTCAGCATCATCAACTACTGCTTCTCTAACAACTATATCTTCCATGTTACTTCCCCGCTTTATTATCATATTCTACTCTTAGTATTCTTTGCTGGAATTTCCAGAGCTATCCACTTGAGAGAATAAACTGAAATTTGTTTTTGCGTTACATATTATTCTCTATTTATCAAGTACAGTACTGTTGGCAGGAATTCTTCAGCTACATTGTCGATATTTTTCTCCAGTATGGTATATGGTCCATAAGTCCAATCATCCAGTAAATGAAGAGCTTCATCAACGATATCGATTTCATCGTCGGTAATAACGATTCTCTGCAGGAGTTCTCTTAATGGTTCTCTAATAACAGAAAGATCCCTCTTATAGTACGGGTCCATATACCAATCAAGATAAAACAGCAGTCTTTCCTTGGCATGAATGTCTTCTCCCGTCAAAACTGCCTCTATTGCTTCTATTCCGGCATCAACGGTTCTGAACTCTTTTTCTCCATAATGGACGTCAAACTCGTTACTCATATCATCCTCACAAATTCAAATTTGTTATCGTTTTGAAAACTGCTAATTATCTATACTTCCGGCTGCAGTTTCTTCTGCATCCATAAAAGATCATACCAACGTTCGAATTTCTTACCGATGCCTTTCAACTGAGCGACCTTTTCATATCCCATGTGTTTATGGAATTCATAACTGTCGTGAGAAAGATATTCATCCTCAGTCTCGCAAAAGGCACTTCCGGCAAGCATATTCACGATACCCAGATCTTTTAAACGCTTCTCCAGCTCGCCATACATCAAGGCGCCGATTCCCTGTCTTCTGTAGTCTTTATCCACATATATTGAATTAGCCACCGTCCAGGAATATGCATCTCTGGCGCTATAAGTTCCTGCATACACATATCCGACTATATAGTCATCCTTAACAGCAACAAGATATGGATATTTCTTCATTACATTTCTCATTCTTTCAGTAAACTCCTCAACTGAAGGAACCTCATATTCGAATGAAACGGCTGTGTTTAACACATAGTATGAGTAGATCTCAACAAGTCTTGCTGCATCTTCTGTTGTTGCTTCACGTATCTTTATCATTGTATTCATAATCCTAAAAACTGATGATTATCTATACTAAGCACTCGCGAGAATCCTTAGTCCTATTAAAGTAATTTTAGCACACGGTTTGATAAGCATCTTCTTATTTACTGTCAATCCTGCGAATCACACATTCGATTGATTTTCGCATAATGGAAAACATCACTGTACCAACTTATCCTTGAGGCATCAGTCTTCAAGGAGGTGCGGTATCTTGGTTGCAAAGCCAAAGCTTAATCTTGGTCTTACGGCGTACGAAAACCTGTTCAAGGACGCAAATGGGCTTGCAGAAACAAAGCTACCCAAAATATATGATATTCCGATTGAGCTGATAGATGACTTTCCTGATCATCCTTTTAAAGTACGGCAGGATGAAGACATGGATCTTCTCGTGGCAAGTATAAAAGAGCAAGGTCTTATTACTCCCGCGACTATTAGACCTAAGGGCAACGGAAGATATGAGATGGTTTCAGGACACAGAAGGAAAGAAACATGCAAACTTGTCGGTCTTACCAGTATTAAAGCTGATGTGCGTGAAATGACCCGCGATGAAGCAATCATATAAAAAAGGGTGCCTCAAAACAGAATTGAGACACCCCATCACCTGTTATTTTCTCTTCAGAGAAGCTTTATCCTTCTTTATCCAGTTTAAATGAGGTTCTGATATCAAAACCTATCATCTGGGAACCATCTTCTGTAAAACTGATGTTGTAGTCATATCCGTCCTCGGTTACACTACCCCAGCTGTAAGTATGATATACATTAGCAGTTTGTTTATGAATATCATCTTTGAGAGGCTCACCCAGCACTGCAACAAAATCATCATATGTTGAATCAAAAGTAAGGCCTGATCCGAACTGTACATCTATGTTAAATTCGTCACCTTCCAGTGCTCCGGATCTGATATAAGTATCAGCTTCGTACACCCATATACGACTGAATACACAATCCATTACATTGGCGAATTCATCATTCATAACCGCATTGTAAGAATAGACAGATATCTCCAGATTTTCTTCGCCAAACTCGTCTCCCGGCTTCAGATTCGGGCAAAAAGTTACTACTCCACCGTTCCTAAAATCACCCTGATGTCCGCTGTAAATCTGTACTTCGGAATAGTCCTCCACAAAACAGCCGTAAAACTCTTCCGGAAGATCACCAAGTTTTGTCTCGATAAAACTGATCATCTGACCGTTAATTACTATGTGTCTGCCATCAAATTCAAAATTCGGATCAAATGTTTCCGCAGCAGCTGTCTCCTCAACTACCGTTGTTGATTCAACTGTCGTCTCGTTACTGCCGGGATCCTTTGCGCTGTTCTTATCGGAAGAACATCCGGCAAGAACGCCTGTAGCAAGCACCGTAGCCATCAATAATGCACTGTAATGTTTCATAATCTTATCTCCCTTCCATATGTACAGGTTCCACCCTGTTCACTAATTCAAATCTATCACAGTGCGAGAACTGAAACACACTGTCAAGTTTTATAGATAAATTATTGAGCGGATAAATTTTGATATAAAATCTGTCTATTGATTTGGGTAAATAACCTTAAATTATAGTTGCAGGATATTTATTCACGCTGTTCCCAACGAATGTACCAATTCCTGATATATTCTAGATCTGTAGCTGGGGAAGACTCCAAATATACATGAGCAGCTGAGAAAGCAGCTCGAACTTGAGAAAGACTTTCCTCTACTGAATGTTTTTCTTCTATATTTATATATCATAATATTCCGGCCTTACCGTATATGTCATAGAAATGCATGATCTGTCCGTCCGTAACTTCGTCACAGACTAAGGCTACTGCCTTTTCCAACCGTTCCGTCAGTGTTCCTTTTAATTCGATCATTAAAGTCTCCACGGTCTTATCCGCATGGCATCTATCCTGGATCTCATCATCCACGGCGTAATTTTAACCTACACCATTAAAAAGCCAGATATCGTGATTGGAACCTTCAATATATTCTAATTCCTTACCTGTCTCATGTAACTTAAGTCCATTATAAATTCTCATGGAATCTTCCATGCCGGTAGAGGATGCCACTACTATCACGCTGCCGTTAACCGTATCGTAGACAATATAATAGTAAGTGTTATTCTCTGAATCCGGATTCCTGGTCTCAAGCTTATAGATTACCTTATCATCTTCCTCATAAGTCTCTTCAGAGATTATCGCATCCTCCAGGAAAAGTGATCCGTCCGGACCAAAGTCGGTAGCGTAATATATGTTTACATTAAATACATTACACTCTAATCCATATTCATCAAATTCAACTCCCTGACACATCGAATACCATCCTGAGTAATTAAAGGCGCCGGTGATATGTGTATAATTGTCCGGAACATCACTCAACCTGAACTCGAGTTCCTTGCAATTCCCTGCTCCATCAAAAGAGAAATATCTCGTAACACTAAAAACGGTAACTTCATACTCTTCAGTTATAAGGCTTTGATAGATCTCATAATCTGATTCATTCTCAAAATCATCTGCGCTTAGATCTCCGGGATCCGACCCGTGTGGTTCAGTGTCCAATACCCTTGTCTCACCGGGTTCCGGATAGTTGATCTTTATTCCGAACATTCCTTTGCCTGCAGCATAAGCCGTCGAACCGAGCGCCGCCGTCAAAACAGCTACCAGCCCTGCTATCAGGATCGTCTTTTTGCTCTTATGTTGTCTCATACCGTCATTCTCTGATACTACTTTATTACGCAATTCCAAAGCTTCACGCAAATAGTCTTCAGATATATTACTGATCACTTCAGATATCACTTCATGTTTCATATCAGATTCTCCTTCTCCAAGTATTTTTTTAATCTCTCACGAGTACGATAAAGACGGAGGGATACAACAGATTCTTTCAGATTCATGTTTTTGGCAATTGTTGCTACAGAATCCGAGAGATAATACCTCCAGATAAACATCACACGGTCCTCTTCTTTGACAGTCCCTAGAAAAGCATTAACAGCATCAGACAATTCTTTAGCCTCGCTTTCCTTCGGAATAGAATCATCAGAACTTAAACATTCTTCCAGTTCATCAATAGCGACATCGTAAAAGCCATTGCGCTTAACAGCGGTGTTTTGTCTGTATCTGTCTAATGCCTTATTACGAACTATCCTTACAAAGTAAGCATTCAGTGAATCAGGGCGGTCAGGCGGGATCGACGTCCACATCTTGAATAAAGAATCATTCACGCACTCTTCACTGTCAGAGTTGTTACCGAGAATGTTATTGCATATAACATGCGCAAGTTTTCCGTATTTGGATGATAATTCTGCAATTGCCTGTTCTGAGCGCTCAAAGAACAAGTCAATAATCATATCATCTTCCATCATCCATTCTCCTTTTATCGTCTCTTACCCATATAGACGTGAAGCCCAAATGAATCTTTCACAGTCCATTACGGTAATACGATCGAATACACTCGAAAAAGTGAGCATAGTGGCACTCGTACTTTTTCCTGTTGATATTCTATAACATGGAATCTCTCCCTCAGACTAGATAGTTATATCATCCGTGTATTTCATATGTCCGATAAGTGATGCCTCATTTGAGCAATCCCTTTCGCGAATACCATGTGTTGCCTGTCAGGTATATATACCATCCCAGTAACGCTCGGAGAATATCTCTCCGGTCTTTGCATCCACATCTACCGTGCTGTATGTGTTGACCGTGAAACGGTAATAAAGCTTCCCTTCAGAATCACACATAAGAAGATATGTGCCGGTCACCTTGCTGCTAACCCTTTTGACTTTATCGGACTTGGAAGCATTCTCATATACTTTCCCAAAAGCAGTTTCAGCATCAATCAGTCCGCTCTTGCTGAAGTCAGCTCTTCGAAACTTTGAATCATTACTCCAGACGCTTCCCTGTTCATCGTCGTACCAGCATGTCATCTGCGCGCAATCATATGTGACTCCGTCATTCATCATCAGACCGAAAAAACGGAACTCTCCCTTTACCTCCGATTCGCCTATTCCGTGAACAAACACATCATCGTGAAGATCCTTATCGGCCTCTGTGAGCTGGGAGATCATGTGATCCTTGTAATCCCTGTCGCGGTCGTTGTAATCGAAAAGGCCTTCCGGATAGTAAGTATGCTTTCCGATCTTTATGAGCTCTGCTTCCTTAAAAGCGCCAGCTGATGCGCTGCTGTCCACTTTCGTTCCGCAGGCCGCAAAGCCTGTTATCACAAGCGTTGCAAGAAATACTGTCAGTATTTTCTTAATCGGTGTTTTCATGATAAACGCCACCCCCTTATAAACTATTAACAGAAAGCAGCGACAAAATGTTGCACTATCGATCAAAAACCTGATGATTATCTATACTAAGCACTCGCGAGAATCCTTAGTCCTATCAAAGTAGTTTTATCACACGGTTTGATAAGCATCTTCTTATTTACTGTCAATCCTGCGAATCACACATGCTTAATATATTTGATTCAATCTTTATACATATTCTGGACAAATATAGTGTTCCAAGCAAAATCTGGCTGCTGCATGACATTAATAATAGTAAGTTCCATACCGTTTTAACCTTCTATCTGGAAAACAAAACAGTATATTTGGAACTGACTCCTCAATCTGATAAAGCATGGTACGGAAAGGAAATCATATTCGATAGTGAGCAGAGTTTCGTGAACGAATACAAGAATAACGATTGTGACGTAATTGATGTTACTGATGACGTTATTATAGGTAAAGCACCGGATTTTCTGCTGTCAAGGATGGTATAACAAATTCAAGATATAATAAATCTATGATTAATTGATTATGGGGGGATTATATGGGAATATTTAATTTTTTTAAGAAGAAGGATGATGCTCCTGTAGAGCGGCCGAAAGCTGATCCGTCTGTAGAGCTTAAACATGACTTGCCCGGTGAACAAGCCGTTAACGAAGGATCTGTTATTGATGAATCGGATCCTGAAACAGAAGACTTGAAACTCGATGAGGTGCTTGCCGGAGTAAACAAATACTGCCCGCCTAAGCCCGTGGTCAAGTTCAGGGTAATGAAAGAAGCAACGACCGTTTTCGACAGCAAGATTGGTGGAGTTCCGTACTTTCCGAAGACGATGGAATACCCACGAATCAAATCTTTCGAAGTTGAAGACCAGCCACTAGTGTTATTGGCGCAGATAAACCTTGCACAGCTTCCTCAACTTCCTGATTTTCCTCACGAAGGAATCCTGCAGTTCTTCATTGCCGGCGACGACTTATATGGTATGGACACGGATAATCTGGATGTTCAAAACAGCTTCCGAATCATCTATCACAAAGAGATCATCAACGATTTGTCCCAGCTGATGACCGCAGATGACATTCCGCAATATAGCGGTGAAGATGAGATTTATTTACCGTTTGAAGGCGAGTATAAGCTGATTGCCCAGCCCGCTGACAATATGCCTGTTACTACGTCCGATTATAGGTTTGAAAGCGCCTTTGTAAGTAGTTATAACGAACTTCACGAGACACCTATCAAGCAGCTCTGGGATGTGGATTGCAATTTCCTTTACAATGACATGGATGATTTCCCGAATGCAATCATGGGCGGTTACCCGATGTTCACCCAGTCTGATCCTCGGGAAGACAGCAAATACAGCATTTACGATACGGTCCTTTTCGAGCTGGACAGCATATATGATGACGACATAAACATCTCCTGGGGAGACTGCGGTACCGGCACCTTCCTGATTGCCAGAGACGCCCTCTTATCCTGCGACTTCTCCAAAGTGCTGTATAACTATGACTGCCAGTGAGCTGTGTGATTTTCGCATTGTTTCTATCACATTACGACAGCAATATTTGAACTCGAGTAATATAAAACAATAATAATGCTTGAAAGCCCCGTCAATCGGGGATTTCAGTATTCCCGGGTGGTATAATTATCTTATCTGAGGACGTATACCTTTAGTACGGATAATCAGCAGCAAAATATATTTGCGTACATAGAAAAGTTTAACAGGGGAATAATATGGGAAAGAATTATTTTCAGGCGATACCAATAAAACCGTCTTATGATGAAAAACTCATCAGTTTCTCATCATCTTTGGGAGAGGCCATAGGTAAAGGCAAGACCATTCCTTTTGCGGATAATGATGTCACGTATACGCTTAAACTGCAGAATGAACGCATTAAAGAAAAGAATATCGAGTTCGGTTATGAAGTATATAAATGTACTAGTGATTCACCTGCAGGCAACATATTCTTTGATGCTGAGGACTGGAATGACGAGCATTATGAAAGCACAGTGGGATGTGCAGATCTCGGGGTTAAAAGACGGATCAGGCAAAATGGTCAGGTGATCTACCATGATAAGCACAGACGCACCTTTTACGGGACTGTCACGGATGTCATCTCAGGCTCTCATCCTGATAATGAGAGCATCTGCTGCCCTAACTGCGCCGCCGTCAGTACGGCAGAGGAACTTCAGAACGGATGCCCGTACTGCGGAACACAGTATAAGATGGACGATCTTTTCCCGAAGATCACCGGCTTCTATTTCTTTGATCCAGTGCGCATGACAAAGAAGCAGGTATTGATAGGCTGGCCGGTATGTACGGCTGTCTGTGCTCTTGTCTCAATTATATGCCGTCCTTTTCTTAATTCTATTCCGGTGGTCGCGGATATTCTTAATTCCTCTTATGATCCTGACTATCCTGCCTATGCTGAATTTATACTCTATGGTCCTCTTGCGTGCATCGTCTGGGGAGGTTTTTTCTTCCTGCTTCTGCATTTGCTGTTCAAGTTAGCCAGAGTGAACGTTGATCTCAAGAGAATGGGAGCTGCAAAATCCAGAGAGCGCTTCGAACACAGAATGAAGAATATAACTTCCGGTTTTTCTTTTGAGTACTTTAAGAACAAGGCGATATCTCTGATCAAGACGGCCATATATTCAAAGGACGAAGGAGAGCTTCTCTGCTACAAAGGCGAGCCGCTTTCCGCTGAATTCAAGGATATCATCGATTTGAACTACGCAGGAACATTCGGTATTATGGGCTTTGTTGAAGAGAATGGGATTATATCAGTAGAGACCAAATCGTATTTTGATGTACTCTCAGTAAAAGATAATTCGGTAAGCTCATCACAGCCTGTTATCAGTGCGACCTTCAAAAGAAGAACAGACATACCTGTTAACTTGAACTTCTCGATGACAAAGATCGACTGTCCTTCCTGTGCAAGGAGCTTCAATCCCGTTAAGAACAAGTTCTGCCCGAGCTGCGGCAGGGAATACGAATTGATTACCGATGACTGGGTATTAGCTGATCTGAAAATTGAGAAGTAATCGCAAAGTCCCTTTAAAGAAAAAGCTTAGACTGTAAAATAAACAGGATAATAATCGATTTTGCAATATAATATTTTTATTTGAGCGATGTATCGGTTTTGGAGTATAATTCAGGTTCTAAAGCGCGATTAGATAAGATTTTTTGTGAATCGCGCTATGGAAAAGGGGATAAAATGAAAAAGAGATTTGTATTCTTGTTGCCTGTAACATGGCTTGTTTATATTGGGGTTTATCTCATCGACAAGAGACTGATCGCCGTTCCTTATGCCGTGAGCATAATTGTTTCTTTGGTCATTCTGATCGTTAATGTATTTATTATTTTTAAGGTCAGATCAGGTAAAGGTCTTAAGATTCCGATGTCCATATTGTCTGTTTTGGCTGTGCTTATTTATAACATGGCAGGTATTATCTGCAATCCTTATTGGAATTCCATAACCGGATATACAGACAGACCGTATGCTGATTCGTATGAGAATACTGTAACTTCCAAAGAAGCCATCGAAGATCTTGATTACATGATGAAATATCTGAAGAAAGATCATCCGGCTTTACTTAACGGAATACCTTCCGAGGTGGAGGAGAGATACAGGTCTGTCAGAGCTGAACTAGAGGGTATCGATATGATAACCGTAAACGAGTTGTGCCGGAAGACAGAATATGTGCTCACCTGTCTTCATGACGGACACACATATACTTTCCCAAAATATGATTTCCACTATCTTAGGGATTCCTATTCGGATGAACTTGCAGGTTATAAGACCGTATCAGTAAACGGCCTTACGATAGATGAGATCGCAGAGCAGAGCAAAGATCTCATCAGTTATGAAGCAGAAAGCTGGGAGTTATTCAGAATAAGAAGTCTGTATTTTACTTTGGAAGGTCTGGATTATCTTGGCTTTGATAATACGGAAGTCACTTATGTGTTTGAGAAAGATGGTGATAAGATCACCAAAACGTATACTCAGGAAGATTATGCGCTTATAGATGATATTGAAGTGAAAACTGACGATACGGCGACGGAGTCTTTCGTAAGTTATGAAATCGATGAGGAAAACAGTCTTGCCATAATGACACTGACAGCGTGCAATGCAAATGCGGAATACAACAAAGCTGTCAGGGATATGTTCACTGAGGCGAAAGAAAAGAACATTAAGCATGTAGCAGTGGATATCCGTGGCAACGGCGGCGGAAACGATGCGGTAATAGGCGAGTTTTTCAGATATCTTGATATCGATGAATATAAGACATGCGGATTGGAATGGAGACTGGGATTTTTTACTGTTCCATATCCTCCCAGATATGAAAAGAATGAGAAAGTAAATGACCTTCTTTTCAAAGGTGATTTCTATCTCCTGACATCTTCGGGCACCTTCAGCTCAGGTATGTTATATGCCCAATATGTTAAGGATAATCACATCGGAACGATAATCGGAGAGGCTCCCGGCAATGATCCCAACGGATATGGTGAGGTTGTCTTCTTCAGTCTGCCGAATTCTAAGATATTCATGTCCGTCTCGACAAAGCATTTCGTCAGAGCGGATTCAAATGCCGGAACATATCTTGTCGAGCCTGACATCTCATGTGAATCCATGGAAGCAAAAGAACGGCTTTATGAGATAATAGGCGTGTAAATACAAGAAGGTTCTAATCGGATAAGCAAGGAAGAGTATATCAGTTGTAAAGCAGACAAATACAGAATTTTATAGTCTTAAGTATCCCCTCCAAAGCAAGATGCTTTCATTATATCATTTCGGTTTGCATACGACGCTCTGACGCATCAAATCTCAAAAGCCCTTATTTCATTGAATTACTCACTTCGTGTCCTGTCAAAAAAAACGCCCTGTTTTAACAAATACCCAGGGTATGACCTAAACCCCGTTGGTGTATGATGTTAGTATCCGCTCGTAAGGAGGTACAGAGAATGGATCCGATCAGGATTGGAGCTTTTCTAAAAGAATTAAGAAAAGAAAAGAACTTAACTCAGGAAGCGCTCGCCGGGCAATTCGGCGTAACGCAGAGATCTGTATCGCGTTGGGAAAACGGAACTACGATGCCGGATATAAGTCTGATGATTGAACTGGCTGACTTCTACGACGTCGACATCCAGGATCTCCTGCGCGGAGAAAGGAAACGTGACGAGATGGATGAAGATTTAAAAGAAACGCTGGAAATGGTGGCTGAATATACTGAAGCTGACAAGGCAAAGATACTTAAAAAGGTATACATCTGCGGTCAGGGCACGCTGATTGCTTCGGTAGCATTATTTATTGTGCATTTCATTTCATACTTTACAAATGAACTTGTACTTACACCTATAATTCTGATAATTACCTGCGGTATCTTCGGGCTCAACACCCTGCTCGCGGGTCTTCAGCTCAAAGGCAAGATGAGCAAGGAAAGATACAAGAAGCTGCTTCGGATCACTATTATCATATGGGTTATAGTTGCAGTCATTCTCGTGATCTTCATGACGTTCATCCTCCCCAAGATTTTGGTAGACGTTCTTGGCATGGGAACACCAGTTGGTTAACGGTTAGATGACTTTTTATCTGCAGAGGCTGGGGTTCGTATTGGGCTCCGGCTTTTGCATATAAGGTAAACGTTTTCTCTTTCCTTATATGTTCGATGTGATGAATTTACCTATCAGAAATCATTTTTCAATTTCTGATAGGCAATTTTTTGGCATGATCCTTTGAAAAAGCATCTTTTTACCTAAGGGATATATTATAATTAAATAAATATTCTTCACTAAACGGAAATGTGGAAATGTGGCTTTAAATGTCCCAATAAAGGTATATGCGGCAGAGTAGTATTTAGTATGTAACTTCTTATAATTTTCGCTTATGGGAAGTAGAACGGAGCGTAAGATGGATACTTTAATACCTAAAAGTCAAATGACTGAAGAAGATATCAAGTTAAACTTCATCACGCCTGCATTGGTAAATCGAGGATGGAATAACAAGATCACTATGGAAACCATGGTGAAGTTTACTGACGGAAAGATTAATCTTAGGGGGAATCTTGTTACCAGAAGCAATCCAAAGAAGGCAGATTATATCCTTTACTTCTGTGCAAACAACCCTATTGCGGTTGTTGAAGCAAAAGACAATATATTACAGATTTTGCGGGGAGCTCAAAAATGGTAAAGAGACACAATATTCTGATCTTACTTCTATGTCTGACTATGCTTTGCGGATGTTCAGCAGTTAATTTCCCGACTGATTATGTCGATTGCGACCTGCCGTTGCTGGTAGCATCTTGCACAAGTTATGGTCCATACAGTTGGGGCAATGATTACTGGACAGACACCAACTACGTTCTGAAATACAACGGCGATATCGAGATCACCCAATATTTCACTCTCAGCGGAGAAGAGAAAACTACCGCAAAAATGGGAAGAGCAGATTTTAAGGATATATGCCGTCTTCTTAAGAAGGTTACGGTCGAACGTCCCTTTGATCGCATGAATTACGACGGCTATTGTGATGGAGTCAGCTGGGGGTTTGAGACATACGATCTCAATGGTAAAGGGAAATTCTTATACGGCGGCTACACATACGAATGTACAGACATGGAAAGCATCCAAGACCTGTTGAAGAAATATGAGCCTGCATACGATTTCACTGCCAGATGCTTTAACATCTTTGCTGGGACCTATGTATGCCCCGACAACAATCAGCAATACATTGAGATCTTCAAAAATGACGCAGGAACAATATGTCTTAAGATCCATGACGTTAAAGGAGATCAGATCATCGAGAATGTTTATGAGATTGACTATTTCAGTTTCAGCGAGAAAGACATAATTTACGAATACAGGATCAAGAACAAGACGGGCGGTCCAGATAGAATGCATGCAGGTTTTTATTATTCCGAAGACAAGAACACTCTTCAGGACATGGATACGGGCATAACCTACGTGCGGCAGTAAAACTTCCATTAACGTGGTGATATATTTTTCATAGTCAATCAAGAATAAGAGGTAGAACTATCATGTTTCTTAGCGCACTTAATCAGGACACTGGAGACATTTTTTGACGAAACCTTGCTTTTACCGTACATATCTTTACTTTTCATGCCTTCTTCCCTTTGCCCGGTATTACATATCCTTTCTTATCCTGTCCTTTCCCGTACTCCTTTTGGCATCCCGTTTGGTATTTTGGGGCATCCCTTATTTTTCCGCCTTCCCCGCTCTTTTCTCTTTTCGAAAAGTCGCCTTATGCCGCTTCTCGGTATGATTTAACTTCCATTTTATTCTTACCGTCGCTTCGCTGCTTCTCTTGCCTTTTTGTTCCCTTACCGTTGACGGGTGTTTTATAATCTATATGCAAAAACAGGCAACCGGAGACTGCCACATTATGATAAAATTTAACAACTTGAAGCAATTGGTTTGAGGAATTCTATATGTTGTGGTTCTAACGCTAATTGTTGCTAAATGTACTGGTTGAATGACCCACCAAAAATGGTGCATCATTCAACTGCATCGTTCAACCAAAAAGTCTTAAAACGAATACGAAGATGATACAGCTTCGTATTTAATTTATTAAAGGAATATTGATAAATGAGTTTAGTTAAATTTAAAAACAGTCTTCTTACTTTAATATTAGTGATGACATTGATATGCTTTGGTTCATGTAACAGCAACAAAGATGAAATAAAATATGGTACTTATACTTGTGCCGGTAAAAGTATAACTGTTACTTTAAATGAAGATTCAACTGCCGTTTTAAATATTGATGATGCAGAGGCATTATCGAAAAGCTACAATGAATTTCTCATCTCTCAATGCAGAATTTTTATAAAAGATGAAAATATTCTTAACGAGAAAATAAACGAAATCGAAGCTCTGGATATCACTGATAGCATTAATAAGCAAGTAGCTGTAACATATGACGATGCTAGAGAGTCAGAAGGCCTTTATTATATATCATTCCCTGAATACTATTGTCTTAAGAATGATGAGATTGAGGTACATTATAGTATAATTTTTATGTACTATCCCGCTTCTCAGGAGCTAGTAATGAGTGGTAGCTGCTTCAATGATGAGAATACACAATATCTTTTTGTTTATGAGGCGTAATTAATGTTTAACGTTCGAGATTTACATAAGACATATACCGTATCTCAAGGTTATCAGCATCTGCGTTATTAATCTTGCAACTCTTTGTGAGACTTCCTTGAGGATCAGCGTCGATTAAGAGTACTTTCTTTCCGGAAATACCTAATGCGACGCCGAGATTGACTGCAGTGGTTGTTTTCCCAACGCCGCCTTTCTGGTTGGCGATGGCAATCACTTTGCATTTGTCTTCCAATGCTTTTTCCTCCTTCTTTAATTCTCATGAAATTACAGGCCCCTGTTTCAATTAACAGTTAGCCGTTTGCTTTGGACTCTTAATTTCATGGATGGATTTTGAAGGGCTCGATTAAATGTCCCTTCACTATTAAGCAGTGGGAAGGGGTCAAATCGTACAAGATTTTGAAAAAAGTTTCGAAAAGGCCTCAGTTGTACGCTACAGTGTACAACTGGAAGCTGTTTTGGGCATTTTTAGAGGACTGGAAGGAAAATATCAAAGGTTCTTTATTGCCGTGTTATAATTCTTCTGAGGGGCAACCCTTAGATAGGATAATCAGCAGATATGTGAAAGGAGAAACTATGAAAAGAATAATATTAGGAATAGTAGTTCTTTCTCTTTTACTTTCAACTACGGCATGTAACAGTAGAATGAACTCTGATAATAACGTTCCCAATAATTCTGAATCCACTTCTTCATCGGAAGAAAACTCGACAGTACATTATGAAGTCGGCGATGTTGACATCGAGAAACTTAAAAGATTATATCCTGAGTTCTTTGATCAGGATAAGAGCCCTGCTAAAGGAATAGAAATATATGTGTGGCAGATGTCTGCAGGTTCATACTCGTTTGGCTTGATGTATGGTACTAACAGAAACAAAACTGATGAAGAAATATGGGATCTGCAAAACAAATCGCTTACGCTGGAAGAAACGAAGGCTATCTTGAATGAATGTGGAGTTACTAAAGATGAGTTTTTTATTATTCCAGTCATTCAACCTTTTTCAAGCTATGCTTATACTATAGATGATGGTTATCAAGATAGAGTTAGTAAGTTGTTTGAGTAAGTATAGAAAATCAACAGTATAAGAGGTCGATATGCAAGACGGAAATATAAACGACTAAGGGGTTGTCTCATTTTTGTGGATAACCCCTGTTTTTTGCCCGAAATACGGGTAATGTAAACCGCCGTGTTACATTTTGAACAGGAAAATTTCTTGTCCTTTATGAGCTTTTCCCGTAAAATCGGCACAGAAAACAGCGCTGCTCATGAAAACAACAGGAGGAATGAGAATGAATAACATGGGATATAAGATAGCCGCAAAAAGAAAGGATATGGGAATGACCCAGATCGAATTTGCGGAAAAGCTTTCGGTAACAAGACAGACCGTCAGTAGATGGGAAGCAGGCACCGTAATGCCCGACATAGATAAGATACCTGACATAGCAACGATCCTCGGAGTGAGCTGCGATTATCTTCTCAAGGACGATCAGGAAGATCAGGGCAATGTTGCTGCCGCTGCTCCCTCTAAAACCGTCAGCAAAATTCTTGAGAGCATCAGGGGCAAAAAGGTGAAGCTCAGTTACTGCGAGGATCAGGAGGATATCGATCTCTTTGACCGCCCCGTTACCGTTGAGGATTTTGAGGGCAACTGGATGAAGATCTCTTCCGTGACCAAAAAGGGGGAGACGATTGAAAAGCTGATCCCCGTATCGTCGATCCTCTCATTCGAGATCGTTAAGGAGGACTGACATGGAAACATTCGGATATATAAGTTTTGTGTTGGGGCTTTTCGGCTTCATTGCATTTTGCTCTCAGTCCGGCCTGAAGAAGCGCATTAAAAGACTCGAGGATGCACTTGCTCAAACTAAGGGAACGTCTTTTGCGATATCCAAGGAGTCGCTTGCAAAGATCGCTTCAGACTATGTCGGCCAGAGCGTAAAGATATCGTTCAAGGAAGACTGCTGGGATTCTGATGTCATTACGTACGGAAACACCAAATGGGGAAAGAATGTAATCCTCGATGCAGATGAAAACTGGATCTTAGTGGAGGTCACGACACCGAAGAACACTTTGCAGAAGATATTCCGCCTAGATTCGATCGACGGACTGACACTTGTAAAAGAGTAAAAAGAAGAGGCTGTCTCAAAACAAAAAGAGATAGCCCCTTAGTACCATAGAAAGTGTAATTGTTAGAGAGTAATTAACTCAGACAGTTGCACTTTTTCTTATAATACGGGGAGTAATTGGCCTGACGTACAGCCCCTTGGATCTTGCATCCGCACAAAAAACTGGAAGCTCATGCCGACCTGAACAAGGCCCCAACCTGCGAGGATAACGCCGATAGCCCTGATGATGCCGAAGATAATATCCGACATGTTCTTGATAGCCTTCTCGGCATCGCTCTCTGCCAATACGGGAACCATTGCTACACAAACGATGGCAACGGTGATGGCGATCATGAGATAGCGCTTCCTTGATCTCTTTATCATCCTTGAAGAGGTCATCGTATGCCGTAAGGCCGAGATCAAACTTGGGCTTTTCTCTCAAGATTTGTCACCTCCCTCGAAAGGACGGCATAGGCATCTGCGACTTTACCTTTTGGATCGTGAATAAATATGCTTTCACCAACGTTCGGACATTCGGTCGCTCTTAACGATCTCGGGATCTCTATATTAAATACATTAATATTATTTCCCATGCTTTTTCCTCCTTCGTAGTATTCACCCCGTAAAGTCATAATCTCCCCGTTGGTAATACAGTTAGCCGTTTGCTTTGAACCGTTGCTTCACGGAATGTAATCCCGCAGTATTTGCTCTGCATCCCCTGCGGGTTGAAGATCCTTTCGCTTTTGGCTAGAAATCTTCTATAGGGAAACCGTAAGGCTCTCGTATTGCTGTTACGAGATCATGGGACTCTCACCCCGGGCACTACCCCGCTACGCTCATTGGATGTGACGGATCACGGGGGACTATTCCCG
>JAZUIS010000069.1:0-6737 GCA_045642345.1 Lachnospiraceae bacterium
CTCAAAAACTTCATACCCGTCATACAAATCCCCTGTATCCGGAAAGCCCAATTTATTAAGAAGATTAATTGGAACCTCGTTATTAGGAAGCACAAGAGCCTGAATTACGGTAAATCCAAGTCCCTTCTTTGCATAATCCAATATAGCACGGCAGACTCCATACCCAAAGCCGAATCCGCGATATTCCTTAGCAAGCATGAAACCAAGCTCCGGAATATCGAAGCCGTCACGATTGGAAATTCCGGCTCTGCCTATAACATTACCCGTAGACTTATCAATAACCGTCCACAAGCCATAGCCGTAGAAGCCATAAATATCCTTAATATAGTTCTGTGTATATATTTTTTCATCAAGGGGATTATCAAAGAGCGGTTCTACGAATCGAAGCGCCTCATTATCGTATATACTGTAAAAGATATCAACATCCGCAACGGTCATCTCACGAAGTGACAGATGTTCCGTATCAAGGATATGCCAGGGAATATGCGCTAGTCGCTGATATATTTTGAGAATACTGTCAGGAATAAAATCAACGCCTTCCACAAGTATATCTTTGTCATACAAAGATATACTCTCAGAATTCCCGGCAGATGTCGATACATCATTCACTTCATCCGGTGTTAAAAGCTCCCTTAGATTAGTAACAGCATAATCCGTATGCGGCCATGATAAAGAGATATTTTCGTCATTGTATTCGGGAATCGCATAGCAGTGTCTCTCAAGAAGCTCCTTTAAGGTATTCGGGTCATCCGTGATATACAGTTGGTTATGGTCTTGAAACTCTATTGTTTTTAACATATTATTATTCTAAACGAAAACCATAAAGAAAGGAACATTTGATATGGCACAGAATCCTATAGTAACTATTACAATGGCTAACGGAGATGTAATTAAGGCCGAGCTTTATCCCGAAATCGCTCCCCAGTCGGTTAATAACTTCATTTCACTTATTAATAAGAACTTTTATGACGGACTTATCTTCCACAGAGTCATTAAGGGCTTCATGATTCAGGGTGGAGATCCCGAAGGCACAGGAATGGGCGGCCCCGGCTACTCTATCAAAGGTGAATTTAACGACAATGGCTTTAAGAACGATCTTAAGCATACCGAAGGCGTACTTTCAATGGCAAGATCAATGATGCCCAATTCGGCAGGTTCTCAGTTCTTTATCATGCACAAGACTTCTCCACATCTTGACGGAAGCTATGCTGCTTTCGGTAAGGTAATCGAAGGTCTTGAGAATGTTAACAAGATAGCAGAGTGCGACACAGACTGGAATGACCGTCCTATGGAAGACCAGGTTATGAAGACTGTTACTGTCGATACTTTCGGAGTTGAATATCCCGAACCGGATAAGATGTAAATTAAAATTTACCCCTAAACAGGGAGGATGCCAGGTAACTAATGTTACCTGGCATTTATTATGAAAAAGTTTATTTATAGCAACAACTTGTGTTAAAAGCTTAATTAATTTATTTATCTTATACTAATAATATAAAGAAAAATAATTAATAAAGAATATTATGTAAATTAATAAACGGATAATAATTTGTGAACAAAATATGAACAAGGGCTGTCACCTATTATCCCGTCCTCCCGTATAAACCTATCAGTCAGACAGCAATTATCTAAGCATACGCTGCTTTAGCTCTTTGATGTCTTGCAAAATCAATTTGCGATATATTACCTACATTTCCGTCTTCGAACAGGAATACGCCGGTACTCCTTATTTTGGCATTTGTCTCGTTATTTTCAAGTGAGTTAAGTGAAAACTCGGTAGACGCATTACCCAAATATATAGCACCTATATTTTTGTCCTTAAGGGAATAAAGATGTGACGTACCGTCTTCATCAAAGGCCCAGATCTTTAACTTATCAAAGACTTCATCGTCTTCATCTATGAATCCGTCGCGGTCCGTATCATAGATTGCCAAATCCTTAAATCCGTTGCCTGACTTAGTTCCGAACAATTCGGTTCCGTCATTAATTATTCCATCTTCATTTAAGTCAAGACCTAAAAATCCACAGCCCGACACGAGCCTTGATATTTCATCCTCAACGCCGTCGGAATCAATATCAAAATAAATGGTCTGGTCCGAAACATCATTAAGATTGCCGTCAAAGTTAATAACAAGCGGATCCGTGAAGCTGACTTCAAGAAAATCAATTTCTTCGGCATAGTACTCTGCGAAGGAACGGGACATATTGATGTCGATATTGAATTCAATGCTTCTTCCGTCCTTACAATTCACGATGCCCTTAGCTTCAAAGGATGTTTCTTCATACTCTTCGTAATAGTAACTGCTTTCATAACTAAGATGAATCAGGTTCGAAGAGCTGTCACCGATTAATTGGCCTTTGGTCGTTAACCCGGATGAAAGTCCTGTAAAATCAGAGTCGCCTGTTATATCGGCAGCTTCTTCACTAAACATCTCTTTTCTGTCAGGGAACAGCAAACGGATAAGAAGATTTATCATCTGCTCGCGCAGCCTTTTAAATTCATCCGCCACGCTTTTTTCCTCCATTATGCTGTTACTTCTTACGCGTGAGACTTTGCTTTGCAGTTGCTCCAACGTATCGGCAACTCCGATACCCTCTGCCGATATAAGGTTGTCGTCCTTATTCTCGGAATCTTCGTTTTCGGCTGCGGTATCAGTGCCAAGATAATCCGAATACGGATTATTTGCATAAGCTTCCTGCTTCAAACTTGCAGAAAATCTGCGGGACCTACTCTCATATGATGAGTAAGTTCTTGCGGAATCCATTCCTATGTTACCGGAATCAATTCTCATATTTAAGTTGTACCCTCCTTTTGCCCCTTGCATACTTCAAATCCCTTAGAGTATACAAAAGGACGAAACATCTTTTGTTTCCTTACAAAAAGTGTTCCGTCCCTGGCGATTCAATTAATATTGCACCTTGGCCTTTGGTGCTCACAATATATATCGGAAGGTAGTTCAAATTTCTTTATCATCCGTGTCGGTTTATTTTAGCCGACTCATCCATAAACCTCGTCGAGATTATCAAGAAGTTCTCCGTATGCTCGCATAAAGACATAATGATTACCCTTAACATAATCAACATCATCTGCCTTAGCGGCAAATTCAAGGTTCTTGGCAAGCTCCGAAACCTTGTTGGCTCCGATGGTAAGTGCAGAGGATTTAACACCGTGTACCATAACGGCATAATTTTTTAAATCAGCATCATCATAAGCATCTTGAATTTCATCATACTTATTTGACGTTCTGAATTCTCTTATTATACTCTCATAGAATTCTTCGTTATTCATGCAATACAGCAATCCCGTATCAACATCAAGGAAGCTGAAGCGCTTAGCAAACTCGCTCTTAACATCTTCGGTACTGGGCAATACATCATAAATAACAGGCATTGCTTCGAATTTCTTTTCTTCCTGTATCGGAGGTTCCAAACCAATTGTTACTTCCTCCACAATACACATTTCAGGTGGCAGGTGTTTAATAATCATTTCATTAAGTTCCTGTTCACGTACAGGCTTGCTTAGGTAATCCGTAAATCCTTCCGCCAGATATTCTTCCTTTGCACCGCGTATGGCATTGGCCGTAAGCATGATTACGGGAGTTCTTACATTAAATACATCCCCCATAGTCTTTAACTTACGGAAGGTCTCAATACCGTCCATTTCAGGCATCATATGGTCAAGTAAAATAATATCGTAATTTTCCTTTTGAACCATCTCAATACACTGTGCACCCGAAGAAGCCTTATCAACACGCATCTGTGTTTCTTTAAGAAGTCCCTGAATAACCTGAAGGTTAAGCGAAACATCATCAACAACAAGAAGTTTTCCGTTAGGGCACTTGAAGCGGGCAAAGGTATCAATATTCTCTTCTTTACTGATATGTACGTAGTTTGCAAAATCACCCAGAATGCCTTTACCTGCAATTCTTTGAGGAATACGAACCACAAACTCCGAACCCATTCCGTAATCAGACTCTACCTGAATCGAGCCGTTCATCATATCTACGAACTGTTTGGTAATCTTAAGTCCAAGACCTGTGCCTTCAATACTTCTGGTCTTCTTCTCATCCATTCTGGCAAAGGCATCAAACAAATGCTCTACATTCTCGGGTTTAATACCGATACCTGTATCTTTAACCGAGATAATGAGAATCATATTGTAATCGTCTATCTTTTCCCAGTCGGCGGTAAGTACTACCATACCTTCGGCGGTATACTTAATGGCATTACTAAGAAGATTGACGATAATCTGTCTTATTCTTACATCATCACCGTACAAATCGCAGGGAATCGTTGTATTATTTTCAAAAAGCAAATCAAGGCCTTTATCTCTTGCCTTAAGGAATTCCAGATTATAGCAAGCCGAAAGCACCTTTGACAAATCATACTGAACCGGGGATAATTCCATCTTGCCGGATTCAATCTTTGATAAGTCAAGAATATCATTAACCAAAGACAATAAACCGTTACCTGCATTGTCGATATTGCGGGCATATTCGAGAATCTGCTGGTCTTTGGCCTGCTTAAGAATAATGGCATTCATACCCAAAACGCCATTAATGGGTGTTCTGATTTCATGGGACATGGAAGCCAGGAATGCACTCTTTGCACGGTTGGCTTCTTCAGCATCAAGCTGTGCGGAAATTGCTGCGTCATTGGCAAGTTCGAGTTCCTGCTTGCTGTTTTCCAGTTCCTCCAGGGTCTTCGTTAGTTTCTGATAATCCGGAGTTTCAAGTGCAAATAACAAAACTATCATCGTTGCAGATGATATAAACAGCATAATAAGAACATCCTGAGCCACAAAGGTCTGAATAATCGTAGCGATTATTTCGATAATCATAAACAACAGGAAGGAGCCAAACTGACGTCTTGTAATCGTCTTTCTGTTAATGGCCGTTACCACAATTCCCATAATAATGTAATAGAACAGAATTATATTAATTCCATAATATAAAACACCATGACAATATTGATGATTACTATCAAAATAAAAAACAAGCGGGAAGAAAAGATTGACCAAGAGAATAGCCATATAAACTCCCAGAAGCCCCTTCGTCGAAATAAGAATTCTCCTATCGACTTTGCCTCCGAGATAAGCGGTAACATACTCGAAATATGAATATTCCAGCATAAACGATACACCAAAATAAAGTGTATTGATTAACATATTAATCCAGTTGGGAATATTCTGTGCATATGAGATGGTAACTGCTGAAGAAACATCAAAGATAATTGACAGCATCAAGAAAACGATAACACGACGATACTTAATCATTGTCACCGATTTCTTAGGATACATTAAGTTCATGTAAACAAACACGATAAGCAAAAATGCCAAGGCTGCTATATCGTAGTGTACGTTATAAACCAAATGCATAAAAAGCCCACCTTGTAATGTGTCAATTTAGTGTATTTTAGCATATTTTCTGACAAAATAAAAGAGATGTGTCTGAGGAATGACACATCTCTTTTATTTCACACGTATTATATTACTTAATGATCAATTTCATTATTGCCTATCTGCAAATAAAAACCGTAATGTTTGTTTTGGCCGGTCTTATAATGAAATTCTTCAAGATAATATTTCCAAACTCATCGATTTCGCCCTCAATAGTATAGGTTCCGTCAATAAGGTTATAGCATACTGCTTTTATTCTGGTATTCTTGTCTAGTTTTTCGGCAGTAGTATTCTTCCAGGTAAGTGATGTTAACTTACCGTTATCTTCGGCAGAAAGATCTTTGCTTGCATAAACTCCGTATGTTGCAAGAATAGCTGCCTCTTTTCCTTCTATAGCTGCGTAGTATGCTGCAAGCCCGTTCTGATTGCTAAGGTCCTTTGCCTCAAGGTTTAAAACGGTTGCGCTGAATTTGTTTGCAGCACCATATGCAGCACCTGTAGGTGCCATAGGTGCTCCCCCAAAGGTAATGGCATTGGCAGGCAGTACAGACATAGGTGCCTCCGTCGGAACTGCAGAAGCACTCTGAGGCTCCTGAGGCTCCTGAGGCGCTGGCGCTTCCTCTTCATTAGAATTGTAAGCGGGTGAAGGAGGAAGAATGTTGCCGGGAGTGCTGGCGGGCGCCTTTGTGGGCGCTTCGTAGTAAACGTTAACTTTTACATTGCCGTCAGGCATTGTAAAATCAAAAAAATTACGTGATGCATCGTCAACTCCTGTCTCTCCGGGTATAAGAGAAGGAGACACTCCGTCATCAGGGTTTCCGCCATATGCAGCAGAAACACTTGGTTTATTGTAGCCTGCTATATCATCGTAATATATGCGTACACCATCACCGGGCTTAGCGGTAGGAACTGGCGTAGCATCTACGGGATGAGTAACATCTAGATAACGTTGTTCTCCGGCATCCGAACCGGTTGTTGGAACTACATCAACGTCGACATGGACATAATCCGCCGCCGCACTATCGGTTACAGCATTCAGTTCCCTAGGGGTAATATCAACCGAAATACTATAATAATCATCAGCCCATGCAGTTACAGAAATCAAGGCAACCAAAAGAACTGAAACCAGTAACGAATCAAAAAACTTCTTCATATTTCCTCCTTAAAAATAATTATTTGAGTAGCTAAACATTATATAAACATTATCACATTTGGTAATAGTGTATATCAAATTTTCGATTTGCACATCACCCATTTTGAGAAAAAAATGGGTGATGTGATAATCTTCTTTCCCAAATACCCTGTTAATCCTTACTGTTGTCCACTCATATTACTTCTA